>CAIKAI010000130.1 GCA_903825325.1 Candidatus Shapirobacteria bacterium | reverse complement strand
TTCATGAATAATGACATAATCAATTAATTCAAATGGCAGTTTCATTAATGCGATATTTAAGCTTATAGTTCCATTACTGCTACAACTTCCCCATCGTCCGCTGGCATGTGAGAATCGGGCTTTATCGTAATGATAACCGTATTTTTCAGCTAAAAATGATAGTCGTTTCGGTAGATAACTTTTTGCTTCAATCCGTAACGCAGCAATAACGGCATCACGAATTTTACGATTAACATTTGGACTATTTAAAGCTATATTGGCTGGTAAATTAACGATTATTTGTAGCCCATGTTTATTGACCGAAAACGTTTGGTTGTCTGTGGCTCTAATGATTAAGGTATGACTTTTACCAATTTGCATACCATTGGAATAGATATACTCAGGTTTAGATTGAGATAATATTTTGCGCAGTTCTTCGCGGGATGTTTTAAGTAAGTGTTTAACTAATAAAGTTGGCGCATAAAGTGGCAATGACGCACGTAAGGTACCATCAGGTGCAACTCGGACACTAACATGAGTTGCCCGCGCACTGCGGCGGACGGTAATTTTGCCAAATTCGTCATCTTGAATAATAGGCATATAGACATTATAGCAAAAGTATGGCGATATAAACGTAAGTGACACTATTAATTAGTAATAATATATAGTATGCTTAAATTAATAATCATAAGCGTGGTGGATTTGATTGCAAATATGGAAGAAAAAATTAAGCGATTCAAAAAAAGCACTCGCAAAATTAATCGTAAAGTTATCAAAACTGAACGTCACGCAAAAAACATCTTTTTGCATATGATTCATCGTAAAAACTTTAGTCGTTTTGTGCGCGTCTTGGGTCCGGGCATAGTCACTGGTGCGGCTGACGATGATCCATCTGGGATTGCAACCTATTCTCAAGCTGGCGCGGCCTACAATATGGGCTTTTTGTGGATATTTCCAATTATGTATCCAATGTTGTTGGCGGTTCAAGAGTCATGCTCGCGTATTGGCGCTGTGACCGGTAAAGGTTTGGCGGCGGTTATCAAAGAAAACTACAGCAAAAAGCTGTTATTTATGTCGGTTATTTTGGTTGTTATTGCCAACACAATTAATATAGGTGCTGACTTAGGGGCAATGTCGGCTACCACACAGTTATTTATAAATGTTCCTTTTGGGATTTTAGCTATTTTTTATGCGGCCGTCGTTACTTTAATGGTTGTATTTTTCAGCTATAAAAAATATGCCAAAATTTTAAAATGGTTAGCGATTGCTTTGTTGGCATATCCTATTACGGCTTTTTTGGTAGGTCAAGATTGGCTAGAGTTGATGAGAAATACTTTTTTCGTTATACCAACTATAAATGCCACTACGATGTATATTTTAGTCGGGATTTTGGGCACGACGGTATCGCCATATTGCTTTTTTTGGGATACGTCCGAGATCGTCGAGGAAGAAATTTCCCACCATCGATTGTCAGCAACTGGTAAAAATCCAAAAATTAGTAAAAAATTCTTGAAAAATATCAGACTTGATAATTTTTTTGGAATGACATTGGCATCAGTGTCGGCTTGGTTTATTGTTGTTGTCTGTGCGTCAGTTTT
>CAIKAI010000129.1 GCA_903825325.1 Candidatus Shapirobacteria bacterium | reverse complement strand
CCCGCGTATCTTTACCATAAGAGCCTGCTTCGCGGCGAAAACAAGTTGAAAAACCAAAATATTTAATTGGTAAGACATCTTCCGATAAAATCTCGCCGGCGTGATAGCTAGCCAAAGGTACTTCAGCTGTGCCGATTAAATACAAATTATCGCCGTCGGCGTTAACTTGGTAAATTTCATTCTTTTCGGCCGGAAAAAAACCGGTGCCAAACATCGCCTCTTCTTTGACCAAATCAGGCACAAGCATGGGAGTAAAACCACGTTTAACCAATTTGTCAGTTAGATAATTAATCAAAGCAAATTCCAGCAAGACCGCTTGATTTTTCAAGTAATAAAACCTGGCACCGGAAACCCGCGCGGCACGTTCCATATCAATTAAATCCAAGGCCTCGCCTAAATCCAAGTGATCCTTAATTTCAAAATCAAACTTTGGAATTTCACCCCATTTATAATCTTCGTGGTCACCCGCTTCGGCAGAAGGAACAGATTCATCCGGTAGGTTTGGGATAACGGCCATTTCGATAAATAACTTTTCCTTAGCTTCAACGAGCTGCGGCTCCAAATCTTTGAGCATGGTTTTAATTTCCACGGCTCTGTCTGACCGCTCGCCAGCTTTGGCCAAACTATTTGCCTCGGCCTGCAAGGTTTCGGTTCTAATTTGTAAATCCCGTTTTTGATCATCGAGCTTTAAAACTTTTTCTAAATCAAAATCTTTGCCTTTTTTAGCCAAAGCTTTTTTAACTGTCTCTAAATTTTCACGGATGAATTTAATGTCCAACATTTATACCTCCGAATGATTTTGTAATGATTTTAAATATTCAATAATTTTTGGATGAATTGACGATGTAAAATATTCTTCAACTTTAGAAGGATCTATCCATTTTAGTTCTTTGATATTTCCGCCCGGCATTTCATCCGCTATCAATGGCTCACATAAATAATAAATCGATAAAAACTGTCTATTTTCCGGATAAGTTTTAGCAAAAACTATGTTTTTAACCCGAATATCAAGATGTGTTTTATTTTTTATTTCCGACATCAAATAACTCTCTAGATCTTCATTGTAGCCAGGACGACCACCAGGAAAGCACCAAGTTAGCTCCTTAATATAAGGATCATTTTCCCGTCTGCCAATCAAGATTTGACCAGCTTTAGAATCGAAAATAATTCCGAGAACGTTAGTGATAAAAACACCTCTATCGAATTTATCTAAATTCATCTTAAACCTCTCTCAATCTTTTAATCACAAAATCGGAATCTAAACTAGCCAGTAACCAGCCGGCTTGGGGCCCAGATTCTTTACCCAAAAAGCTCAAATAAATGGCTGTAAAAGCTTCGCGTGGCGGAATTTGTAAGGCATTTTTTATTTCATGAATTTGCTGATGAAGCTCCTCGCCGGTTAAGTTCCCTGCCGATTCCATAGACTCGGCAATTTTAGTTAAAAATTCTTTTTGTAAATCATTTAAATTCTTAGTCGCTTCCGGCAGATTCTCACAGACCGTAAATTTGACACTATCAGGTGCATAAGTTTCCAACCATTTTTTGGCCACATTAATTCTATTTTCAATTTCTTCTTTTTCGACGGCGGTTAACTCCATGCCCTTCTCCTCCTTGGCATAAGCCAGAATATCCATTCGTGGCATTTGAAGGAAATTGGCAATTTTAGAAAATCGTAAATAATAATCTGGTAGGTTATTTTCTAGCCCTTTTTGAGTGTAATAAAAGGCGCGCGCCATATCGGTCTCTCCACCAGCTGGCGGATTTTTGTGATCCTGCGCGCAGCGATCGTATTCGTCATATAAAAGCGGAATGGTGTCACCTTCCGGATTAAATTCAATCGCCCGTTTATACTTGGTTCTAGTGAAAAGAAACTTTAAAATATTGGCCGGGAGTAGTTCAGACATCTGAATAGCGGTCACACCCAAACCTTTGCTTGAACTCATTTTTGCACCACCAATTAAAATATGCTCGTACGGTGCATCAAATGGCGGATTTTTCTTGAAAACTTCTCTATAAATTCGGCTAGACACATCACGAGTGCCGCCGGCGGCGGCATGATCTTTACCTGCACCTTCAATATCGACGCCAAACAAATGCCATTTTGAGGGCCATTCAACCTTATAAGGTAACTTGGCGTTGCCATCAAATGGGCTCACTTTCCCCTTAAAACCGCAACCCTTAGCCCAGTCAACTAAGTTCTCTACACATTCAAATTCGACTTCCGTTCCATCCCAGCCATTCACACGAGTAGTGCCAATCTTACCGCAATTTGGACAAACGACCTGGAGTGGAAACCAGTCTTTGCCTTTATCGCTCCCTGAAACTTCTTTATAAATTTGACGAATTTTATCAGCATTATCAAGCACAATTTTAATTGATTCATTAAATTTACCAGAACGATAGAGCTCAGCTGTGTGGTAGTATGTCGGCTTAATACCAAGATAAGATATAATATTTTTAATTTCGTTGG
>CAIKAI010000128.1 GCA_903825325.1 Candidatus Shapirobacteria bacterium | reverse complement strand
TTTGATTTCTAAGGACGTTCCCAACATTACACCCAAAATTCTTTATTTAATTGAAGAAACTAAAGATAAATTAGTCGCCGAGGGTTACGATGAAGTTTTAACTTGGCCTTTAGTTGGTTCACCAGTTGATCCCAAAACAGTCATTAAAACCGAAAATAGTATCAATGATGAAATTGTCTATTTACGTCAAAGTCTGATTCCTTCATTAAAACAACAATTAATCCAGTATCAAAAATATAAACTTCCCCATCCCAAATTTTTTGAAATTGGCAAAATCTTTTCTCAACAAAACGATAAATATATCGAAAAATTTGCACTAGGAACATATGATGGCCAAAATTTTTCCGAAACCATTCTCGACGATCAACCTTTACCCGATAATTATGCACCTCAATCAATTCACAACACCGCCGTCGAATTAACCTCACAAATCATCACCCTCGACGCCAATGTTACTATTTCAGAAAAAGTCGAACCACTTGAATTAATCAAGAAATATTCCGCTTTAATTGACCCAAAGATATTGTGGTCCATGGAAATCACTGATATTTATAAAGATAAATATACCTTTCGAGTGCATTATTACAATTGCGACGACAAAACTGCCAAAAAAATCCATCTTAAAACCTTTAATCTTGACAAAATCTGAATATGTCCTATAATAATATAATGCTGATTATAGTTAAATCATTTACCTTTACCTGCCCGAGCCGGGAGGTATTAACGTAATCAAACTATAATTTGAAATCGTCAAGCCTCCCTCTCGGGAGGCTTTTTTTGTTCTATATTATAATTTTAAATTTCAAATTATGTCCGAAAATTTACCCTATCACATTCGTCCTGCTATCACAGGCGACGCTCAAAATTTAGTCAATTTAGTCACCCGGGGACTTCCCGGTTATCCATTCGAATCAGTTTATGATTCAACCCAAGTTGCTAAAGCAATTGATCAAGGCGAACATCGCTTAGTTGCCGTTGGACCACAAAAAAACATAATTGCCACTGCCGTACTTGATATTTCTTCCCAACCTATGGCCGAAATAAAAAGAGTCGTCGTTGACCCTGAATATCGCCACAACGGCTTAGCTAAAGCCATCACCGCCAATTTAGTCGACGATTGTCAGAAATTAGGCAAAACACCTTGGGCTGATGCCCGAGCTGACCAAGTCGGAATGCAGAAGGCCGCTATTAATGGGGGATTAGCCGCCACATCGGTTGAGAGCGGTAAACATATTGTTTACCAACACGACCAATTAGGACCCGCCCGCGAATCAATGGTCCACCTCAGTGGTCTTCATCTCGATACTCAAGTCCTAATCAATCAACTAAGTTGTTGGCCTAATCAACTCAAAACGATATTACAAAACAATCTTAAAGCATCCCTCAATCCACCAGCCAAAGATATAAATTTGGCTCGAGAAGTTTTACCATCGGCAACAAAACTAAAAGAAAGTATTGGGCGTAGGATTGATGACCTAAACGGCCTAAATGTCCAAATCCTTAGTCCTGACATTAGGCTATTAAGCCTAAAAGATAGTCAGATGGTCATTATTCTCCCCGATGCCTCAGGATTCATTAATATTGCCAGTAATTCAGATATAAATGATCTGACTAAAATATCCGAAACAATTGGGTTGCAAATCATTACCTATTATTGCCCAGTTGATGATATTCAGACGTCTCAATACTTACGAGATGCAGGATTGCAACCGGCCATGATTCGCCCTTGGCATAATGACGAAAAGTCTGCACCTCAATGGCAAGTCGGTTGGCGCAAAACCATGAATCATTATCAGGAGTGCTTACATCCAATCAATCTTGATCAAACAACCTGCACCCAAATTACTAATTTATTACACCAATTATGAAATCAGAATTAATAAATCTAACCTCAAAATTAATTGCTTACCCCACGACCGCCGATAATCCCAAGGCTATCGATGACTGTTATGCCTATATCAAACAAGAACTCGTGGGATATCCACTAATAGTTAAAGAATATAGCCATAATCAGCATCGCTCAATTGTTTGGTCAAGCGATCATACTCTCGCCCCGCAAATTATGCTCAATGGCCATATTGATGTTGTCCCCGCCCCAAATAGCCTGTTTACTTTGACTTCAGACAAATCAAAAATGTACGGCCGGGGTGTTGCCGATATGAAGGGGGGGGTTGCTGCCTTTATTGTCGCCATAAAAACGCTTTATCACTCCGGAAATAAATTACCCTCTATCGGCTTAATGTTAACTTCGGATGAAGAATTAGGCGGCCTTGATGGCGCCAATTATTTAGTCAATAAAATTGGCTATCATCCCAAAGTTGTCATCATTCCCGATGGTGGCGAAAATAACCATGTTGCCAAAAATGCCAAAGGTGTCCTTCATTTAGCCATTTGCGCCCATGGTATTTCCACTCACGCTTCGGATTTGTGGTTGGGGGATAATGCCATTACTAAAATTGCCAAAGCGATTATAAATATTTCCAAAATGTATCCAGTTCCTCAAAAACCGGTGTGGAAAACTACGATTAACTTTGGCAAAATTAGTGGCGGCTTACAAACTAACCAGGTACCCGATTATGCCGAAGTTATCCTCGACATCCGTTATGTTCCCAATGATAATCCAGAGGCAATTAAATCAATTATCCAAAATATTAGTCCGGGGTGTTCCATTAAAGAGATAATTAACGCCCAGCCTTTCAAAATCGACGTTCATAATCCGGCCATTAAAAAATGGACTATGCTTATCGCTCCAGAATTACCGTTAGCTAAGATTTTAATCAATGAGAATGGCACTTCTGATGCTCGCTATTTTCACTCTGACAAAACTGCTGTCATTTTATCATCACCAATTTTTGGCGGCATCCATGCTGACGATGAATGGATTGATTTAGAATCTTTAAAAGATTTTTCTACAACGCTTATTAATTATATTAGCAGTAGCATGTCTTAACTGCTAGCATATATATCAAACTAATTTATACCTATTCTATTGATATATTTATATATCAATCTATTACTTAGTCGGTAGTGGGGTCACAATTGGTGCTATTGTTGGTATTGGTGAACTAGTTGGTGCCGCCGTTGGCGCCGATGTTGGGCTAGGTTCTGGTGTCATCGTCGGAGTGGGTGAGGGCGACCAATCCCAGGGTTTATTAACCCCAATCTTAATTTCTTTTGAGTAGCCCGCACCATCAATATCGGTGACTTCCGTCTTTAAAGTATAAGTGCCATCACCTAAATTAAAATCGCCTTCAAACGGCCGATCAGTCCAGGTCTTAAGTTCATTACCGTTGGCCCACAGTTTGACTTGAGTAATCTTTTTTAACGAGTTAGTGCTAATCTTCACATGAAAATTATTGCCCACAGTTGATTGGTCACTGGGGTTGTCAAACGATGCCGACACCGATCCATCATTGCGGCAATAATTACTCGGCGGATTATAAAAATCTTTATTTGACTGCTGAGCAATCCAACCATCAATTCCTTGCTGCCAACGATTGACGCCGTCAGTTGACACCGGATCATCTTCCTTTAATCTGACAAACTCTTTAGAATCAAAATTATTGTTGGCCACGTCCGCGGGCGGCGCAATCCCGGCGCCATTTTTACAAATCTTCAATTTTAAATGAATCGGATCATCTATCTTTGGCTGGGTCCCATCAATAAAATATTCATTATGACTGGGGAAACCATCATGTGCTGCATAGCCTGAAATATTATCCACACTGACGCTCACAATTTTATCGGGAATCGGAAAATCCTGTTTTGGCCTGGTCGGTAAAATTAATTGCATAATTTTTTTCCAAATCGGGCTGGCTCCTGATACACCTGAAGCCACCTTTAACATTGGAGTATTGTCATTATTTCCCACCCACACATCCACCAATAAGTTTGGTGTCCAACCAATTGTCCAGTTATCTCTTTTATCATTGGTCGTACCAGTTTTCACCGCTACCTGATAGTTAGGAATTATCAGTCCATTTACTGCTCCAAAAGTTAAAATTCGATTTTCATTATTGGCTAAAATTTCCGAAATAATATAAGCCTGCTGTGGTGTCATCACACTCTTACCCATCATCGGGTCGTTTTGCTCCAACACTTGGCCACTTAAATTTTCCACTTTTAAAATTCCTGTTTGATCAACTTTATTACCACCATTAGCAAAAGCGGAATACGCTGTGGCCATGTCAATCATTTTTACTTCCGCTCCACCCAAAGTCACCGCAAAACCATATTTTGATAAATTAGTGGCTGTTGGCTCCAATGTCGTCAACCCCATATCAAATGACTGTTGCAGCATATCTTTTAATCCTACATTTGCCAAAGTTTTCACTGCCACAGTATTAATTGAATTACCTAAAGCCGACGCCAAAGACATCGGTCCATTAAATTTGCCAGTATAATTTTGTGGACTATAATCTTTCTGACCACCAGTTCCGGCAAAAGTCACTGGTGCATCGACTACCATACTTGCGGCAGTCCAGCCTTTTTTAATCGCCGTTAAATAGGTTACTGGCTTAATCGACGATCCCGGCTGGCGCAAACCTTGAGTCACCACATTAAACTTCCCGCCAACTGCATCATTATTGTAATCCCTTGACCCCACCATCGCCAATATTTGACCATTAGTTGGGTCAATTACTACTGCCGCCCCATTGCTAATTCCCAATTTTTCTGCCTTGGTAATTTCGTCAGATACAATTTGTTGAACACCTCTTTGTAAATTCAAATCCAAAGTCGTGGTTACCTTTAAACCACCACCATCGACCATATCTTGGCCATATTTGGCTACCAATTGATCTCGAATCCAAAACACAAAATGTGGAGCTTCTAGTTGGGTGGTATTTATAGCAAATTTATAGTTTTTTACCTCTTCCAGAGCCTTTTTTCGCGTCTCATCATTAATATAGCCATCCTCGACCATCCGTTGTAACACATGGGTCGTTCGGTCAATATAAGCGGTGGGGGTTTTAGAAAAAGGTGAGTAAACATTTGGTCGTTGTGGTAATCCAGCTAAAATAACACATTCTGCCAAATCCAAATCCTTTACCGGCTTGCCAAAATATTGGTCCGCCGCTGTCCCTACCCCCCAGGCCGAGCCGCCATATGGTGCTTCGTTTAAGTACATCAGTAAAATTTCACTCTTCTTGTATTTAGCCTCAATTTGTACCGCTAAAATGAATTCTTTGATTTTTCGGGTTACTGTTCTATCAGAAGTTAGTAAAACGTTTTTAACCAACTGTTGGGTTAATGTTGAGCCACCTGTTAACTGGTGCAACACAATATAATTTTTAATTATTCTAAATGGCGTTAACGGATCAAATCCCTGGTGTTTATAAAAATCTTTATCTTCCACTGCCACCGTGGCATTTTTTAAGCCGTCAGGTACATCTTCCCATACTACCGGCGATCGCTTGGCATCTTTGTAAACATCGTAAAGTAATTGACCATTACGGTCATAGATTTTAGTAGAAAATCCGTCACGCCGGACCACTTTGTTGGGAGTTGGTAAATCTTTAGAAAACCAGGCAAATAAAATAAAAATCGAAATATATCCACAGGCAATTAGTACCAAAACAACAATAAAAAACCGATACCACCATCTTCGTCCCGGCATTGTAAATTTATATTTTTTCGCTTTATCAAATGCATCCATACTCCAATTTTTTATTAACAGCCAAATTCTTTCCCAATATAAAATAATTTTTTCTCTCATTTAGTTACCAAGGTACTTAAGAATGGCACCAAACTCCCTAAAAGTAAGGCTGACATAGCCAATATTAATATACCTTTTTGAATATCTTTATTCTTGATTTTTAAAGCCCCGATTTTCATAACAAATGATAACATAAAGTGCATGTTAGAACTTACCTCGCTTCCCCGTCTCGGTCCCAAGACGATTGAGAAATTAAACCGATTAAATATCTTTTCTTCACTTGACCTGCTGTATCATTTTCCCAGCCGCTATATCGATTTTTCCCATGTTTCGGCC
Organism: Candidatus Shapirobacteria bacterium; assembly: GCA_903825325.1. Taxonomy (GTDB): domain Bacteria; phylum Patescibacteriota; class Microgenomatia; order UBA12405; family UBA12405; genus UBA2283. The sequence continues at coordinate 39,911 of CAIKAI010000128.1, read as the reverse complement.
ATATCCAATCTTGAAGTCAATACTAACGCCACCATTACTGGTAAGTTGTTAAAATTTAATAATGTCTTTACCCGCAGTCATAAAAATATTCAAACCGCCACGGTCGTTGATGCTACCGGTCAAATTAATTTAATCTGGTTTAACCAACCCTATCTTTCCAAAAACTTTTCGGTCGGGCAAAACTATAGTTTTGCCGGGACAGTTTCCCTCTACCAAAACAAAAAAACCATTATTGGCGCCATCAGTGGTCAAGCAAATACCGGCAAAATCATCGCGATATACCCACAAACTTCAGGATTATCCAGCGGTTGGTTTCGGACTTTTTTCTCCACCCAACTCCAGACACTTCTAAATAACGTTTTTGATCCACTCCCAACTCAACCAAATTTAATTGATTTAAAAACTGCACTGCAGGAAATCCACCAACCTACAAATCTAAAAAAATTGGAGTTAGCCACCACCCGCCTCGGTCTCGACGAGATTTTATCACTGCAATGCCAATCATTGATTAATAAACAATCATGGGCCAGCAAAACTCCCCATCAAATATTTACTGATTCAGTTGAAATTGACCAATTTATTACCACCCTTCCATTTAAATTAACCCCTGCTCAGATTAAAGCTTGGGGTGAAATTAAACTGGATTTACTTTCGACCACTCCCAGCAACCGTTTACTCCAGGGTGACGTCGGTTCCGGCAAAACCGTTATTGCTATTTTAGCCTGTTTACTGGCTCATATTAATAAATCCACCTCGCTTTTAATTGCCCCCACCGAGATTCTTGCCCGTCAACATTTAGCCACTTTCAAAAAATTATTAAAAATACCCATTAAGTTTTTGTCAGCCAGTACCAAGTTAACCCGACTTTCCGCTGGATCAATTATTATCGCCACCCATGCCGCCATTTATCAGAAAGAATTATTTGCCGCCAAAGTTGACCTTTTAATTGTCGATGAACAACATAAATTTGGCGTCGAACAACGAACTTTTTTAATTGACTCACTCCACCCGCCCCACTGCTTAACTATGACCGCCACCCCCATTCCGCGCACCGTTAGTTTAACCATTATGGGCAATCTCGATCTCTCAGTTTTAGATTCTTTACCCAGTCATCGCTTACCCATCAAAACTTTTTTAGTCCCTGAGAACAAATACACCAATTGTTATCAATGGCTTGAGACGCACATCAACACCACTCAACAGCAAGCATTTATAGTTTGTCCCTTTATTGAACCATCAGAAACTTTGACCTCGGTCAAATCGGCCCGTGAATTATTTGAACATCTCCAAGCCGACGTCTTTCCAAATCTGAAATTAGCTCTAATCCATGGCAAAATAAAGCCAAACGACCGAGACAATATTCTCGACCAATTTAAGAAAAATAAAATTAATATATTAGTTACCACCCCGATTATTGAAGTCGGCATCGATTTTCCTAATGCCACCACCATGATTATTCAATCCGCCGATCGTTACGGATTAGCCCAACTTCACCAACTTCGTGGCCGGGTGGGTAGGGGAGTCGATCAAAGCTTTTGTTATTTATTTACAGAATCTGAAAATGAAAAAGCTATTGATCGTTTAAAAATGCTCTGTACCACGACCGACGGCCAAAAAATCGCCGACTATGATCTTAAAACCCGAGGTCCTGGAGAAATGTTCTCCTTAATTCAGCACGGCTTCCCTTCATTGAAAATTGCCAATCTTTCCGACTATACCCTTATTAATCTCGGTCAACAAATAATTAAAAACATCCAAAAAACCCATCCCCAGTTTGATTTCACCAAGTTAATTCATCATCATTCGACAATTACGGCCACAAATTAAATGGGTCAATTTGTTCTATTTCCATTCAAATTAGAAAAACAATTTCGATTACCTGGATGGGATTATTCGTCAAATGGATATTATTTTATTACAATTTGTTGCCAAGACAGACAAAAAATTCTATCAAATATTATTGTAGGAACGGACCCGTGTGTCCGTTCGTCGTTAAGTTCACCATCCGTAGGAACGGACCCGTGTGTCCGTTCGTCGTTAAGTTCACCATCCGTAGGAACGGTACGCGCATGTCCGCCTTTGGCGGATATCCGTTCGTCTCAAACAATTAAATTTACCGAATTTGGTGAAATTTGTAAAAAATGGTGGATCAAGATTCCTGAAAAATTTCCGGCGATTTCATTAAATGAATTTGTGGTCATGCCCAACCACATTCACGGAATATTAATTATCAATCATAAAATACCTTTAGGCGAGGAACGGACACACGGGTCCGTTCCTACAAAATTCGGTAACGTCGGAATGATTGGGCATGCCATTCAATGGTTTAAAACCATGTCCACTAACGAATATATTAAAAATGTCAGAGAAAACGATTGGCCTAAATTTCATAAAAAAATTTGGCAAACAAAATTTTATGATAAAATAATTCGCACAGAAAAAAGATTCTGGATCATTCGACAATACATCATAAATAATCCAAAAAATTGGGATAAAGACAAGTATAAATAATCTGCTATAATATCCCCATATGACAGCAGTACCTAAACATTGGCCCTCTAGTCGCCGTCAAGGCCGACGCCGCGCCACTCACACCGGACCAACCATCCAAAAGCCAATTTTGTGTAAACATTGTGGTCAACCTAAATTGGTTGGCTTCCAATGTCCTAATTGTCAGCAATTATAAATATCTGATCCGCCTTTGGCGGGCCAACAGCTGTGAAAAGTCATCAAGATCCCCGACATCTCCGTAGAATCAAAAACATGCAGGCTATTTTTGCCTACGATGTCGGTAATCCTGATCCATCAACCCCTGATTCCCTCGAAGTAATAAATCATTTAACCGATATTAACGCCGTTATTTCTCAAATCGCCCCCAAATGGCCACTCGAAAAAATCAATAAAGTTGATTTAGCAATTCTTCGCTGTGCAATTTGGGAAATAAAATTCGTTAACAAAGCCCCACCCAAGGTGGTTATCGACGAAGCAGTTGAAATGGCTAAAGAATTTGGCACCGATACCAGCTCCGCCTTTATCAATGGCTGTCTCGGCGGTATCATTAATCAACCTCATGAATCCACAACTCCTCCAACTCCAAACCAAGATTGATATCAAGTTCAAAGACGAGTCTAAACTTTTTCAAGCACTTATTCATCGATCCTACCTTAATGAAAATAAAGATAGTCATCTCCAGAGTAATGAACGCTACGAATTTCTCGGTGATGCCGTCCTAGAACTTTGGGCCACCGAAAAACTTTTTAGCCTTTTTCCTCAATTTAGCGAAGGCGTCCTCACCAATCTCCGTTCGCTTGTAGTTTGTACCGAAAATTTGGCCAAAATTGCTACCAACCTTGGTTTAGGCGAGTACATTCAACTTAGTCGCGGTGAAGAGACCCATCATGGTCGCACCAATCTTTCAATACTTGCTGACACCTTTGAAAGTGTCATCGGTGCCATTTATCTTGATTCCGGTAACAAAGCCGTCGACAAGTTCCTAAAAAAATTTTTAACTCCGAGCATTACTCTTATTTCTCAGCAAAAAATATTTAAGGATCCCAAAAGTCAATTTCAAGAAATTGCTCAGTCCAAAAGGGGAGTCACTCCCCATTATCTAACAATCTCCGAATCAGGTCCCGACCATCAAAAAACCTTTGAAGTTGGGGCATATATTGATTCCGAGCTTATTGCCACAGGAACTGGCAATTCCAAGCAAAAAGCCGAAGAATCAGCCGCCATTGCTGCCACGGCCAAACTAAGTTCATAATGTTTGGATTTTGGGCTTTGGGTTTTGGACTTTTTGCTGTATAATCCATCCTATGCTGAAAATCAAATTATTCCCCAAAGGGAAAAAACATCAACGAACCTTTCGAGTTGTCGTCGCCGAAGCCAGAAGCAAATTTAATGGCCAGGTCGTCGCCGATCTTGGATTTATTACCCCTCAAACCAAAACTGTCCAAATTGATCTGGTTAAATTAGCCGAATGGGTCAAAAAAGGCGCTCAAGTTACTCTTGGCGTTGATAAAATTATCAATCCAGCTAAACATCCCCGACCAGTCAAAGTCAAACCCGTTAAAGAAGCTAAAGTTGAAGTGGCTAAAGTTGAGGAAGCTAAAGTAGAAGAAGTTAAAGAAGAACCAGTAGAAGTTACCCAGGCATAATGACCAACATTACCGACACCCTAACCTACCTTGTTAAAGCCATTGTCACCGACTCGTCCTCAATTGTCGTCAACAGTCGTGAAGAAAATGACGTCACCATTTTGGAAATCAGCGCCGCTCCTGAGCTAATTGGTCAATTAATTGGCAAAGAGGGTAAAATCATCAAATCACTTCGCACTATTCTTAATTTGTCTTTCCCCAACGTTCACTACACCCTCGATATTAAGGAGTAAACGGATCGGTCCGATTGTAGTTGGTATAACTCGAAACGGTTTGACTTCCCGAATTATTGTCACCCCAATAAGTATAGTTTCCCAAAGTCGACAATACTGTTGATTCTGACTTAGTCAATGCCAAATCGCTTAAGCTGACTTTTGCCGGATCAACTTTAACTTTACTATTTATGTAATACGAGGAAATGGTTAAATCTAACTTGGCGGTTTGACCATCATTTTGCATTTTAAAATCTTCGATCGATAAAATCGGCAAGCTTGATTCAATTCCCTTTATTAAATCTAAATATTTATCGGATGACCCCAGTAAAGACATCGTCACGGGAATCTTCGCAATCGCACTTGGCAACTTCGTCACTATACTTGGCTCGGTCCCCGACAAAATCCCTGGATTTACCGTAAAACTATCGATTTGAAAACCGTAATTATCGGCAATCTTTCTCACTATTCCCACCAGAAAATAAGCATTCTTTTGCGGCATAATTGCTTCACTAATCGCTTGAGAATTTTTCTTCAATTCGGACTGATCCACCGAATTTAAAAATTGAATTTTTGCTTGAGCATCACTTTTCTGTTGGTCGAAACTGTTTACTAATGCCAAGTTATTCTGGAAATCGTTCCATTTTGGCAAAAATACCAAACCAATACTCACAATTAACAATAGCACTAAACCTAAAACTGGCAAATATACCACCAACATACTTGAGTCAATTCCAAATACTTTATCTGGCATATCAATACTTAATTTCATTTTAATCCTACCTCCATAGTAAAGTTCCAAGTATTATTATCTACCCCCAAAGCGGTAAGTTGACACTTTGCTAGACCTTCTCGTTTGCCACTATTAATTTCATTGACGATATTCTCCAGTTTATCAACATTAGCCTTGCCAGTAGTTGTCCCATCAACCACAAACATCCCTTTGTCCTGCAAATTATATCTGTTTAAGATTATCCCAGTCGGAAATAATGACTGAATTAACTCAAAAGATTTACCGTATTCAAACCGACTATTTAAGGATTCACCCACCAATTTAGCATTATTTTTTAGCTGTTGGTCAATTTGGACATCGCTAGCCATAGAGGTTAAACTCGCCAGCACCGAATTATATTTCTTTTGCGAGTCAGCCACTTTAAAACCGATTATAAAATTTGCCCCAAAAACTACCACTGCTATTAATACCCAAAGACCTGCCATTGCCAGCATTATCTTATTGGCAATAGTTTTATGTTTAACTTTTAAAGCTTGAAATTTTGCCTGAGATGGCAGTAAGTTTAAACTCATACTAGACCCCTTAAAGCTAACCCGACTGCTAATGAGAAACGACAACCTTCAGTGGTTAAATCAATGGGCAAGACAATCCGGCTTACATCCATTTTCATAAATGGTTGAATTACTTGGACTTCTATTCCCAAAATCCTAGTCAATTCCTCCGCCAGCCCTGGCAAATTTGCCCCACCGCCGCTTAAGACTAGCATATCGACCGCCTTCCCTTGTTCATTTCTAGCCGATTCTAAGGCCCGACGAATATCTTCGGCCATGCTGGAAAACACTGGACCAATGGAATTTTTAATTTTTCCTTCCAGTTCTGTTTCTTTCATGCCGTAAGCTCGTTTATATTCTTCAGCCGAAGCCATATCTAAACCTAAATTCACTGAAATTGCTCTGGTTAACGATTCACCTCCCACCGACATGGCTCGGGTAAAATAAACTTTGTTAGCATTTATACTCACCAAATCAGAGTATTTTTCACCCATGTCTACCAACATAATCGCCGCTGTTGCCGACACCGCTTCCGCCACTGCCCGCCGCATCGCCACTGCCGGCGACTCCAGTGCCACTAATTCCAATCCAACAATCTTGAATAATTTAATATATGCCTGGATCAAATCGTTCCGCGCCGCAATCGCGAACACAGTTAATCGACCCGCATCGTCCTGCTCCACCACTTCATAATCAATAGAAACTTGATCTAAAGGGTAGGGGACAAAGGTTTCCGCCTCAAATTTTAAGGCGTCTCTCACTTCACTTTCTTTGAGCGGTGGCAATCTAATTAATCTCGAAACCACTTCATCTTCAGGTAAACTGGTGATTACTTGCTTTGATTTAATCTTTAAATCGCTCAACAGCATTTTTATTGTCGCTGCCACCTCGGCAATCGCTTTACCTGATTTGTCTTCTTTTGTCCAGGCCACCCGTGGCGATTTCGCCTCACCAATTGACTCCAACACCAAACCTTTCTCTCCCTTGGATATTGCCACCAATTTGATACTCCCTACCCCAATATCAATGCCAAAAACATCGTTCATACTATCAGTATAAACATATCCACCTAGTTACTCAACACATTGCCAAATGTGGTCACTGGCTCAATCAGAAAATCAGGTACATCAAAAAAACGACTCGTTTCTACTGTTCGATTTACACTTACGCCCGAGGCAACATTTCCCACCCGACCAGTTGAGGTAATGACCAGTCCTTGTGCCGGAAAATTCTCCCCACTCCCTGTTAAGTAAACTTTGCCTCCCGACTTTATCAACTTAACTGTCAGCAACAGGGGAATGTTGGCTCCACCCAACGGCAAGCTCAAACTTAGTTCATGATAATTGGCGACGCAACCACCTTGATTCAAGTTAGGTGAATTGTTAAATCCGCTAACGACGTCATTAGATAAATTGTAGCCCAGGCGTTTCACCAAATAGTTGGCCCCAGTTCGATAAAAATAGTCAACTTTTACTGCCCCCACCATATCAGTCGAAATACAAAGTTTAAGCGCCGTCCCCGGATAATATGTCGCGAAATCAATTGATCCATCGCCCAAATGACCCACCAACCAAAAGTTATCGCCTCCAAAACTAGCAATATATTGATTAAAGTTAACTGTCGTTCCTCCGCCCAATGTATTCACCACCACATTTGCCGTACTGTTGTTGTCCACTGCCGAAAAGGTGGTTGATCCCGTACCTAAATAATAATCAACGCCTGATTCTGCCGTATTAAAGGCTTGTTTTAGTTGTTCTTGACTCGTTTCAATATTTGTCGTCACCACGGTTTTCTTCGATATTGACAAACCAATGGTCATTACCACTGCCGAAATTAACAAAACTATTAATGCAATTTGACCTTTCATAATTGTCTAAACCCCCTGACTATTTTAAATAAATTACCCGGTAAGCTAAAAATAAAGTCAGGCCGATATTTTATGGTTACCGCCGGTTTAGTATTGTTGTTAATAATGGTTAAGAAACCTCGATTTAGTCTGATGTTCCCAAAACCGGAATATAAAATTCCATTTATAGTTAATGCATTATCTGTTGTCGCTGCCGCCGTGATGACTCCTAAATCACCCACAAAAACGCCTGCGGTACTGGTAACAGTACTTGCAATTGTAATCGTCCCTTTGGCGATTATCATTAAATAACTACCCACAGGTACGACGTTATTAATATCAACCATAAAGTCGCCGTTGACCAAGTAGACGCCAGTCGCCCCTGCTCCCAAATCCGACATTTTGGCTCCGCTGTTTAAGGTCATTCCTATTCCTAGCGATTGCACCACTGTTGAATACGCCGTTTGATAGCCATATTGGTCGTTCGAATTTAGAATCGATGCATTAACTCCCCAGTTTGATGGTTTGCTGTAAAAACATAATGGACTCGCACCATCAATCGAACAACCTGAACGATTGGTAACTGGATTTCCTGAAATTAATCCACCATCACTCACTCCCACTCCTGAAGATATCGACATCGCCGGAGTACATATCGCCGAATTCGCCACACAGGTCAGAGGCACCATATTTGCCAAACTTCCCTTAGCTTGAACACCTCCACCCACCACTTGAAACCATGGGTCTTGAAATCTAATCGCTGAAAAATCCACCTGCAAACCGGGAGTATCGTCGTAAGGGTCAACCATCGTCGCTAAATTTTGTTGTGGACCACAATAAGTCGTGCCAATCCCCCCCACATTTATCCATCGAGTCACTAGATTATTGGCTGATAAATCTGGATTTGGTTGGATTTTAAATGTCCCACCCCAAGTTAAAGTAAACGGGCCATAAGTATTTACGCTCGATGTCGGCAGCATAGTGCTTCCAAAAGGGGAGACTAAAGATACTCCCACCGATTGAAAATTCATTGACGCCGGTGCCGGATTTCTAAACCCAACTCCGGTCGAACAAACTGCGCCCAATAAGACATCGCTACTATCAAACATTGTTCCCGTCACCGGAATTTGACAGTCCCACACCTTAAAGTTCCTCGAGTTATTGATATCACTCGTTCCCCATTGATCGTAAACAATCGCCGTCACATCATTTTCGTTTAAGGCAATGTTCAGCGCATTACCATAATTAAACGCCTGTTTAATTTCCGCGGCACTTCTGGCTACATTGCTAATCCTCACCTCGTCAATTATGCCTTCAAAATAAGAGCCTCTCTCTGACCCTTGATCGACACCAATTCGAATCGGATTGCTGGGTACCGACACATCAATTGATGGTGCCGCTGTTACTGCCGCTTGAACACCATCAATATATAGATAAATGTTAGAGGCAGTTCGCACCCCCACCAAATGATGCCACCGGCCATCGTTAATCACTGTATCTGCCTCGGCCCAATAAGCTTCGTTATTATGATAAACCTCAAAATATGGATACGCTGGACCGTTCTGGAGGGCATCGGCAAAATACAAACCCCAACCCGTCCAGCCATTTGTGGCGTCATAGTTCCATTTTGAAACGACCGACGGCTCATAATCGGTAAACTGCTCCAGCGCGGAATTAACCCAAGCTTCAACCGTAAAATCTTGGCCAGCCGCAAAATCACCCACATTGGATTTTGAAGCCTCTAAATAATTTGAATTGTCATAAACAAAAGTTCGACCATTATTAATAATTCCACTCACCCCGACACTAATTCCCGTACCAAAACCTGTGGCAGTGTTCGTCTTATTCGAAGCATCAGTAAAATTTGTCCCTGAAGCCGAATCTAAATGCCAAAAACTCACCGTATTAGCATCGGTCTGGTAGGACGCATAATTGGAATAAGTAACCGTGTTTCCCAAATCGATTGTTGTCTTATTGTTGTCGGCGCTAGTAAACAAAACCACCGCTGTTCCACTCACATTATTTCCATTAATTTTAAAAGTAGATTGGGGAATGGTAATTCCCTTGCCATTCCAAATCAATGTCATTCCCCCCGAACTAGTACCCACGTCCATGCCTCCGTTTGCATCTGTGGCATTAACAGTAAATCTGACGGTTCTCGAGGCTGCGCTGTTACGAATTAAATCATCACAAATTTGATTACGGCCATAAGCATCGGCGGTCAACAATGTTCCCCCAACATTACTAATTGTCACTGAATTAATGACTGGGGCAACATTACACATTACCGGAGCACACGATCGCACCGTGCCACAATTATTTTGCTGAGTACAATTAGCCAAAGTTCCTCCGCATGACCCCCATAAATTAGCATCGCAACAAGGGGGGTTGCCGCATTCACCACAATTATTGTTGGTACAGCAACCACCTGGACATCTTCCCGCCTTATTATGAACCAATACGCCATCAGCGTAATAAGAGTGCGAACCATTACCCAACATTAAATTGTATGTTTGAATTGCTTCACTTTGACAAGCAATACTTTTTATTTGATCCCACTGCCCACTTTCTCTCATCACTTTATCACCGGCAACTAAGGGCAAAATCGTTAAACTAGGATTTTCTTTGAGAGCTAAATCAGGCGAAATCGCACTCCAACCTTTATTCGAATATACTGAATGGTTTCGGGTTAGTTTTAAATTATCTCCGCTTTCCAAATTTATTTGACATAAATTATCGCTAATAGGCGTTTGCAGACCGGCCACCTTTGAAATCGACCGACCACCACCAACCACCTCATCACCAACTTTTACTTCTTCAATATTTTTTTTAATGCCATTTGCCAAGGTTACCTTAGTTCCCTTGGGAAAACAGGTACTACTGCTTCCACCCCCTGTTCCAACTGCATTAAGTCCATTAGTCCCTTGATAATATCCAACAACATAAGTTTGACCGCAACTTGCTCCGCCGCAACCACCATTTGTATTTACATTTACTGAATAACTTTGCCCAGTAAAACTCCCGACTCCATTCCCCGAGTTAAGTGCTTGCGACACTGAACAGTTCGAAGTACACACATTTCCTGATCCAGGATTATTATTCTGTGCTTCTATTCTACCGTTCGAGAATAAAAAAATAGCCAAAAAAAAGCAACAAATTATAAATGACTTTACAATTAGTCTCATTGCTGTCCTCCAAAACAAGTTTCCCGGGGGAACATCACTACCCCCACCAACGTATATTTTCCTGTTTCATCTTTTTGCTCGGTCTCCAAATATAATTTAATTAAATTCTGCCCAGTAAAATCTTTCATCAAAGTACTCAGACCATCAGCACCCATAACCCCTCTCGGTCCATCACCATAAAAGAAAAAACGAAATGGTGCCAAATCTTCTGGTTTGTTGGGCACGGGAACGTTTGGCGACAGCCAACCAGTCGATTGACAATAGTAAGCCGTCGACCCTTGCCATAAATATTGGGCTTTGTTGCCGGCATCGTCCATCGCCGTAATAGCATTACCGTCAATCCCTGTAATCCATCGATCATGAACAAATTTTGGTTCGCGCACCTTGGCTCCATAAACATTTGATTCGGTTAAGACGGTAAAGGCTTGTTGAACCTTAACCGGTTCAGCCGTCGGCACCGCACCAACCATAATTTTTTTACCTTTAACCACCACCGTTACCCACATCCCTTTCATTCGTAGATAAACATAACCGCCAATCAAAACCAGTACAAATATAACCAAGCTAATCTTCAGATACTTCTGCCAATTCATTAAATCAGTCTACACACAAATTATCTTTCGGTCAAGATTTAACCATTTACCAGTTGCCCCAAAAAAATATCTTTGGCCTTTTTTCAGCATTTATCTTTGTATAGTCAGCCGATCCGTTTAAAAATGACAGCAAATTATTTCTGTAGTCAGCGTTCAAATAGAACCTAATTGTCTCAATATAGTATATTGGTGGTGGATTTTTTGGAACACCATCAGGAAAATTTTGAGTTCCAAACAATTTTGGAATCACACACAAATCGAGCTCAGTACCTGCCTTGAAAAGATTTATAACTTCCTTTAGTGATATTTCGTTATAATTACTTACGCCAAACTTTCCTGTTTCCAAATTACCTATTAGATAACCTGTAGCAGCGAAGTTCCCTACTCCATGTTGTGGCTCTAATATTTGCACCGGCATGTCAAACAACATTGGTTCACCTTTGTTTGATAAAGTTTTCATTATTACAAAATCTGCCGACTTAGCAAATTCTGTTCCATTATTTGGGTCGATCATGGGCTTTCTAATAAACGCTCCAGTTGAAACTGAATCTACTCTATAAACACTTAATCCCTTATATAGTGGTGAAATAAAAGGTTTAACGCATGCTGACTTTTCAAGTATACATCTTGTTCCATTCATCGGTGTGTTTTCCAATCCAGCCACTCCGTCAACCCAATTTCCATATTTAAACTCCACCAATTTTCCATCCTTGTCATACGCTGTCGATCCATCACGAGTATCAATAATGCTTTTATCAGGTTGAATTTGAAAATACTTTGCATCCGGACCAATACTTTGAATGTCGGCCGGTAATTTAGAAATATCTTGAGTAACCACTGCTTCGTTAGTCGCTTTTGCCGTTGGCTGCGCCGTCGAAGTACCATCAATCGTACCGGCTGGACTATTCGTCGCTTTGACAACGGGTGTTCCATCAGGTGCTGGGGTTCCTGTAGACTTTGATTCAGGGGTTCCTTCTGGAATTGGTTTAGGATCACCCTTTAAAAACGACGCCAATTGATCGCCCCCATTTGCCTGTTTGCCACTATTTTCTGGCGGTAACTTATATAACTCTCGGAACTTTCCGTTGATATTTACTCCAACACTAGTGTCTTGAAGAATTAAAGGTAAGATGGCTAATTTATTTCCCGAACGAGCTAATTCAACCCCACTAAAAAAGTCTCTTTCTGTTAATCCCATAATGCTAATTGATCCATCCTTATCTTTTACTACTCCCAAAGCTCTAATATCCAACATTGCCGCACTATCCGAGTGAAAAATTCCGTCATTTGGTCGAATAACTGTCCCTTCTATCACCAAACTATCAACATCGGACACATTTGGACCGTAAGCATCGGCAAAATATTTTCCAACTGGATTGTCAATTCCTGGAATTACCGTAGTTGACACTGGTTTATCTAATCCAAAATTTGGAACCATTCCTTGTAATCCCGCTCCACTTCCAACTGATGCTGCGTGACCGCCAATAAAGGGCAACCCAGCTGCGTGCACGACATCAGTCGGCACACTTCCTGCATATATTGCAGTACCAATAATGCCTGCAACTCCTAAAGCTACCGCCAGTGTATTTTTATTTAGCGGTATTCCGCCTTCCTCAATTGAGTCGTGTAAAACGGTCACTGCCTTTTTATGCTCACGCAAAAGCCCTCTAAGTGTTGGGGGTTGATTTTTCGACAATTCTTCTAATGAGGGAGGAGCCGCTTTTCCAAAATTCAAATTATCAAAGTTTCTTGTCATCACAAATTTCAATAATTAGTATAGAGCATTATACACAAATTAAATTAAATAATCAACCTATAATATTCATACGTACCCAATACACATGTATACAAACCTCGGGTCATCCTAGTAAAAACGGAAAAAAGAATACAAATTGTTTCCAACCGATAATATCTCCGCAATTAATTTCGCACCGTTACTGTCGACTGAAACTTTCGCCCGACAGCCATATCTACTCCTCCGCCACTGGCGCTCGTCGTTCCTGAAGATACCGTAAAACTAAAATTGACTGCGGCCACCCGATCTGCCGAACCGGGGTAGAGGACACAGCGCGCAAAATCATTGCATCCTGACACTTTAACGCTATTGCCTGTCAAATCATATGTGCCATTGGCCGACGCCGAAGCAATGCCCGCCCCCTCAACACAAGTCAATGTGGTTACTCCACCATCCTGACTACTGGTGTAGGTCAAGGTATCCGCCGAAATATCCGGGGAACTGATACAACTCATTCCTGCCCCCAAAGCCGAAATAATATCATTTTTTAACTCATTAATGGTTTGCCCGCCCACCTGTTCCGTCACGTCCGTCACCGACACTTTATTTTTCGCCCGAAACGCATTGGCTAAAATACCCACCACCGCCGACATAATTAATCCCAGAACACCCACGACTACCACCATTTCTACCAAAGTAAAAGCTTGTTTATTTTTCATTTATTGCTAAAAAACTGATTATAAGATTCTGTATTCTGACTGCCGCTCCACCCCACACTAACCACCACATCCATACAGTTCATTGCCGTCGCGGTATTGTTACATCCCGGATCATTTCGGGGATTAGCCGCCACGGTATAGTTGTAATTTGGATAATTTGTATTTGTTTGAGTTGTCCCCATATTTGTGGTCCAAAAAGTCGAATGCGAATTCCAAAAACTACTCGGATCGGTAGTTTTTTCGTTAACCATACTCTCCATCACAATTTGTGACAATTCCACTGCCTTTAGCCGATCGTAACCCTTGGATCGCGACCCCAGTGAACTTAACATCAACGAGACAATTCCCGAAACTACCAACAAAATTAACCCGATGGCGAATACTACCTCAATCAAACTTTGTCCTCGGTTCATTTCAATTTTATAAATCATATTCTAATTACAACAGCACCTCTGTAACAGAGTACACATTGAATTACCTTCGTCATGAGTGCCATTAAGACAGCTGTTCCGACAAAAACCCGCACTACCGTATTTTATTCCACAAAAAGTGTTACAACCAATCGTGGTTGGAGTTGGCGTTGGCGATGGGGGAATCGGTGTTGGCGTTGGCGTTGGCAGAATTGGTGTCGGTGAAGGTATTGGAGTACTCGTTGGCACCGGAGTTGGGGCAAAAGTCAAAACATCCGGACTCATGGCGTAACTATTAATTTGACCAATTGCATTAATGATAATCTGGCGACTAATATTGTTAACCTCCGGAGTACTTATTGTTATGCCTACGGAAAAATTAGAGTCTACTGGCACACCATGGCTCCCCACAAGTTTTCCAGTTCCCGCGGCAAAATTTAATGTGTCTGGATTGACTAATGTGGCTAAAATCGGCGATTGCGGTGAAATAAACAAATCAAAATAAGTTGTATTCAAATCGACTCCATTCGTATTATTTGCCGGGAAAGCCCTAAGTCTACCAGCGATACCAAGTCGAATCGATACATAGTCAACCTGACTCATATATCCTATCGGTGTTTGTTTAGTTTGAGCATAATTTTTAGCCAGACTAAGCATTGATACCAACGAAGTTGAAGCGCTGTTAATTTTTTCTTGAGCTAAATAATTATTAAGCGATATCACTCCACCCGTCACCAATAAAATTGAAATTACGATCACCACCATCAATTCCACTAACGTAAATCCTTTACTCATAATCAATTCTAAACCCTTGCCCTGTCAAGGGAAAGGGTAGGGTTAGGGTTTTTAAGGATTAGTTATTTTATAATTACAATTTCCCCCAATACAACTTATCGCCGTTGTTGTGTTAGTCGATCCCAAATCTTCCATGTACCCGTAGACAGCATAATGATAGTTATCTATCTGAGTATAAACATAGCTATAACCTTTTGGGTCAGTGGGCCAGGCTTGTAAATAATTTGGCACCAAGCCCACCGGTTGTGAAGACGCTGCCGGCGGATACATCGAAATAACCTGGCGCATCATTTCCAAAGCAATGGCAATTTTTTGCATGTCCGAAATTCTTCTGGCATCACGGGCTTTTCTATTTGTCCCCGTAAAACTAATTAAGGCCATGGTCGAAATCACCGCAATAATTGTTATTACCACGATCAACTCTACTAACGTAAATCCATTTTTTATTTTTTGTTTCATGTTTTGTTTATTATTGATTTCCCCTCCTTTCTTCAAAGGAGGGGTAGGGACCGATTTTATTGTTGATTACTGGCACAAAAATAAGGCCCTGGGGTTGAGTAATCACAAACCCCATTGGCTCCATTAGTCGACGAGTTTCCGGTTCCGCTCTCTAAATGAGCACAAACACAATAAAGGGTGAAATTCGGTGCATTGGTTGTGTAATTATAAGTATATGGTGCCACATTTTTAGGGTCGACCGGAAAAACGTTTAGTAAAGGGGTTCCACTGCTCGCTGGAGTCCAGTTGGCCACCGTCGTTCCTTGAGGATAAGAATATGAATTTTGTGAATAATATTGTTCGGCCGCTTTAGCCATCATTTGCACATCTTCCTGCCGTCGGGTATCTCTAGCCTTCTTTTGTGCCGAACTATAGGAAATAATCGCTAACGCTGTCAAAATCGCAATTATTGAAATCGACACCAACAACTCAAATAGCGTAAAACCATTTTTTATTTTTTTCATAATTGTTATTTTTTATTAATTTATAATAAAGTCTCACTTTCTTCAAAGGGAGATTTGGAGGGATTTATTTTGCACATTCCACATAAACTCCCGGCACTGTCGTATTGGCCCCAATGTTACAAATTTGAAAGTTTACTGGCAAGCCACATCTGGCTTGTGAATCAGTGCTATCTGACCCAACTCCACTCGATAAATTTGAACACAGCAAAAAGCTGTCACCATTATTGGTTTGATAATAACTATAATCTGTACTGCCGATATTAATGTACCCACTCATCCCCGCATCCAAAGCAATCCCCGAACCAGCCGGGTAAGATTGATGATCATTATAATAAAGCCTTAAGGCACTTTTAATCGCTGTTAAATTTTGAATCTTTTGGGAATCAGTTGCCCTCTCCCGAGCTCCCAATAAATTTGGCAATAGAATTGCCATTAACGTCGCCATAATTGCAATCGCCACCAATAATTCCACTAACGTAAAACCATTTTTTATATTAGATTTTGATTTAAGGCAGAACATCATTCATCTCGCTTAAATTAGTATTCGGGCTGGTTATTCCATAACAATAGGCATTAGGCCTACCACCACAACTATATGCCCCCACCGTGCACTCTTTATCAGTCGTGTTTTCCAAATTTGCATATAAAGCGTATTTCTTACCATCTAAACTAATTTTGTAACAATAGGGGATATCGGTAAAATTCTCCACTGGTAATACTTTCATATAAACATAACCACTGACGTCGGTAAAAGCATCTCCCCAGTTTATTTTATTGACCGGAGGAAAGACTCCATAATCGGTAAAGTACATTTGTATCGCCTTTGACACCGCATTTAGATCACCTTTACGAGCCACATCGTTAGCTTTCTTTTTGGCGGTATTAAATTGAGCCACTGTCACAATCGTCAAAATAGAAATAATCGCAATCACCACCAACAATTCCATTAGAGTAAAACCATTCTTGCGCATTGTATTTATCATAAACTATTTATCCTCAATTACAAACATTTCCCTGATAACAACAGGGGACATGGCAAATAGAGTTTACTGAACAATCATTACTATTCGTCCAAGCATCATATATTTTTTGAGTCGTTCCTCCCATCACCGCCTGACAACTTCCCTCGGGACTTCTTTTATAACATTCCTTGCGTGGCGACAAACAATTTGGATCCAAATAAACATCGTACCAACTGACATTGGAACTGGAAACTCCAAAATTAATATCATCTCGAGTTAAACTACCATTTCCGTAGTGAACCACAAAATAGGTTTTATACCAAGTTGCCGGAATTTGTGGATCATTTTTGTTTTCTAAATTAGTTAACGCTCTATACGACTTCGGGCAACCACTTGGATCAGAAATAATCGTGAACTTATTTCCCACTCCTTGAGGATCACAGGGCCAAGGGCTCAACATTGGAGCAAATCCATTTCCACCACAATTCAAACTATCGATTAAAGCTTGAGATGGATAGCAGCCTTTATCGCTGTAGTATTCTTCAAACGCTACTTTAATTCTTCCCAAATCCTTTTTTCTTTGGGCATCTCTGGCTCGAGCAAACATCGCCGCCGGATTCAAAGCCCCCACTGAAAAAATTACCATAACCATTAAAATCGCCATCGCCACTAAAAATTCGATTAATGTAAATCCCTGTTTCATAAAAATAATTTTACGCTCTTTATTATTAAATCACCAAACCACCAGGACACCAAAGTTCCCCCAATTAGAAACGGACCAAATGGCACCATGGTTTTCCGGTTAGCTTTTTTCAACACCATTAAAGTTACCCCCACAATTGCCCCGGCCACAAAAGCAATATAAAATGCCAAAATTATTTTTGGCCAACCTAATAATAAACCCATAAATAAGGCCAACTTAACATCACCCATGCCCAACCCCCGTCCTTTTGTCCCCACATGTAATGCCAATAAAAATAATCCCGCACCCAACCCACTTAACCAATTATGAAAAAATATCGCCGCAATTACTATTAAAATATAAGTTGAAAAATCCGGCAAGATCATATATTTCAGATCAAACACCAAACTAAACACTAATAAAACGATCATTACCAAAAATATTATTGATTGAAGATTGAAGTTTGTAGATTGAAGACTAAATAATATCCCCATCGCCAGTTCGACCAGTGGATATTCCGCCGGCAATTTCTTATGGCAACATTTGGTTTTTCCTCTTAATACCAGCCAAGAAACTATCGGCACATTTTCATACCAACTTAATTGCTTCCCACAAAAATCACAGTAGGATCTATTATCATTTGGTCTTTGAGTTTTGGTTTTTGGTCTTTTTAATAATTTGTAATTTATCGCTGTCCGATATCCCAGCATATTTACAAAACTTCCCAAACACAAACCAATTAAAAATAACATGGCATTAATAAAAATATTCATAATAAGTATTCTACAACCTAAAACCCCCTCTGTTAGAAGGGGGTTTAAAAAACTATTCTAAATTTCTTTACGGTACGCAGCGGAATAAAGTGTCATTTCCGCCGTTAGTTAACAACTTATTAAAGGAAGCTGTAGTACCAATCGCCACCGGTGACATTGCAGTTGGCAGTGCTCCATCTTCATCTGCACCAGCAAAAGACAATGCATACAAATTCCAAGTTGAATTATTTACCGGATTGCGGTTCGACTTTGCCTGTGGCACATAGCACACGTATATCGAGTTACCCTGATCCGAAGGTAATTTAATTACATATAGCTGATCTTGAACGCTATACCCATTCTGAGAGGGCAATTTGGTATAACTTTTTGACAAAAAGGAATCCTTTAACTCTTGGGTGGTAATCAGCTGGCCCGGAGTCGTTTGAGTTGAACAACCATCTCGGTCGCTTGTCGCCGATCCATGTCCACACAAACCAAAACCAATTTGGTTACTTCTCCCATAATATGCAGCATTAACAGTGGTTACTGTTGCCCCGCTCACATCCATCCATGGATAATGTTGGGTATTGGTATAGTAACGTTCGTAAGCATTCAATACTTCGGCAGCATCGTTTTGGACTGATGCATCCCGGGCTTTGTTAGCCTGCTCAATTGGGTTGATTGTTGCCAAAACAGCTACTGATAAGATAGCGATCAAGGAAATGACAATCAACAGTTCCACTAATGTAAAACCGTCTTTCATTATTCTTTTCATTTTATTTTAAAAAATATAAATATTTATAATTCATTATTGACTCTTAAAAACTACTTGTCAAGTTATAAATTGGCATTATCACGGCAATCACCAAAAAACCAACTCCGATTCCTAGTACGATCATAATCAAAGGCTCGATGGCCGAGGTTAGTGCTTTAACCGACTCAGCCGCTTCCGAAGCAAAATAGTCCGATACCCTCATTAAAACTTCATCGAGTTTCCCAGTGGCCTCGCCGGTCGACACCATTTGATTGACAATCACCGGGAATATTCCCGTTTCTTCAAACGAATTTGACACCGAAAAACCTTTTTGTACCCGCTCGGCAATCCGGATATATGCCTGAGAATATTGTTCATTATCCGCCACCTTGGCCACAATTTTTAAAGCATCGACCAAACCGATGCCGGCGCTCAACAACATCGACAAAGTTCTGATCGTATTAGCCAACATCGTCTTTACGTTTAATTCCCCAATTATCGGCACTTTGAGCTTATAAGTATCTCTTTGCAATCGAAAATTCGCGTTTTTGTCACCAATTCTTAATCCCGCAAAAATACCCGCCGACACTATTGGCAGCAAGAACCACCATTTGACCATAAATCCTGACATGTCCATTAAAAACTGAGTTGAAGCCGGCAGTTTTGAACCAAAGTCAGTATAAAGCCCCAGTAACTTGGGAATGACAAACACCAACATAATCGTTGCCACTATCACCATACCAATAATGACGATCACCGGATAGATCATTGCCCCTTTAACCTTACCATTAAATTCATTTTCCCCCTCCAAATTGGCCGCTAGCTTAGTTAATATTTCCTCTAATACCCCTGCATCCTCTCCAGCGCTAATTGAAGCGATATATGCCTCACCAAAAACATTTCTAAACTTTTCCAGTGATTTTCCCAAAGGTTGACCACCCCGGACTTGGGTAAGACAGCTGTCCAAAATTTCATACATCGCCACATTTGCTTCCGATTGATTCTTAAGTAATGCCAAAGCGTCGGTTAAAGGTAGCCCAGCCGTCATCATTGTCGACAATTGTCGAGTCATTGTCGAAATATCTTTCAATTTAACTCGCACAAAAAATTTACGATAAAGTTGATTCAAATAATTACTTTTTTCCTCCTCAATCGACAACAGCACCAAACCACTCGATTTCACTGACTCCGCCACCTGCGATTTTTCCGCCATTTCCAAAACTCCCTTAATTGTCTTTCCGTTCCAATCTTTTGCGACATAACGATACTTGCTCATTTATTCTTCAAATTCCGTAAATTGGCCTGAAGTTCAGTTGGACGTAAGGAATAACTCAAGGCAACTTCTTCGGTGATTTTTCCTCCTAAGACTAGTCGTGCCAATGACGTCTCCAAACCAACCATTCCCAAATCTGAACCAGTTTGAATTATATTATCTAGCATAAACGATTTTCCCTCTCTAATGGCATTTCTCACGGCGTTATTGGCTACCAAAACTTCCACCACTGGAATCCGCCCCCCATCAATACCTGGAACTAGTCTTTGCGAAACAATCGCCGTAATCACGCTGGCCATTTGCACCCTGACTTGCTCTTTACTCCCTTCAGGAAAAACATCAATAATTCTATCCACTGTTTGCGCTGCCGAATTGGTATGGAGTGTCGAAAATAGCAAATGTCCGGTCTCGGCAATAGTCAGTGCTGAAGTAATTGTCTCCAAATCTCTCATTTCTCCCACAAATACCACATTTGGATCTTCCCGCAAGGCGGATTTTAGAGCCGAGGGAAAATTTAAAGTGTCATTGCCGATTTCCCGTTGCGAAATTAACGACTTATCTGGTTTAATCACATACTCAATTGGATCTTCGATGGTTAAGATATGTTCTTTCCGACTCGAGTTAATCTTATTTAGCATTGCGGCCACGGTGGTTGATTTTCCATGTCCGGTCGGCCCAGTCACCAAAACAAAACCCTGACGATAATCTATCAGTGATTCAATAATTGAGGGCAGGTTTAAATCTTTTATTAGCGGAATATTTGAAGTCACCACCCGCATGGCACAGTTTATTTCCCCTTGCTGATAATACATGTTGACTCTAAATCGTGATTCATCCAAACTAATCGACAAATCCATCTCTCTTTCAACTTGCAACTTTTTTTGCTGATCATCCGACAACACCGACAAAATCATTTCCCCAATTAACTTTGGATTATCTAAGCTAAAATTTGGGACATCAATCAGTTCTCCATTAACCCGAATTTTTGGCGCCACCGACATCGAAAAATGAATGTCCGAAGCATTATTCGCCAAAGCCAATTCCAGAATTTCTTTTATTTTTGTGTGCATATTAATACTGTGCCACCCGGATTACTTCTTCCATAGTGGTCACCCCCTCTAAAACTTTAACGTAACCGTCTTGTTTCATGGTTAACATTCCCTCAGCCATGGCTTCTTTCTGAATATCCGATGCAGCCACTTTTTCCACCACCAATTTAGCCAATTTCTCACTCATTGGCATGACTTCATAAATGGCAATTCTTCCTAAATATCCAGTACTATTACACTTTTCACACCCCACCGGTTTAGGAATCCGCATTGGTTTACCATCTTTAGAGAACTTATCTGACAACATTTTATAAATTGGACCCAAAGTTAATTTAAGTTCCTCATCAGTCTCCGCTGGTATTTCCATATCCGACACGCAATTGGGACAGACTTTGCGTAACACCCGTTGACCCACCACACAGGTTAATGATGACACCAATAAAAACGGCTCCACTCCCATATCCAACATCCGTGGCGGTACTCCGGCGGCGTCATTGGTGTGCAAGGTCGAAAATACCAAATGACCCGTTAGCGAGGCATTAATTGCCAGCTCCGCCGTCTCCGTATCCCGGATTTCCCCGACCATGATTACATTCGGATCCTGCCGCAAAAAAGACCTTAATGCTGAGGCAAACGTCAGCCCTGCCTGAGTGTTAACTTGGACTTGGTTAACTCCTTTCATTTGATACTCTACTGGGTCTTCAATCGTCACTACATTTACCCGAGATGTTGCCACTTTATCTAATACTGAATACAAGGTTGTTGTTTTACCTGAACC
Organism: Candidatus Shapirobacteria bacterium; assembly: GCA_903825325.1. Classification (GTDB taxonomy): domain Bacteria; phylum Patescibacteriota; class Microgenomatia; order UBA12405; family UBA12405; genus UBA2283. Next base: position 17,763 of record CAIKAI010000128.1, on the reverse strand, counting down.
GGTAGGTCCGCAAACAATGATAATTCCATGCGGTCGTTCAATGGCGTCTTGCAAATTCCTCAAGGCCAAGCCCCTCAACCCCAAGTCTGGCAAAGATGGCACTTTCTGCGATTTTTTCAGCAACCGCATGACCACCTTTTCCCCATAGGTTGTTGGTAGGGTTGAAATACGTAAATCGACATCGTTACCGTCAGCGGAAAAGAAAAACCGACCGTCCTGTGGCACCCGCTTTTCATCAATCTTTAAACTTGCCAAAATTTTTATTCTCGACACTACTGCATCATGAACATTTCGCGGCAATAAATACTTTTCTTGTAAAATTCCATCAATCCGGTAACGAATCCGGACATTATCTTCCTGCGGCTCGATGTGGACATCCGAAGCTCGCGACTTGACCGCAAATTCCAAAATAGTATTGACTATTTTGGCCACCGGAGCTTCGGCCGACACTTTTTTCGAGGCTTCTACCACTTCCATTTCATCTTTTTTACGTTCATCCAATGCCTGGGTCACTTCCGAAGTAATGCCTTTTTCCCGAACATATTTCTCTTTAATAAACCCAACAATTTGTTTTTCGGTCGAAATAGCCACTTTGACTTTCAAGCCTGTTTTCTTTTCCAAAAATTCTACCGTTTCCAAATCCAGCGGGTTGACCATGGCAATCGACAGGACCTTGTCCTTCGGATCCATAGAGTAGGGGACAATCTTGTATTTTTGAGCCACACTTTCCGGCACCAATGCCAAAGCTTCCGGGGCAAATCCAATTTCATCCAAATCAACATAATCCACCCGAATGTACTGTGCCTTCGCCTGAGCCATCTGCACATCCGACAATATCCGCATTTGGTCAATTATTGCTTCCTCGGTTTGACCAGTCTTTAATTGTTGTAAATTAATCTCATCATATTTCGCTTGATCGATCAATCCAGAATCCAATAAGACATCCCGTAAATGCTTGTAAACTTTTGGGGCTGCTCCATTCATAATTATTCTCTATAATAAATATACATTATGTTATTTCCTTCTACACTAGTTATCTGTCAAAATCTGGCCCAAATCGACCCTTTTTTGGCCGAAATTGGTCATGTTAGTGTTGCCAACAACCCTGATGTTTTCTTAGTTTCCGAATATACTGTCGAAAACATCCGCCAAATCAAGAAGTTTTTAAGCCAACATCCCTATTCTCACGACACTAAAGTTGTCGTTATTCCTCAGGCAGACCTTCTTAACTTAGAATCGCAAGATACTCTACTTAAAAACCTCGAAGAACCGGGAGACAATAATTATTTTATTTTAACCACCACCAAACCTAATGCTCTATTACCCACCATTATTTCCCGTTGTCAAACGATTAAATTAATTTCTCTTTCTCAATCACAAACTACTATCAACTTTCCCCAAAACATTAGCCAAGCTTTAGCCTTAGCTGACGACATCGCCAAAGATAAAACAACCGTGGCACCATTTATCGAAAATCAAATTTCTGCTTACCAACAAACTCTTGTCGACCATCCTCAAAATGTCAACATTATCAAGCAGCTCATCAAATCTTCTCAAATGATTAATGCCAACATCGACCCCAAAACCGTCCTCGATTTTTTATTCCTAAATTTTATCCCCGCACTTTTCCCTCATTGATTTTTCAAAAAAGTGTTATAATCACTTAATGTTTTCACCGGTCTTTTCAATCAATAATCGCATTCTCAAAAACATTGGTATCATCGAAGGCGCCAAAGCCATCATTGACGAAGCTCCACTTATTCCCGCCTACGAAAAACAATTTCAGCAAGACGCCGTCGTCCGCACCGTTCATTTTGGCACCCGCATTGAGGGTAATGATTTAACTTTCCAAGAAGTCGCCAAGTTGGTCGAAGGCCATCAAGTTACCGCCACCGAACGTGACATTCAAGAAGTCATCAACTACCGCAATGTTGTCGATTATCTTGAAGAACTATGGAATCTTTATGAAAAAAATATGCCCCTACCTGAGGAAAAATCGATTCCTAATTTTGATAGTCACGAACATCGACCTTTTTTTTACAGCGAGTCGATAGTTAAAAAAATTCATGAACTTACCACCAATAAAATTATTGTCGACAGTGAACTTGGCAAATACCGTCACCAACAAGTGGTTTTAAAAAACACCCGCACTGGGGAAATTGCTCATCGACCTCCGCCAGCTATTGAAGTTCCCTATTTAATGACTGATTTAATTGACTGGCTTAATTTTCCTGATTCTCGAGAAATTCACCCCGCTATCCGTTCGGCCATCGCTCAATATATTTTAGTCGCCATTCACCCCTTTATCGAAGGTAATGGCCGTGTTTCCCGCGCTTTTGCCGTTCTGCCTCTTTATGTTGAAGGTTACGACATCCGTCGCTTATTTTCCATGGAAGAATATTTCGACCGCAACGCCGAAAGTTATTACAACACCATTCAGGCCACCCACGAATTAAGTAGCGACATTTTTAAGCGCAATTTAACCAAATGGATTGAATATTTCACCGAAGCTTTAAGTATTGAATTAACCCGAGTTAAGGAAAAAGTTCAATCCCTTTCCCGCGACATTAAATTCAAACAAAAACTTGGTGGCAAACAAGTTCATTTAACCGAACGCCAAATTAAGTTAGTTGAATACATGCAACAATTCGGTGGCCTACGTATGCCCGATGCCAAAAGCTTATTGCCCATGGTGTCCGACGACACCATTTGGCGCGACCTTAAGAAATTAATCGACGACAAAGTTTGTGAAAAACGTGGCTCCACCAAAGGTGCCTACTATTGTCTAGCTAATGTCTAAATTCCGAAACTAAGATTTAGTTTGGCTTTGCACCGAATATTCATCACCAGTTTTTCTTTGAAGTAGCAACAGATCACCATCAAGGGAAATTTGGACTAATTCCAATGGGTATTGTTTAGCACCTATCTCCGGGATCACTTTGATTGACTTTTCTTTATTCATAGTTTGCGATTCTATCTCCGACTACGGACATCTGTCAATATTTAGATATAATAACTTATGGTCACTCTTGATTCTCTCGATCTCCAAAAACTAACTCCCGAAGAAATCGGCGAAATTCTGGTCACGGCCAAAAAGGCCTACTACACCGGTGGTAAGCCGATTATGGACGACCACACCTACGACACCCTCGAAGAGATTCTTAAACAAAAAAATCCTCACCACCGGCTATTTTCTAAAGTCGGTAATACCAATTTTGACACGGGTTTCGCCAAAAAAAAACACGTTATGCCCATGGGTTCCCAAAATAAAGTTACCAACTTTGCCGATCTGGTTCACTATTTTGAGCTTAAAAAAGTCGGCTCTCCGGAATTTGTCGTCCAACCCAAATGTGATGGCATTTCTTTAGAAATCGAATACCAAAACGGTCAACTTGTCGACGCCATTACCCGCGGCGATGGGGTAGTGGGGGATATCATCACCCAAAATGTGGTTAAGATGAAGAACTTTGTTTTAAACCCCAAAGACTTCACTGGTTCAATTCGCTGCGAAATTATGGTGACCAAAAAAGATTTTACCAAATTAAATCAAGCCGGCGACGAAAAATATTCTAACCCTCGTAATGCCGCTTCAGGCCTCTCCCAACGTCTTGATTCCAAGTATGCCGAATATTGTTCCCTTTATGCTGTTGATGTCTCTTCTCAACTCGATGAATCTGACAAAATTAAATTACTAAATAAATTAGGCTTTAGCACTGTTGAATCAACTCTTTGTCACAACTTCGACGACATTGAAAAAATTTACCAAGAATTTTTATTATCCAAACGTGATGCTTATCCGTTTGAAATTGATGGCCTGGTTATTAAAATAAACGATTTACATATTGCCCAAGAATTGGGCTCGCTCAATAATCGTCCCAAATTCCAAGTCGCCTATAAATTTCCCGCTTCCACCGATACCACTCAAATTAAAAACGTCTTCTGGCAAGTCGGTCCTTTAGGCAACATTACTCCGGTGGCCGAAGTCGAGCCGATTGAACTTTCTGGCGCTGTTATTACTTTTGCCTCCTTAGCTAATTACGACCTGATCAAAAAAATGGATCTCAACATTGGCGACATAGTCAAAATCAGTCGTCGTGGCGACGTCATTCCTCACATCGAAGAAGTGGTCACCAAGGTCAACCCCGGCCACTTAATCGCTCCCACTCACTGCCCTGATTGCCAAGCTCTTTTAACTGTCGAGGATAAATTTTTAAAATGTCCTAATCCCCAAAAATGTCTCTCTCAAATTCTTGGTTGTCTCCAACTCTTTTGCCAAACCCTCGACATTCTTGGCCTCTCTGACAAAACCATTGCCAAACTCTATGCCGCCAACAAAATCCGCCTCCCCGGCGACTTTTACAAACTAGAGATTGCCGATATTGCTAATCTCGACAACCTTGGTGATAAATCTGCCAAAAACATCATTCACCAAATCCAAGCCAAAAAAACACTCACCTTGGTTGAAGTCTTTGACGCCGCCATCATTCCTAATTTTTCTAAAAAAAGAATTCAACAATTAATCGATGCTGGTTTTAATACTCCCGAAAAGCTCATAAACATTACTGTTACCGGCATCGAACCACTCTTTGGTTTTCAAATCACCTTAGCTCAAAAAATCGTTGCCGGCATCACCCTCCGCCAATCATGGATAGAATCCATACTTTCCCAAATTACACTCAAACTCGTAACTCGTGACTCAAAACTTAATAACTTATCTTTTTGCATTACTGGTGACTTATCAGTTCCACGTAAACAACTTGAACAAACCATTGTTGATAATGGCGGCACTATCCAATCAACTGTTTCAAAAAGCACCTCGTATTTAATCACCAACGATACTTCCTCAAATTCAAGCAAATTTGTCACTGCTCAGAAACTGGGTACCAAAATTATCACCGAGTCTGAATTTAGCAGTCTACTTGCTTGAGTGCTAACATATATATCAAACTAATTCATACCTATCCTTACATACTATTTATATATCTATCCATAACTTAACCCATTTTAGCCTGCCCTGTCAAGGGAAGGTGGCCGAAGGCCGGAAGGGTTTGTTCATTTATACTATAATACACCTATGAAGCTAATTATCGGCCTGGGCAATCCCGACAAAAAATACCAATCTACCCGCCATAATGTCGGCCGTTATGCCGCCAACATTCTTCAAGCCAAAAATTTGCCCGATACCAAGTTTGGTACCAACGATAGCTATATGAATGAAGCCGGCGATTCAGTTCAAAAAATTGTTCACTTTTATAAAGTTGACTTAAACAATTTTTATTTAGTTCACGACGATCTCGATTTACCAGTAGGGGAGTATCGTTTGCAATTTGATAGGGGACCAGCCGGTCATCACGGCGTCGAATCGGTCATTCAACATTTAGGTACCCAAGCTTTTAATCGTATCCGTATCGGTATTGGTAAACCTCAAAACCAAGTTCCTGTCGAAGATTATGTTCTCCAAAAATTTTCAAAAGATGAACAAGTGCTAATTGACCAAACTATTGATAAAATAGTGGCAGAACTGGGCTCGTAGTTAAACGGTATAACATATCATTCGCATTGATATATTAGGGGTTCAATTCCCCTCGAGTCCACCGACGGAGTTTACCCGCCTCAGGCGGGCCATGGTCCACTCAAATTTATTTTTTTGGATTACCAAAAAAATCTCTACCTTTCGGGGCCAACTCCTTTTCCATCGCTTCCAACTCTTTACGTTTACTATTTTTCCTCCCCATCTCAATAATTTTCTTAAAACCCAAAACTGCATACCGGACATACAAATCCTCCATACCATTAAACCTAATTTGTGAAATCTGGTCTCCACTACCGGTCATCATGACTTCGGCTATAGACTTTTTGACGCCGTCAACATCAACCTCGATTTTTTCACACCACGAACAACCTCCTTTATAAGTCTCCTTGGCTGCCTGGATGTTATTTAATATAATATGTTCAGTCGCACTTGATCTTGTCTCTAAAGTAACATCGGCCGAATCAATTAAATTACTATTTTCGATGAACACACCCGACGCTACCGATACTAAAACCGTCGCTTCCTCGATCGATGCTGCCTTACCTGTTTCAACCAATTGCTGGGCCAACCTACTTTTATAACCCGCAAAATTATCTAATTTTTCTTTAACCTGAGGATCAATTTTTCCATCCACCTGTTTGAGTCTTAATTGGAATCCTTCTGTCCTGACTGGATCCACTTCGCACAATTCCCTAACCATTACAGCAGCAGTCGGCAAAAGCGCAGGATTTTCATTACATAGGTTGTTAATCTCACTACCACTTAGTCTATTAAATAAATTGTATTGGTGAAAGCCGGTTTCCTCACCATAAAAATCAGTCATATTACCTGGATGACCCATTGGTTGGGCTTTTAAGCATGCAATAGAATTTACCTTAACTGCCGTTTCCACCAAACCCCTCCATTTTTCAACTGAAAGACCTTCTGGAGACAAACCACTTGACATCAGACGCGATACGTCCCCATCCAAATAAATTCTATCTCTATTATTTAAGGTATGACACAATCCCTGGGTATGAATATTCCATATTGCTTGTCTTTGTTGATCAAAATTTGGATTAACTTGGTTCGTCTTATTGTCCATTGTCATAATTACCTAAATATATCACATCAAGCTTAATTTACAATTAAAATAGTTTTAACAACCACAACCCTACTTTGCAAACCCATCTGTGTTCCAATTTAAACCATCGAGAAAGGTTTGAAATTCTTGATCATATTTTGGATCATTGGCCGGGGCAGTCAAAGTAACTTCCAATAACTGGCCTTTATTTTCAAAAAATACTGTTCTCTCTTTTTTATCTGCTGTCCGAAATAATAGCCCCCGTAGTTCACCCATTCGCGCCACCTCTTCCGAATATTGCCAAGTCGTCGCTCGGCGCATCAGCACTTCTGACACCTGATCTAATTCTTGGGTCGCATTTGCCAAATAAAGCAACATTTGGCCATCGTTGCTAGTCATTTTAATGTTGACTAATACTCGTCCATCCGTCGTCGGAACTTTTACCTCTGTATATTTTGATAAATAATTAAACCGTAAATAATCGCTACTAAACATATAAGCCGCATCGCTAGTTTGAGGTACAGTTTTAAGGGCTATTTTTTTACCTCCAAAAATAATCCCCAAAATTACCAAGATAACTAAAACAATACCGGCAATTATCAAATATTTTTTTAACATAACTAATTATACTGGTTTATTGTCGGGATTTTCTGGCGGACCGGGAGCTTTTCTCTTTTCCACGACGTCCCAACCCTTTAAAGTTAAATGATAATCAATTCTCTGATTAGGATTAGGCTGATTTATTTTGAGTATTTCCACAACTTTTTCAATTATTTGACACATAGTTAGTTTAATTGAATCGAATTAATTAGTTGACTAAATTCCGTTTTTAAACCAGCCTCATCATTGGAGTTGGCCACCATGGCCACCGTTAATGCTTTACCCTGATCCAAAAAGAACGCTGTTAACTCATAAGGTTCATGCTTGATAAATAACAACCCAGGAATATTATTCCAAGTCATGTTTTCTGCCTGATAATCAGAATTTTTTATCTGTCTCATTTTCACTCCCGAAACATCATCAATTGTCGCAGCAGTGGTTGAATTTAAAGTAATTACGATTGTCACCGGTACTCCTGCCCCACCGACCAACTCTACCTTGTTGTCAGTTTCCGAGACAGTATATTTGTCCACATATTTAAAACTATATTTCGCCCCTTTAAACTCCATTAAATTACTTTGGGTTTTGGGTTTTGGGCTTTGATTTTTTTTAATTACCACCCCTTTTGTCGGCTGGGACATTACCTTAGCAAATATCAGCACTACTAAAATGACCAGTCCAAAAAATAGCCAAAACTTTTTAGATCGCATCGCTACCCAATATGACCAATATATCGGCTTGTGGCACACTTTCTCCTGAAGGTGCCGGCACTACCGTTGCTCCAAACAAATTTTTTAGTTCATCAACTTTGCCTTTATATTTTCCACTAATGTCTACTATCACTGTATTAGTATAATCAGTTTGCCCAGCAGTTAGTTTATCAACTACATCGACTGAGGCGATTTTCCCCAAAATACTTTTTTCCCATTTAGTCGTCAAGCCAACGGTTTTAGTCCCGTTCATTAACACAATCTTGGCATTGGTTATTGGCGGCTTAACTTCGGCCATTGTCGGCGTCGCTGGAGTTACCGGATTGTCCACGGGTAAGATTGAAGCGACCTCAATTATTTTGTTAATTTTTGGTCGATATAAAATTGCCTTAGACGAGGCAGAATATATCAAAACTCGGTCGCCATTTTCCGCATTAATAAAAAATTTTTGATCTTGAAGTTTGGATTTATCAGTTACAGTGGCAATTGTCGGTGCCCCCTCAGGCAGAAGCATTAACTTTCCTACCTCAGTAACAATCTGTTTTGTTTGTTCTTCGGCACTATTGTTAGTTACCAATTTTTGTCGATAAAAATAACCAGCAGTTAACCCTAATATCAAGATCACCCCCAAAATTATTTTTGCTGTTCCAGTATTAATTCCCATTCTTAATTGTATTGTAGTTGATCGCCGCCGTTTTTTCCATTCTCGCCAACCAGTTGGCTAAAGGCTCGCCTAATTTAGCCTGGACCTTTTCCCTTAACAAGTCATCAGCCAATTTTTGTTGATAATCCTGCTTGTTTTGGCCATACATTTCGCTAATTAACTTTAAAAAATCTATTTCGGATCTTTTCCCTAAACTAGCCTGATAATTTTCTTCAATCTCTTTTTGACTGACACTGATTTTATTTTTTTTAGCATATTGATCAACAATTTTGGTTTCAATCATTCGTTGTAAAACATCTTTATCCAAAGAGGGGAGTTGCTTAACATCTTGCTTCGCCCAAATATAAAATTGTTTGGTATGTGCCAGTTCTTGGGCATAATCCAACTTTGAAATTCCCTCACCATTTACCCAGACGACATAATTTACCTTATCCTGCCTTTGGTAAATAAAAGCCCCCATCCAAATAGCTATTCCTAAAACGCTTAAAATTAACCATTTATGTTTCATAAACTAAGAACTTAATTTATCTCCGCCTTTAAATTTTGTGCCACCTTTAATTTGAATATTAACAGTACTCGTTTTGACATTAATCAAACCTGTTGTTCCGGTTTCAGTTCCGCCATTTCTTGTCGCTGTCACTGTAATTCCAGATTGAATCGCCGATGTCTTGACATACATAGTTCCCGTTCCCGAAGACATGGTGTATTGCGAAGTCGCTCCACTACAACCAGCAGTCGTATAAAACGTCATTGACGATCCAGTTGTTGTCATGTTGACCACCGACGTGTCGGTTGTCCTAACATTCCCCCATTGATCTTGAGCCGATATATTATTTATGCCGTTAAAACAAGTATTGACCACCTGGGGTGAGGTAATGTTCACCAAATACTGATAAAGTACCCCGGGGTTAACCGTAATTCCCTGCGTACCATCCGCAATATTGTCTGGTCCTGATTGTTTGTGAGCGGTCATGGTCCAATTTGGTGTTTTTCGGTTGATAATATAAACATTCATAGTATTATCGGCAGTCGTAAAAGTAAAATCCCCATTGGTCACTTGAGTTGAACAAGTATTGTCAGAATAAATCGTATAATCCGAAGAATCAGACGTTACTCGAATAACTGAAGCACCGGTAGGACTCGTCGGATTATTACTGCCATCCTGCAATTGAATTGTCAACACACTCGCAGCACCATTACAGCTGCCTGCTGTCAAAGTTCGGGGTGAGTTAGTAAAGACGACTTTTGTCGGCATGGGGGCAATCGACACTTGGACTAATATTCGGGAAGCATCAGCTTCACCTGATCCTAATATCCAACTGTCGATTTCATGCCCACTCGTCGGCATGGTTAAATTATTACTAATTGTTTGACCGACCCCACTCACTTTTGAGTTTGTCACCACTGTATTTGAGTTACCAACATCCACCAGTTGGGTACTCGATCCCACCCCAATTGAGTCGACCGCATGTTTATAAACATTGGTTACTCCCGACCATTCTGTAGCATCCCACAAAGTTTTGTCGGTTACCGGTATTCCCACCGATTGATGAATTGCCACCGCCGCTTCTGCATAATCGGAAACAGTTCCCGCAAAAGTCCATCCCACACCCGTATTACTCGCCAAACCATTTTTTACACCGGTGGAAACACGCCAAGCATTGTCAGCCGTAGCATCATATAAATCAGTCTCGCCAATGCCTGGAACCCAAGAACCCCCTGAAGCCCAAAAACTCACGGCATCATATATTATATTACCTACACTACTTCCCACCGAAACTGAAGCATTTGAGACTCCGACACCGGAGTTAGTTGCTCCCACTCCCAGCGGGCTTGACTGATCTACCACATTAAATGTAACTCCCCCAACACTGACATAATCAGCTGAAACTAAATTAACTGATATTGTGTCTGTCCCGATATTTGGATTTAATAAATACCATATTTCTACCCGCGCAAAATTTCCCGATCCGGACGCGTTATCAATTAAGTGAGTTAAATTTGCTCCACCATATGTTACTGATGACACTGTCGTATAATTTCTAAAACCGACCGACACCATCAACAAGCGATTAACACCGGTCACCGTATGTGACCAACTTACCACCGACACCGATGCCGCACCAGACACAGAAGTGTTACCAATTGATATTGCCGTCGTCCCAACATTTTTCGTATTCATTAACAAATATTGTGGTTCCAGTTTTGATATCGTCCCAGTTTGTGTCACAATAATTTTGGCATTATAAATCGTGTAATTTCCCGAATTAGTGAAGGCCGCGATCCGATAATGTCGCCCATTTGTCGGGGTAAAAATCACTCTAGGCGATAATGTTGCCCCGACACTTGACACCCCATTAACCATGGTCACTTTGTTACTAAAATTCCAACTCCCATCATCCTCCTGTAATGTAATTGTTGCCAAATTTGTCGTTGAAGTGCTGTAAGTTGCTTCTGCTGAATATGTCAGTGTTCCATCCCAATTGGCCGCGGTATATGTCCAATATTTTGGAGCAGTCAACGGCGATGATGAGGTATTTGTCATCGCTGTTTCATAGTCACCAATTTCAATTTGGGTTTCAGTACTAGTCAGTTGAAACCCGCTCGTGTCTTGAAAAACCAGAATTCTTCCCGTATTAAATCCTGCCGCCGTGCCTGAGGCACCCAAATAAACATAATAGGCGTTTGCGCCGGCAGTTGGAGTAAAAGAGACTCTTTTTCGACTCGGTGTAGTTTCGGTGCTCGACCAAGTTAATGTCGCCGCCACCGAATTATCACTCGCTAATCTCAGAGTAATTGTTCCCGCTGTCGCATAATCGCCCACCGCTTCAAAAGCATAGGTCGCCGTCCCACCATAAATATTTGTGTTTATGATTTGTTGTGCCGCCATCCCCGTGGCACTCGCCGCAGTTTGAGCCATAATGATGGGTATTTCTTGACGTATTTTGGCCGCCTCAACTTGACTGACAAAAGTAAAACCAAAAATAACTATTAAAACAATTGCTTTAAATAATCTGTTCATCATATTACGGACCAGTTGTTCCTACTCCTGCGCTCGGCATTGCCTCCGGAGTTGTTGTTATACCCAGAGTCACTGTTGGTACCGGTGTGTCTGTCGCCGTCGGAACTAATATGGTTGGTGTTGGCGTCGGGGTAATTTGGACTTCAAATGTCTTTGCCTCTTTGATCAACAATGCCGACCAGGAAAATTGCAACTTATTTTGGGCTGGTTTATTCATTCTAATTACGAAACTACTTTTGCTTTTTTTAGTCACGTAATAACTATAATTTTGACTATTAGTTGCTTCTTCCTGGCCATCATCCACTGTCATGGTGACATTGACAATCGGGATCTCCGTAAACGCTGTTTCAAAATCAACCTCAATGCCTGTCTGCCCAACATTGATGACCGCAAATCCACCAGTATCTTTGTTAAATGTTGGTGCTTTTTCAAAAACCACTTCGCCTTTCAACAACACATTATTCCAAAATTCAGTGGCATTTTTAAATAAATTATTTTCCACTGGAATTGCCGTTGGTATGGGAGCAGGGGAGACATTGGCCAATGCCGAGCTAGTCGCCAACCCCGCCACTTGGCCAGTTAAGTTCTTAACATCATTTTCCAGTTTATCGATTCGGGTCGCCAACAATTCTAGCCCATCAATTGAACCAGCACTGATTCTATCCGCGGTCAACAGTCCCACATTTAAACTGCCGGTAATTTGGACATCATTGTTAATTACCAATTTAACGGGGTTACCATTGCTGTCGATAAGCGGTGATATTTTACTTGTTTTTAGTTCATCCACCGCCACGGTCAACCCATCCAAATTAGTTTGATATTTTAATTGCACTAAATCAAAACCAATTGGCTTAGTAATACTCACTCCCGGGTCATACCAACTTAAATTAGCAATCACACTTATCATCCCAACTTGATTTGGATCGGAATTAGTATAACTCTCAATGGCTCGAGCCGCGATACCACCAGCACTAATTGCCTTGGCGGCCACACCACTGATTGAACTAGCAGTCAACGGGTCGCCCGGGCTAATTGGCCCGTTAATCGAGCTCACCTTTAATTTCACGATACCCGACATCGCCAGAGGAAACGCATTAACTTGTCCGGATTGCTCATCATTTCCCACAAACGATGGGTTGGCCGAGTGAATTCCTGCCAGTGGTTGGCCTGCCGTGGCTTTTATAAATTTGTTATTTGAAAACGCAATTAAATCTCCCGCGTCAGTTGGTTCGCTCGCCACCACATATTCAGCAAAGTCAGCTGCAGCTGTCGTCGCGTAAGCTACCCCGGATGCACCCGTTCCCAACCTTATTCTTCCTACTTTAACTCCTGATGAGTTATTAAAATTAATGAATCCGCCTCCACTTACAGCTGTCGTTGCAATTCCCGTCTGAATAACTATTACTGGAGCTGTACCTGAAGTGGAATAAGTATTATTAAAAAACGCTACCCCCGAAACTTGTGAGCCTTGAACTTGAAGCATATAGCCTGATACTGAAGCGCCGATGCTCAAATTTCCACTGAGAGTTTGATCATTGCCCGACATTGTCCCCGCAATATTAAGGACATATTTTGCTTGAAAATTTGTTGTCCCAATTGACATCTTTGGTGATGAAAAATTTGCTGAATAACCTGATCCGCCAATATTAAGGTTATATATTCCCGATATCGATGCCCCAATCCCAATATTTCCACTGAAGTAAGCATCATTACCGCCGATAGTCCCAGCAATGTTTAAAACATAAGCATTTTGGAAGATTGTTGTCCCAATTGACATTGTCCCCGCTGATAAATCGTTAAAATACCCTGTTCCTCCCACATTAATGTAAAATAGTCCTGATATAGACGCTCCGATACCAATATTTCCACTAAAATACCCATCATTACCCGCCAATGTTCCGGCAATATTAAGTGCATATACACCTGGTGTCGAGGTCCCGATCCCAACTTTACCAGCAAAATAATTTATACCTGTAGTACGGGAATAAATTCCATAATCCCAACTAGTTCCAATATTTAACCCAATTGATGTTCCCGGTCCATTCGTTTTATCATCAATTTTAATTGCATTCTCAGTCACTCCGGTAGCTGCCGATGTTCCAACCAAACGGATAAGGTTCCATATTCCACCACTAGTACCTCCTGTTGTCATATTTACCCTCATTGCCGAAGCCTCCACATTTGCCGCACCGCCGTAATAGTCAATTTGCAAAGCGCCTACTCCGGCGTTTGTCACGCCGTAACCAATATTACTAATATTTACCAAATCATTGGCTGGAACACCCGTCGCAAAAACGGACAATTTGTTGGCAGGCGCCGACGTCCCAATTCCCACGTTCCCACTCGCATTTACCAATAATTTATCCACTCCGTTTACTTGCAAGCGCAATAAATTCCCCACAAACGTCCCGCTCCCTAGGGCAGAGTTAACCACCAACATGTCCGGGTTCATCGTACTACCTGTGCCAGTTGACACATCAGTAATATAAAAGACATCACCACCCTGATTATTGGCTCCTCCTGTCAACATTCTCTTAAATGAAAAATCAGCCGAAGCATATGTTCCGGTCAATGTTGCCGTCTTACCGGCAGATAGCACGTTTGTTTCCCCAGTAATCGAAAAATTTATATCGCCCGCACCATTGCCCACCACCACTTGTCCCGACGGTGCAGCTATATTTAAATTTCCACTCGCATCAGTCCCAATGGTTGGATCCGACACACCCACTCCTGAAGAATAAAAAGTTAAGCCGCCATTAATTGCCTCATTTTTACCCAGATACAATCCGCCTGTCGACACATCCATAAAGAAAGTCGCATTTGCTGCCGTCGAGGCCCCCAATATTAAATCCGAAGTTGTGTCCGTCAAATAAGTCAACCCCGATCCCGTCGACCATGGCCCGGCTCCACCCGGTGGCAATGTACCCTGAACTAATAATCCCGAAGAATTGACATAAAGCACAGATGTCCCCACTCCTACCGGCAATCCACTAAACGTCACCGAACCACCAACTGCCAAATTGCCAGTAACCCCAATTCCGCCATTAAATATTTGTGCTCCTAACCAAATATTGGTTGTTCCTAAACTTAGTCTGAAATCATTCCCGACCAAAGTTATGCCAGTACTCGCAGTATATGTTGTTCCCCCGGCGGGAAATGTTCCCTGAACCAAAACTCCATTTGCTCCCACATAAATCACTGTTGTCCCCACTCCTACCGGCAATCCACTAAACGTCACCGAACCTCCTACATTAAGATTTGTGCCAACATTAGCTGAAGTACCAATACTTAAGAAATTCGTTGTAGTCACCGAGGTAGATCCAATACTACTCGCCACATGAAGTTTATAAGTTGGATTTGTAGTGCCAATACCCACGGCACCAAAATTATTCATCACCATATATGCATACTTGCCAATTGTAGAGTTTTGATAATCCGGGTAATTTCCTCCAGACTGAATTGTCCCAAAATTGATATCTCCGTTTTGGGTTTCGGCAATTACCCATTCATTAATGCCGGTTCGGTTCATTGCTATAACCGCTGTTTGGTCAACGTTATTACCACCATTGATTCTAAACGTACTTTGCGAGGCATCATCACCGATGATAAATTTTTGATTTGGATTTGTTGCCCCAATACCAACATAACCGCTGGCACCAATAAAAAGCGTCTGTACTCCACCTACACCCTGAAAAGACAAGCTAAATGACGACGTTCCGATATTAGTATTTCCCGTCAATGTTCCCCCCAAACCAATCGCCAAACCATTTAATTTTAATCCATTAACCGCCGAATAGCTTGGTAGTGTTCCTTGAGTCAACAACCCGGTCGCACTTAAATACAAAACAGTTGTCCCAACACCAACTGGAATGCCTGTAAAAGACACTGTTCCTCCCACACTAAGCCCCGCGAAAGTTACCGAACTACCCGTATTTAAATTTTGATTCAAACTAATGCCGACTCCCGAAGTCACAAAACTACTTCCAAAAGAAATTAAGGCGCCGCTGGGAACAGTCAAAGTACCTGTAGTATTGGTTACCGTTAAACCACCCACTTTTTCGGCATTAAACGCGTAGGGGACGGCGGCCATTTGCACTCTTGGCACCATATCGCCATCACCCTCATAGTTAACACTCAAATATAAACTATCGCTATTAAAATCCACCGTTGGTGGAAAGGTTACCATTGTTCCCAGCGCCACTTGGAAAATGCCGCTGGTGACCGATACTTGGGTAGTTCCTGCATTCCATGTTTCCGACCAAATCGACGTCCCCGCCGATAATGTCGACCACAATGAAAATACCATATTATGGTTACCATCAGCAACATTGGTACCATCGGTCGAACCTACGCCCTTATTAACCACTTTGCCCTGAAAATTTATCTTTCGATTAATTCCCGCTGCCGCCCAAGCCATGTTAAAATTAACCGCAAATATGGCCAAAACTAATACTATTTTCCAAAGTTTTTTCATTGATTACATCCGCAAATACCGTGACCTATGTCACTGTAGTTTAATTTTAGATGTAATGACGTTTAAAAATAAGTACGATGAACCATATCAAACTCTTCGTTTATACCACCACCAAACCGCTCCCAAAATTATCACCACTGCCAACAAAATTATCCCTTCTTTACCGACATATTTGTATTCAATTTTTACTGATTGGAAATCTTCTTTACCGTCATAACGAAAATCAATTTTTATCTGGTATTTTCCCGGCCACAACCACCCTTGATTTTGTTTAAGAGACACCGAAAATAAACGAAAACTCTCAGGGATTATCCTCCCCGAGCTATCATTAATTATTCCCTTAGACACAATATTTCCCCAAGCATCATTGATTTCCACCTTACCTCGAGGAGTTAAGTGCGTGTTTCCGTTGTTTTCAAATCTTATTTTCATCTGGCTAGGCAACTTTAGCCAATTTGTGACATAATCGACGCTTTTGTATATCAAACTCTTAATTTCGCCACCACTTTTTTGAACATAAACCAAGGTTGCCAATGCTTGATTAAATCCCACCATATCCGCCTTTGGTTTTTCCTCAGTTTTTAATGTCGCCAAGACCGCCCCATAGTGGCCACCTCCAGATAAGGATTCTTTGTTTAAAATAGCCACCTTGACTGTTTCTTTTTTCCCGGGATCAATCACCACCCAGTCTTTCTCCAAGCTCATCCACGACGCTAAAGCATATTTCCGGTCACCCGGCTGACTATTACCAGTTAAAAAAGCCACCCCACCCGATTCATCCAATGATCCAAAATCAACCACACTTAAATTCAAAGTTATTGTAGTCTGGCTTTGATTAGTTAGCTCAATGACCAAATCTTTTTCCAGATCACCTTTGGCAATTTCCACATCGGCAAAAGGCGGCGACATCATCACCCCGTTGTTTTGTGCCATCACCAATTTGACTCCTCCAAACACCAAACAAATTCCCAATAACAAAAATAGTCTAAAATTTTTCATTTCTGTTTCTTGAACCTCGAAATTAGCCTTTTTACCGGCTCTTTAAAGATTGAATATATTCCCGCACCCATTAACAAAATTATGACTAGAGCTCCACCAATTATCCGCCAGGGGATTACCCAAAAGTCCAACTTCGCCTCAATGGGTACATCTTTCGTGCCATCATCATAAACCAAAAGTAAGTTTGCCGTATATTTTCCCCACCGTAATTTTAGTACTTGGGAAAAATCCCATTTTAATTTTAAGTTCGGCTTCCCGGTAGTATCCGATAATACATGATTATCGACAATTTGTTCCACATATAGAGGAAAGCCATCATTCCAGTCAGTTTCAAAAACCCGATTAGAGTTTGGCAAAACATTACCTTTCAAATCGTTTACATTCAAAATTGCCACGTCTTTTTGCCCCCATCGATCAATAAAGATATTCCCCCGGGGAGACACATGTACAGTACCTTTATTTTTTAATTTAATTAAAAAGTTAACCGGCAAAAATTCGTAAAATAAATGTGGAGTAGAAAATTCCAACACGTCAATATTTCTTATCGCGTTAGGTACGCGTACTTCCAATAAAATCAGTGATGCCGTCGCTCCAATTACCTTAGTAATCCGAGGAGCATTCTTAATTTCTTCGTACTTACGGGCAAATGTCACTGCATAGTAGTAACCAAAGGCCGCATTTTCCGGTACAGTAATTGT
>CAIKAI010000127.1 GCA_903825325.1 Candidatus Shapirobacteria bacterium | reverse complement strand
ACTTGGGGTAGAATGTCGACATGAGAAACAGCGGAGGCATCGGATTCGGAATTATCAAATAGTCCACCTTGGCCACTACTTTTTTTACTATTTATTTTTTGACTTTGATTACGAATTTCGTCAATGGCTGAAAGGATGGCGTTTCTTTCGCCAAATTGATCAAAAGCGCCGACTTTAATTAAGCTTTCAATAACTCGTTTGTTAACTTTTTGGCCGCTGACCCGCAAACAAAAATCGGTAAAACTGGTAAAAATACCGTGGAGATCTCTTTCGGCGATGATGTTGTCGATGGCGGCGTCACCAACATTCTTGACCGCGCCAAATCCAATCCGGATGGACATTTTTTCCAAAGAAGTTTCGTTTGGCTCAATTTCAAAGCCTTTGTTGGATTTATTGATATCGGGTGGAGAAACGACGATTTTCATATGACGGCATTCTTCAATACCATCGCTGACTTTTTCAATATCACTGGCCTCGGCGGAGAGCAGAGCACACATATATTCCACCGGATAATTGGCTTTCATAAAGGCGGTACGGTAGGACAACATTCCATACGAGGCGGCGTGGGCCTTATTGAAACCATAGCCTTGGAATGGGACAAAGAGTTCCCAAATTTGCTCAGCGCCTTCCTTGGTCATGCCTGAGTGCTCAATGCAGCCATTGACAAATATATCGTGTTGTAAGGCCATTTCTTCAGGAATTTTTTTACCAATGGCTTTTCTTAATTTATCAACTGTAGTCCAGTTATAGCCGGCTATTTCAATCGCAGTAAACAAAATATCGTCTTGGTAAACTAAAACCCCATAGGTTTTACCTAAAAACTCTTCCATTTTGGGATGCAAATAAACCGGTTTTTTACGGCCAAATTTACAATCGATATATGCGGCAATATTGTCCATAGGGCCGGGGCGATAAAGCGCCACCATAACCATCAAGTCCTCGACACGGGAAGGTTTTAATTCTTTCAGCCATTTAGTCATGCCTTCGCTACTGAGTTGAAAAACGCCCATAGTGTCGCCTCGGGAAAGCATTTCAAAAGTTTTTTTATCATCGAGAGGAAGTTTGCGCAAATTGACATCAATATTTTTGGTTTTACGGATATTTAGAATTGATTGGCCAAGAAATGACAAATTGCGAATACCCAGAATGTCGTATTTGATTAAGCCGACATCTTCGGCAGCATGCATTTCGTATTGGGTGATCATTTTGTCACCACCGGTTTCGATTTGAGTCGGAGAGAAATCATTAACAGTGGAGGGAGAAATTACGATGCCACAGGCATGAACGGAAATTTGCCGAGCGCAACCCTCAATTTGCTTGGCCATGTCGAGGATTTTTTTGGAATCCGGTTCGGAGTCATAAATTTCTTTTAATTCCGGGGTGATTTCCAGTGCTTTATCAATTGACATGGGAAATCCTTGTTTGCCCATGGGGATTAATTTGGAGATTCTATCCCCTATCGCATATTCATACCCTAAGACTCGGGCAGTATCGCGCACGGCGCCACGAGCCATCATTCGACCAAAAGTGCAGATTTGAGCCATGGCATCTTTGCCGTATTGATCGCTGATATGATAAAGCAGTTGTTGGCGTTTGTCGTCGGCGACATCAAGGTCGATATCGGGAGGTGAGGGCCGGTCGCGATTCAAAAAACGTTCAAAAGGTAGTTGGTAATTTAAGGGGTCGACGGAAACGATACCTAAAACAAAAGAGACTAAGGAACCACCGGCGGAACCTCTGGTATTAGTGGCGGTGTCGTTTTCTTCGCACCATTGGATAAAATCACGCATGATCAAAAAGTAGCCGGCATAACCTTTGGGACAAATAATATCGAGTTCGAAATCGAGACGTTCTTTAACTTCGGGCCGAATTTCGCCATAGAATTCTTTGGCTTGTTCATAGGTAATTTCGCGCAATTTATCTTCGGGAGTAACACCAGGGGGAAGCTTAAATTTAGGAAAATACCATTTGCCAATTTCAATTTCCAAGTTACATTTGTCAGCTATTTTTTGAGTATTTTCGATGGCGTCAGGAAAGTCGGCAAATTGTGAAGACATTTCTTCGGGTGTTTTAAGATAGTAGTCAGGAACATCGGCCATGGAAAGACGATTGGGAGAGTTAACGGTGGTTTGAGTATTAACCATGACTAAAACGTCTTGGGCTGAAGCATCTTCTTTTTTCAAATAATGGGCATCATTGGTGGCGACTAGAGGAATGCCTAATTCACGGCTGATTTTGACAATACCTAAATTAACAGCATCAAGTTCTTTAACTCCGGGGTGACGTTGGAGCTCGAGATAATAATCGTCTTTAAATAGAGCTTGAAAACGAGCAGCGGTTTCTTTGGCTTTGTCGGGTAGGCCATCGTTTAATTGGGAAGAAACGACCCCATTGAGGCAGGCACTGGTGCAGATCAGTCCCTCATGATATTTATCCAAAATTTCCCAGTCGATACGAGGTTTGTAATAGTAACCTTCAAGAAAGCCAATACTGACCATTTTCATTAAATTCTTATATCCTATATTGTCTTTGGCGAGCAAAATTAAGTGGTTAACTTTCTTGTTTTGGGGGGTTTTGTCGAGACGACTGCCTTGAGTCATATAAACCTCGCAGCCAATAATTGGTTTAATTTCTGCCTTTAAACAAGCTTTGTAAAATTCGATGACACCGTACATATTGCCATGATCAGTGATAGCCACGGCATTCATGCCCATATCTTTGACAGTGCCAACTAATTTTTTAATTTTGGACAGCCCATCGAGGAGGGAGTATTCAGTGTGAACGTGAAGATGAACAAAGGACATAACTTAATTATCAATCTTCAAACTGCAATCTTCAATTGTCATAAAGTAAATCAAATCTAAAATGTACTAACAAAGTGCGGTTATTACATCATCCCTTCAAGTGCGGCGATACGGTCGTCGATGGGCGGATGGGTAGAGAACATGGAAGCGAGTTTATTGCCTTTAAATGGGTTGGATATATACAACGAAGCCGTGGCAGTGGAGGCAAATTGCTGGGGAGTATTATCAGCTTCAAGTTTTTTAAGGGCGGAAATTAAACCACTGGGCTGGCGAGTAAGCATAACTGAAGAGGCATCGGCAAAATATTCACGGCGACGCGAAATGGCTAACTGGATTAGCTGAGCAATAATTGGGGCAAAAATAATCATGACAATGCCGATAATCATTAAGATACCGCCGCCTTCGCGATCATCGCTACTACGGCGGCCATTGCCGAAAAACATGGAGCGACTGGCTATATTAATTAATATCGAGAGAGTGCCAATAAGAATGGAAACAATAGTCATTAAACGGATGTCGTAGTTTTTGACATGGGAGAGTTCATGACCAATAACCCCTTCGAGCTCAGTGCGAGTCATTTTTTCCAATAAACCAGTGGTGGCACAGACGACAGCATGTTCGGGATCGCGGCCAGTAGCAAAGGCATTCATAGCTTCGGATTCGATGACGTAAATTTTGGGCATGGGCAAATGGTCGGCCATGGCCAAATTTTCGGTAACCGTGTAAAAATCAAAATAGTCTTTGCGAGAAGCTAGTTGGGCGTGGTTGAGGCCAAGAACCATTTTGTCGCCCCAAAAATAGCTAAAGCCGGCGGACCCCAGGGAAAAAACGATGGCAAAGGGAAGAAAACTCTGATCGCCAAAGGCATAGCCGATGGCATAAACGGCTAAGCAAATAAAGCCGACAAACAGGCTAATAATTAGACCAGATTGCCACTTATTATTGTTAATTTGTTGATAGATGTTGACCAGATTTTAATTTAAATTGACTTTAGGGCTGACAGTTTCCTCTTCGGAAACGGTCACGGCGTCGCCGGTAACAGGAGTGTCCAATCCCTTGACAGGTTGAAAGCCCATGGAAGGAGCGATCCAAATTCCGGGAATAGTGGTGACTTTAATATTGAAGTCAGCGGAAAGATCGATCAATGTACGACGGGCGTACATAATTTTGTCGGCAGTGTCACGGAGCTCTTCCATTAAATCGGCCACCACAGTCGAGGCTTTGATCTCGGGATTGGATTCCATAATAACGTTGATGGATTTGAGGACTTTATTGATGGAAGCTTGAGCTTTATCGAGGCTTTTAGCATCAGTGCCGCTGGCTTGGTCGATCATTTTGCGGGCCGAGGTAAGATCATCGAAAATCCCCTTTTCATGTTTCATATAACCCTTGACTGATTCGACAAGATTAGGAATTAAATTTGATTGCCGCTTAAGTTGGTTGCCGATTTCCTGGATAGAGGCGGTAATTTGGACTTGCAAAGTCTTAAGTCCATTAAAGAAAGAAATGAAATAAATGGCAACGATGGCGATGACGATTAAGACGATGTACATGATATTTGGATAAATATTAACTGGTAAATTATACCATTTTATAAGTTTCAAGTTCATTTTCACCGGTTCTAAACTGGGGCGGAATGAATTTTAAGCCAAGAAAATTATAAAATTTGGTTTCGTCAGTAAATTTGTGGGTTTTACCGGTTTTCAGGTCTTTAATACCATACTCGGATAAGCTGAATCCGAGCTTAAGGGCGTGTTTGCGCAATATAATATTGTGTTGTTTGGAGCCGGTAAAGTGTTGTAATAAAGCACCGAAAGATTGGGGAGGTTTAATCATTAGATCGATACGCAAATCATTGATTAAACGGAGTGATGCCTTACTGGTGCCCCGAGCAATTATTTGGAGGGACTCGGGATAATTAATAAAATAATTTAAGATTTCATCGGCGTTGGTGGCGGCGACGGCAATGTCGATATCCCCCACTGTGGAGGATTCACGGCGAAGCGAACCAAGAGGGATAAATTCAAGATCAGAAAACTTTTGGTTTAAGTATTTAACTATTTTGGTTGATATGGTTTTGGCTTCGACTAAGGGCAGGCGTTTGCCCCGTCCAAGAAAAGCCAAGGTGTTGTCAAGAATTGATTGTTGCGACTTTTCGCCAAAGGTAGGTAGGACTTTAATTTTGTCGGTTTGGGCATATTTAATGAGTTGATCGAGAGATTTTTCGGGGTCTTTTGAAAACTTAAGTTGCTGAGTTAATTTGTGGGCAATTAAAGGACCAATGCCATTGATTTTGGTAAAAGTGAAGACGCTCGGGTGGACGGTTTTAAAGATTTCGGCAGCGTGGGGATGGGGTTTGTTTTTGGCAAATAGATAAGCAACTTTTTCGCAAATCGCTTGGCCAAAATTAGGAATGTCGTCTAATAACTTGGGATCTTTTTGCCAGAGCGAGTAGATATCTTGGTCATAGCTTATAGCTGTATCAGCGGCATTTTCGTAGGCAATAATGCGGAAGCGATTTTCCTTTTGAATTTCTAAAGCCGTGGCAATGTTGGTGAGGTATTCGGCAACTTGAAGATTGGTGTAGGTCATCGTGTTAATTATAGTTGATCGTGATAAAATCGGCAAAACTATGTCGAAGGAGAAAATGACGGCGGTAGTAATGGGCAGCTTTCAGTTTAAGCGAGAAATTGACCGGACGATTGAAGAGTTTAAAGACTTGCATCTTGAGGTTTTGGCGCCAGAAACGGGTAATGTGATCATTGGGCGGGCTAAACAATTTAGAAAAAGAGTTCAAGGAGAATTTAATCCCCTCTTGAGTGAGAGAAAGATGCCGATCAAAGTAGTGGAAAATCGTTTTTTAAGGGCAGTGGCAGCAGCTGATTTGGCTTATATTGCAAATGTTGACGGACATGTGGGAAGCACTGTGGCCATGGAAATGGGCTATGCTTGGGCATTTGATAAAATGTTGTTTGCCAAATTTACTTTTGATAAAAGTTTAGATAAGGATGAGTCTTGGGCAAGGAGAGTGTCTATGATACCGGTGGTTGAACCGGCAGAGGCGGTAAAAAGAACACGGGAGTACAATGAGATTATGGAACAATATATTTTTAAAAATAAAAGTCCTGAATTTGGATTAAAAGTGTTTCGACTTCGCAGCGGGGAAAACTTTAATCCTTATGACCTAAATGAGATAGGAAGACTTTTGGAAGCTGATGTGATTGTGCGAGAGGAACCGGATAACGCAGATAGCCCAGGACTTGTTAAGAAGGGAATATTTAAGATTGGCTAGTCGAAAGTACAGAGTAACAGTTGATTATAACTTGGATGTAGAATGCTAAAATTGCTTATGAAATTATATGCGGATATGACCCCAAAAAATACGGCATTAGTGGTGATCGACCCAGTAAATTCGTGTGCAGACGAACGGTGTGAAACTCCAGAATGGAAAATCAGTTTTAATAAAATTAGGGAAATGTTGCCTAAATTGGAATTATTTTTGCAAAGATATCGCCGAGAAATTGGTGGATTAGTGGTGATTGCCAACTTAACCCCATGGACAAAAGAAAATTTACCGGAAAATGTAAATGAACTCTATACCGATCCCGACGCGATTTATTATTCAGACAATACGGATGGTTTTGATGAAAAATTTTATGCCGTTAAGCCAGAATCGACTGACTTAATTTTTACTAAAAATTCGTATAGCGTTTTCGCTGACGGTAAGTTGTTGGCTGATTTAAAAACTCGGGGAATAAAGTACGTCATTATGACGGGGGTATTTACCGATGGTTGTGTATTGGCATCGATAGTTGATGGCTTTTCGCATGGACTTAACTTTGTGATTTTAAAAGATTTGATTGAGACGACCGACGTTCCCGAGCGACAAGAACTGCAAAAGTTGTTGATTAAATTTACGTTTCCCCGGCTTTACGGAAAGGCGATAACATCGGAGGAATTATTGGAAGAATTAAAATAGATTACGGGCTAGTTTGCTGAATGTATAATTAAGTAATGGAACAGGTAATTTTATTGAGTGGTGTAGTTGATGGAAGTAAACTTAAAGTGTTTAGGCTTCCTGAGGGTGTAAATGCCGGCTTAATGGTAATTTTGGGATGTTTTTCCAGCCAGAATTTGGTTAATTAATTTTAGTTTTCGATTTAGTTTTAGGCCCCTATGGAGTCGTACTTTGTCTTTTAAATGAGCAAATGAACCTTCAAGTGAATTGTTGGTTTT
>CAIKAI010000126.1 GCA_903825325.1 Candidatus Shapirobacteria bacterium | reverse complement strand
TCCGGCGTCCATTTTTCCTTACTGAAATTGACCTACAAAAGGCACATTTTTAAGTGGCATAGTTAAATAAGTTAAACAAATGAGGGAATCTTACACCAAAACTAACTAAAAAAACATCCCGTTTTTACCATTATCCCAAAAAACAAAATATCCCACCAAAGGCGTTGCTTCAATAGTGACTTTTCCACGCTTAAAAACGCGGTGGGAAAACTGGCCTAAACAGGCGAACCCGTTTAAACACGAGATCTCCCATTTTAGAAGATTAGCTAGAAAAAACATCTTCTTAAAGATCGCCCTTGATAGGATGGTAAAATGATACCATGATTACGATTCCAAAGAAAGTCGAGTATAGTATCATCCTTATTAGCTTTTTGGCGAAAAATGGTGGTAAAACAGTGTCTTTAGCTGAAGCGGCTAAGAAGCTGAATCTGCCCTATCGATTTTTGGGCCAATTAGCTTCGGCCTTAAAAACTGCGGAGATAATTACCAGCAAAGAAGGAAAAAGTGGTGGATACAGCTTGTCTCCTGATTGGAAAGATAGGACACTCTATGATTTGCTTGATGCATTGGGAGAAAATAAACACATGGTCAAATGCTTGAGTCCGGATGAACAGTGTGCCAGAGCAGCAAAGTGTGAAATTCGCCAAATTTGGGATAAAATAGAGACCAGCTTCGTTAAAGAACTAAAAAATATTAAATTAGCAGAAATCTAAAATGAAAAATAATACTCAAACTTTTGTGACGAAAGATATGTTGATGTCGGAAATAGTCGAAAGGTACCCTGAATTAGTTGAGGTGCTTACCTATGACTATGGACTACATTGCGTGAGTTGTTTTGCGGCGGAGATGGAAACTTTGGGCCAGGGGGCAGCTGGTCATGGAATGAGCGACGAAGAGGTTGAAGTGATGCTTTCGAGCTTGAATAAGATTGTGAAAGACACTAAAGTAGAAGTCGAATCAAAAAGTTAAGGATAGGGGAAATTAGCAAATTGATGATGTTCGAACCGCCGACTGGCAAGAAAAGAAGTACAGCCAATAATACAAATCCATATTGTTCAAAAGCTTGCTGCCATTGAATGGAGTGCTCTTCAGGCAAAATATTTAGGAATATTTTTGAGCCATCGAGGGGGGGGATGGGTAATAAGTTAAAAATGGCCAAAACTAAATTGGTCTGAACAAAAATAGCCAAAAAATATACTGGCAAAAAGCGAAAAACAAGGGAAAATACTAGAGCTAGTAAGAGGTTGCTACCAGGACCTGCCAGTCCAACTAGGATTTCTTCACGCTTGGTGAGATTGTAGGGGTCGATAGGCACTGGTTTACCCCAGCCAAAATGAGCCACGAGTAACATGAGGGTACCAAGTGGATCAAGGTGATGAAGCGGATTAAGACTAACCCGACCGTAGGCACGGGGGGTGGGGTCACCGAATTTATCGGCGGTAAAAGCGTGAGAAAATTCGTGAAAGGTTAAGGCGATAACCAAGCCGATGAAGTAGATAAGGCTGGTGAAAATATTATCCATGTGTTATAGTATAACCCATGCCAACATGTAACTTATGCGATAAAGGAACCAAGATCGGTCGAAATCGATCACACGCGCAGAATCGAACTGCCAGAACGTTTAAGGCGAATATTCAAAAAGTAACTATTAATTTGGGTGAGGAAAAGATTTCTGGTTCGTTTTGTAGTAAATGTTTGAAGAGGTTGCGTAAAGAAGTGAGTGAACAAAAAACGGCGCTTGTTTAAGGCACCGTTTTTTATAAAAGTCTTAAAATCAGTTTATTTTTTCTTGGCTACTTTTTTGGTAGCTTTTTTAGCAACTTTTTTCTTAACGACTTTCTTTTTAGCAACTTTTTTGACTGCTTTTTTCTTTTTTACTGGCATATTTGATTCCTCCTTAATAAAATTAAAGAGAAAAACGAGACATTTGTCAAAATTATTTTATCCTAATC
>CAIKAI010000125.1 GCA_903825325.1 Candidatus Shapirobacteria bacterium | reverse complement strand
TCCGGCGTCCATTTTTCCTTACTGAAATTGACCTACAAAAGGCACATTTTTAAGTGGCATAGTTAAATAAGTTAAACAAATGAGGGAATCTTACACCAAAACTAACTAAAAAAACATCCCGTTTTTACCATTATCCCAAAATTTTCTTAAACTTCATCTGAGCTGGGGACGGTACTCAGCTCGAACCTACCGTTACCATTATGGCTTTTTCTTAACTTGTACCGTCTTATTACTCCTGATCTTATTTTAAAACTTAATACTCTGAAAAACCAACTTGGAATACCAAGTTTTAAGAGTTACGAAAAATGGTATCATGGACATACCGAATGATCTCTGAGGTGAAAGTACCTTTTAAGGGAGCGAATGTTGGCAGTTAACCACTGATCCATCTTGGCCACAAGGACCGAACTAAAAATCGCTTTTCGTTATTGGTGTGCACATACCAACTACGAGTTTGTGCTCACCGCCTTTGAAACGTGCTAAATCTACCAGTAATTGTTCAAGCTGATTTACTCGACCATCTCTAATTCCAGTAAGGCTTTCGTCATCACTTCCAAATTGAGTTAGGGTTTCAACTCTAATCTCAGCCTCCGTACGTTTTACTTTTTCCTTAGACCACTGTTTGCAGCCAACACATGGTTCTTCAACAAAGCCTTCAACATTATCACGCATATCAGCACCAGCCTCAACCATTACTGTGGCTTGGGTTTTCCCCGTATCGCAATATAAACTGTGTGGAATAAAAATCTCGTTATTAGCCATATATTTTGCTACCTGATGCAGATTGTATCACTTAATGTAATTTTCTGTACATTTATGTTTATTTCTGTCACATCTGGAGCGGGTAGAGGGAATCGGACCCTCCTCCTCAGTTTGGAAAACTGACGTTCTACCGATGAACTATACCCGCAGTGGTCGGGGATACTGGATTCGAACCAGCAACCTCACGGTCCCAAACCGTGCGCGCTAGCCAATTGCGCCAATCCCCGGTGCCGCCAGAGGGGATCGAACCCCCACGCTTGTTGAGAGCACAAGATTTTAAGTCTTGCGTGTATACCAGTTTCACCATGGCGGCAAAATTGTATTTGTATTATATAATCAAAAGATCATTTTCCCAACAACCAATGAGTAAACCCTTTTTTTTTAACACTATTAGTCATCAACAAATTCCTTTGCCTGTCTTTTTTCCCGATGCTACCAGAGCCGTTTTAAAAACTCTCGACTCGGTTGATATTGCCAATACTAAAACTCCCGGCATTTTAGTCAACACTTTTCATCTTAATAATTTCCCCGGTGGTTCGGTAATTAAAGCACATCAAGGTGTCCGAAAGTTTATGAATTGGGGAGGGGGAGTCATTTCCGACTCGGGCGGTTTTCAAGTCATGTCTTTAGCTAAAACTCATGATGGTACTAAAAATCCCGTATCTGACGCCGGCGTCAATTTTAAAATTCCCGGAACTTCCAAAAAGATTCTCTTTACTCCCCAAATGTCGATCGATTTCCAAATGCTACTGCAAACTGATATGGTCGTCTGCCTTGACGATTTCACCGATCTTAATGCGGATGAGAAACGTCAGCGCGATACCGTCGAGCGAACTATTATGTGGGCCAAAGAATGTAAAAAAATATTTTCCAAATATAAGCAAGATAAAATGCCCTATCTTCTCGGCGTTGTTCAAGGGGGACATAATCTAGAATTACGCAAAGAATGTACCCAAAGATTGGTCGAAATTGGCTTTGATGGCCTGGGTTATGGCGGCTGGCCAATGACCGATGATAATGAATTCAGCTTAGATATTCCCCGAGTTATTGGTGAAAATACTCCTGATAATTACTTATTGTATGGCCTTGGCGTCGGCAAACCTCAAGATATTGTCGCCATGGTCAAAATGGGTTGGAATGTTTTCGATTGTGTCCTCCCTACCCGCGACGCCCGCCACAAACGCCTTTATACATTCAAAGCAAAAACTATCGATGATATCGACCTCAACCAACCAATCTTTTATGATTACTTTGTCCCCGATAAAGAAATCTTCACTCATGACATATCTCCGGTCAGCTCCGCCTGCG
>CAIKAI010000124.1 GCA_903825325.1 Candidatus Shapirobacteria bacterium | reverse complement strand
TGATATGTGATCAACCCGCAAGCACTCTACAACACATTAAAGGCGGAAACTTAAAAGCACTTGCTGTAGCTACAAAAGATCGTATTAGCTCGTTACCCCAGACCCCAACTTTCAATCAATCAGGCATGCCAGGTTTTCAACTGACAGTGTGGCATGGTTTATATGCTCCTAAGGGTACGCCTAAACCAGTGGTTGATCGATTAGTTTTATCTTTGGGTATAGCTTTACAGGATCCCATTTTGGTCCAGCGTTTTAATGAAATGGACGCGATGATTGTGCCGCCAAATTCTGCAACCCCTGCCTTTTTAGGGAATTATTTAAAGGCGGATGTTGAGAGATGGAAAGTTGCCATGAAAAATGCTGGAATTAAGCCAGAGTAATGGGTATTCACTTAGACAACAAGTCTAAAAACTACCTAGAAAATATTGGCCATCTAGTTGATCGGCTTAACCTATGTTGCCTTTAGTAGCTTTAAATTTTTTAATCTCAGAAATAAATTCGACCATTACCGGTTCATCATCGTTTCTTCGGTGTATACAGTAGAGGTCTGCAGTTCCTAGTCCTATACCTTTAACTGGTAGGTAGGCAATTCCAGGTAGGTTAACGTAACTAACTGATTCTGGCACCAGGCAAATACCGAACCCAGCTGCTACCATACATACTCCAGTTATTGGATCTTCTGCAGTTTGAGAAATAGTAGGTCTGAGTTTTGCGCTTTTATAAATTTCAAGAACTTCATCAATGTAGTTGGGTCTTGGACCGCTTGCAATTAGTATTAAAGGAATATTTTTAAGATCAGAAATCTCAATTTGTTTACTGTTCGCTAGTGGATTTTTCTTATGTATTGCCAATATTAATTTCTCAGATTTAATTTTTTGACATTTGATGTCTTGGTGAAATGTTGGAAGGCGGTTAAACCCCATATTTATTTTATTTTCCAACAATGCTTGAATCTGGGCATCTTTATTCATCACGTGAAGTACGATTTCTACTCCAGGATGCGTAGCTTGGAAATTTGCGAGTAATTGCGGTACAGCGTCGAACATAGCGGAGCCAAAAACTGCTGCATTGATATGGCCAATCCTCCCCAATCCTGCATTTTTTGATTTTTCCTTCGCGTTTTCTACTAGAGCAAAAATTTGACGGGCATCCTTTAGTAGTAATTCCCCTGCCTGAGTTAGCTTGACCCCAGATCTAGATCTCTCAAATAACTTCACACCTACTTCTTGCTCTAAATTTGCTATTTGACGGGTTAGGGGTGGTTGGGAAATGTGGATGACCTTCGCAGCTCTGCTGATATTAAGTTCTTGCGCTACCGCTAAAAAATACTTTAGTTGTTTTAAATCCATGATTTATATGCTTTGCGGTTAGATTTAATCATACTTATAAAGTATGTAATTTTACTTTATATGGTATTGAAAAGTATAGTAATCTCGTTTTATGAGCTTTATCAATAACAAATAAACACGCAAAGAAAATATGGATTATCAAAAAGATTACCGTGTCGCAGCAGATGTCGGTGGAACCTTTACGGATGTTGTGACTTTTAATGAAGAGACTGGCCAGTCATATTATGGAAAAACCTTAACCACCCCAAATAGCTTGGTGGAGGGAATCATCACTGGCGTGGACAAATCGGGTACTCAAATAGGTGATACTAAGTTGTTTTTACATGGCACAACAGTTGCCATAAACATATTGCTGGAAAGAGATGTAGCAAAAACAGCCTTAATAACAACCCAAGGTTT
>CAIKAI010000123.1 GCA_903825325.1 Candidatus Shapirobacteria bacterium | reverse complement strand
TCCCAGGCCTGTTTTCGATATCGCTGCTGCTTTACAGCGCGTTGCCTACTATCAAAGGCGCAATTACCAGGCTTATTGCTCTCATCGTAAATCTAAACTCGCTTTTTTGGCTACTTTGGAGGCCAACCTTGCGCTGTAATACTAATCTCTCTTAATTATATTTATTACCTGTAATTGGGCAATAAAAAAGAACTAAAGTCATTTTAAATTAACAAATTACGTTAACCCGTACTCTGGGTCGGTTAATCTATTGCCGTACCTGGGGTACGATAATATCTGGTTTGGAGCCAGATATTGAAGACAAAAAATGTTCTAATGGCAAAATTTGGCAAAAAGGTTGCCACCATAAGACTCAGCCATTCATTGACACAGGAACAATTGGCTGAAGCTGCGACCATTTCGCTGGATTTCCTTAGTCTCATAGAACGGGGGCAACGTGGCCCGTCATTTCCGACCATGGAGCGATTGGCTGACGTATTGGGCGTGGAAGTGAAAGAATTGTTTACATTCGATAATTAATAATAAAAATCCAACCAGCAAAATAAATATCGTTTATTATGACAAACCCGTTACAAAATGAATCATCAAACCAATTCCGTTTGGATGATCTCATTTCTTTGCAAGAAGCATCTCAATTATGCGGTTTGACACAACCACATTTGGCTCTTTTGATTCGAAAAGGGGAGTTGTGGGGGAAAAAGATTGGTCGTAATTGGGTTACCACCCGCCAGGCGATCAGCCATTATATGGCAATTGAACATAAACCAGGCCCTAAAAGTAGTAAATAAAACTGAATGAAATGTTTACCTAAAAAACATTTTAAAATCCATTGTAAT
Source organism: Candidatus Shapirobacteria bacterium (assembly GCA_903825325.1). GTDB lineage: Bacteria > Patescibacteriota > Microgenomatia > UBA12405 > UBA12405 > UBA2283. The sequence goes on along the minus strand of CAIKAI010000123.1, from coordinate 2,188 downwards.
TATATTCGATAACAAATATAATTATCAATAACTTCATCTAAATTTCCAATGATTTTGTATTTGTGAATAGAAAGGAGGTGTCCTATGCCTGGTGGTGGCGAAGGTTCCGGCGGCGGAACTGGATCATAAATTTTCCCTTGGATTACCTACCATTCCCAGTTGAGGATGTATTGTTCATAAAGCCGCGGTTGATGTTTCTCCCAAGAAAGCAACCATCGCCCATCCGGTAACTGCACTCTGGCCGCTTCTCCTAATGGTAAGGTTCTCTGTCTGTTCCGTTCCACTATAAAGACATTTTGGGGCGGTCGGTTCTTTGGAAAAATTACTTTTACAGTGATATTTTTCATGTTATGACTGATTTCAGTGGCCCAAAACCCGGTTCTGTCGATAAAACCCTGTTTTATGCTCCACTCGATATTGAAATTATCTACATTTCCTTTACATTTCACTTTCCGTAGGGAAATAAGGATATAGGTTTTATAACCACAACGATACCGGTCAACCGGAAGACCAGGTTTACAACGGTAATTTACCAGGCTTTTTCCATCACCCCAAGCTTGATCTTGAAAGGCAATAATATTATTTTGTAGATAGCGCACTTTTTCATGTTTTTTTAAAACAGCATTTTTACCTTGTTTATCTTTGATTTCCAACACTGTTTCATAATCAAGAACTTCATACATACCTTCACTGGATAACCCATGCAGCAATTTACGCCCCATAACCCATATTTGACCGATTGTTTTAATCCAGGAAAGTTCAGAGGCAATAGACAGCCAACTTTGAATTAAGGCTAGCCCTGAATTGGTGTAATTATTGGGTAAGTCGGCCATATTTAGTATGGAATACATTAACGATAACAAAAATTTTGAGTATTTGCTATTCGGACGCTTTTAAATTGAGAAAAAACACCATTAAAGATTTAGTGGTAACGGGAGGGGTGCTAAATAATGAGTAAAATTTTGCATCTTAATAGAAGAACTTTGTGTCAATTAGGTCTGATAGCGGTAGGTGTGAGTGTAATATTGGGAATGGCAGCCGAATTCTATGGAAAGTTAAACCAGATTGGTGACGTAAAAACTAATGGATCTGAAGCTGCTGTCTGGATTTTTCCTGATTCTATTGGTGGTCGGGTAAATTTCTCCGCAGATAATGGGTATGCATTAAGTATTAAAAGTGCGAATTCATTGATAACAACTCGCTTTACAAAGAGCCAGGCAATTGGTTATGGCTCTGAAATATGGATTCCCCGAAAAGGCTGGAAAATTGATATGGGGGTTAACTCTGAGGGAAAAGCAGTGTTTGATATAAAAAAAGGGGATTGGCCGATTGGGGCAGGTGGGTGGTCAATAAACCCATAAGTAGTTGATTTTCACTAATCTGACTGTTAAAATCGGGCAACACATTATAGGATTATATGAGTGAACGAATTAAAAATTTTGTCGTGAAGGCTGTAAATTTTGGAGTGGCGTTGGGTTTGGTTGGCTGTCAGGTAGAGAGTGCAACCAATCAACAAAGAAATAATCCCAATCAGGCTCCAACTCCAGCTTCATCTCCGGCACAAGATTCGATAAATAATCAAAAATCAACGAATCAGGCGATTAAGGATTTTGCGGCGACACAAACAGTCGTGGCGGAAACTGCTAAAGCACCAGAAGGCAGTAACGGTGGCAAAAAACCAGCCGGAACGATATTTGATGCAGATACTTTAAAAGATACAACTTTGACACATGAGGCAGTGATCGCCGGTAACTTGTTGCTTAATAATGCCTTGAACTGGGGAAAAGCAGTTTATGAAAAAAACGGCGATAGGGTTGGCTATCCCACAGTGACCAGATTGGTGACCTATAGTACCGACGGTAGTGTAAAAAGGTCTGTAGACACATCAATGGTAATGCTTTCAGATAAAGATGCGAATTTGAAGGGCTGGATGGTGGTGGGAATGGAAGTCCACACCAAAGACAATGGTGGAAAGGTTGTGGCCGGTAAAGTGGAAATCAATAAACCTTTAACAATTTTAAAGGTAAAAAATGGTGATGTCGTGAAAGAGACGGGAATTGGTTGGATGGTGTTACCGGCTTGAATAAATGGTGACGTAGGGCTGGGATAAATGGTGAAAGAACAAGGATAAAAAAAGGACCCAAGTGGGTCCTTTTTTTGTTGGGGGTCAGGGCTGGTCGAGTTCAGC
>CAIKAI010000122.1 GCA_903825325.1 Candidatus Shapirobacteria bacterium | reverse complement strand
TCACCTCAAAAAGAACCTTAACAGTTGGTTTGTAGTTATCATCATGAACAACTATTGGTGATACTAAGGGGTAAAAGAAGATTGCTCGATCGGGTACTGAAGTTTGTGTCGTTTGATAATAATGCCCGCCGATAGTCAAATAAGCAGTGCCATTATTATTTTGCAACCCAATACTTGCATTTGTGAAATAAGGCGTAATAACGTTACCACCAGAGTCAACACTATCACCAAAATAATCAAAAGTTTCTACTATCGTCCCATAACTAACATCAGGTGATATCCCGCACTTTGTGGATATTGGATTACCTACACTTCTCAAATATGTATAATTAATAGTCCAACACGCTGCAATTTGGGATAACGGTGTATATGATGCACTATCTGCCCTGCCGATGATTGTACCGCCGGCATTAGGTAGTGAAATGTATGTAATCATTTTTGTTGAGACCGTATTGCTAATTTTCACATACGAATAAGAGTAAGTTCTGTCTTTTTGAATCGATGAGAATTTCCCTCCTGTTAATTTTGAAGTTCCTAGTGAACTTGTTATTTCTTTATCCACCGCATTTGAACTGTAGAATATCTTTGTACAATTCGAGGCAATCGTATCGTTAGGATTTACAGTACCTGAGAGTTTTCCTAACGATGATAAATTGTCACATAAACCAACCTCATAAATCTTAACATCGTAGTTTTGTGGGGTTGTATAGCAAGACAATTCGCTTGTCGGAATTGGATCATCAACTTTCCCACTATGGATACATGCATTACTCCCTGCAAACGCAGGCAAATTGAAAGAACACAGAATGAACAATAAAGTTATTTTTTTCATTTAGTATCCCCCAATTTCAATATTGCCATTAGCATCATCATTAGTACTTCGTGTTTGCTTCACAATGATGTTTTCTCGTCTGACTTTGTCATACCGATGTTCTTCCATAGAAGCAATTGAATACGCAGACTCACTTATCCAGAGTTCAGAGGATTTTGCTTTTAATAAATCCATCACGTTATAACTGAGTTTTAAGAAGTTCTCACTCGGGGTTGAATCAGTAAATGTACGACGACCCGCCTCAAATGTAAGACCTTGCAAAACAGGCACCTGAGCACGAAGTGAGACATCATTTCCTTTTAAGTCATTCACACCATCAACTCCATACCAAATAAAACCTCTTACATAGAGTTTCGCCCAGTTCATGTAAGGCAATGGCACACCTGCTTCTAAGTCTGACCCGCCTAGAGCACGCTCTTGCAGACCGTTGGCACCATCTCTCCAACCAGATGCACCCCAGTACTGATTGAAGTTGATTTCACCCACTGTACTTCTTGCTTCTAAACCAATACTTGTTCTCGCATTGTTATAAGGTAACTCATGGTCGTAGAATGCATTCACACCCAACATTAGTTTGTTATCCATCTCAAGGCGACGATAACCTAATCCTAGGTTAACGGTTGTTCTATTGTTTTGGTGATAAACACTGTCTTGTGTGAATAGCGTATTCTTAACATCATCTGGGTCAGATAATGGAGCAACAATTAGAATGCCTGATTGTGTTTTGTTGTAATCAAACATATTGAGTTGAAGTTCTACGGTAGGGAAGTACTTCTCAAGATAGGATTTTGCGATACCAACCGCACCAGCATTCACTGAAGAAGTTGCTTCTGCCTTCAACCCATCAACACCACCTTGAACAACCTTGGTGCCAAAATTAACTATTTGTTTTGTTTCTGCCGAGGTTGTATCTATTGGTACAGTTTGAGTTGATGAATTATCTACGGGCAAGTCTGCTGCATATAAATTGCATGCACACAGCATCAAAATTAATACTGATATTCTTCTAGTTATCATAAGTCAAACTTTTTAAGAGAATGGTTATATTTAAGACAACTATATCATACAAAGATTTAATTCATTTAATTGAAGTTTGATTGCAGTTGCTCGTGAGTATGTTGTGTCACGGGCAACTGTTATTGGGATTAGAGGTTTTGTTCTAAATTGAACAAATTTTATTTAATAACTTCGGTTGAAGTCCTTATGATAAG
>CAIKAI010000121.1 GCA_903825325.1 Candidatus Shapirobacteria bacterium | reverse complement strand
GGCGGGACATCAGAAATCTGTTCGCACGGACTAGATGGTGCTCTTTACCCGAGAAATGTAAATTTATCAAAAAAAATACTATTACGAGAATATAATAAGAGTAATATTACTTTATACTCCCGAAACATAATTAATTGGGCACACACGGCTAACAACATCTTACATATTTATCACACTCTTACCCACACCCCCAATGAATAACATTTCCCTTTTATTAATCACCAAAAACGAGGCGGAGAACATCAAGAAATGGGGGAGTTGGCTAACCAAACTTAAACTTGTCAATGAACTCGTAGTTGTTGATGGACAATCTACTGACACTACCGTTACCGAGTTGAAGAAATTAAAAAGCAAAAGCTTATCAGTAAAAATTATTGAAGGATCCAATCAAAGCGATTATTCAACCCAAAGAAACTTGGCTCTATCACACTGTTCCAATCATCTGATTTTATGGATCGATGCTGACGAACAACCCAGTCGCGACATGATTCTTTTTATTAACCGTCTTAAGGTTGACGAAAATACCAACTATTCTTTTCCTCGACAGGATGTTTTTCTTGGCCATCAATTAAAGCATGGCGAAACCGCCAATCAATCATTTATCCGTCTTTTCCACAAAAATAGCGGCCATTTTACTGGTCTTGTTCACGAAATTTGGAATAGTCAGCTTCCAGTTAAAGCCACACCGCATTCAATTCTCCACACACCCAATCGCAATCTGCGTCAATTTATCTCTCGGCTTAATTTTTATTCCGACCTTCGTGCCAAAGAACTTTTTTCCTCCGGGACTAAAGTTACTATTTTTGAAATAATTATCTATCCTCTGGCCAAATTTTTTTATGACTATATTATTCTCCTCGGATTTCTCGATGGTACCGCCGGTATTATTCTCGCTCTTTGCATGAGCTTTCATTCATTTTTATCTCGGGCCAAACTATGGACTTTATTAAATCCCTAATTCTTGTTGGGCTAATTCTGGCTTTCTTTTTTGGTCAACTTGCTCGTCTCAACCTTGGTCCGGTTACATTTCCGGCGATTGATTTCTTTATCGTTTTGTTCTCATTGATTAACCTTTTTGAGCATCGTCGGAATCTTAAGTCTCAAAACAAATACTTTTCTTGGTTTGTTTTGTTCTCCGTGCTATCACTTTTAGCAAACTTAATCTATTATCGCTATCCATTGATTAAACCGTTATTCTACTTAATTAGATTGATATGTCTGCTTTCATTGCTAATTTATCCACCTCGAATTAATCAAAAAATTAAGTATCTATTCGTCTTATCGATTATAGCCAATGTATTATTCGGACTCTACCAATACTTCGTTTGGCCTGATTTCACTTTTTTTAATTCTCTAAATTGGGATCCTCATTTGTCCCGTTTGGTCAGCACCTTTTTTGACCCTACTTTTACTGGACTGATTTATCTAATGTTTTTATTATTTGTTTTTATTAACAAAAAATACTTTTTGCCTATTACATATTACGGTTTACTAATTACAACTTATCTTGCACTTGCCCTAACCTAT
>CAIKAI010000120.1 GCA_903825325.1 Candidatus Shapirobacteria bacterium | reverse complement strand
CGGAGACTGCCTAGCATTATTTTGTTAGGAGGAAGGAGGGGACGACGTCAAGTCAGCATGATGCTTATGTCCAGGGCTACACACATCCTACAATGGAGAGTACAATGGGTTGCGAAACCGCGAGGTGGAGCTAATCCCACAAAACTTTCCTCAGTTGGGATTGCAGGCTGAAACTCGCCTGCATGAACCCGGAATTGGTAGTAATCGCGCATCAGCAGCGCGCGGTGAATACGTTCTCGCCTCTTGCACACACTGCCCGTCAAATCAACAAAGTTGGGGGTACCCAAAGTTTGGCCTTTGGCCGAATTAAGGTAAATCCAGCGATGAGGGTTAAGTCGTAACAAGGTATCTGTACTGGAAGGTGCAGATGGATCACCTCCTTTGAGGTTTTTATCTCAAAACCTTTCTGGTACTAACAAACTTGGCTTAAAAATAAGTGAAATGAATGTAAACTAGAAATCCCCCGTAATTGGGGGATTTTTTTTGATTTGACGTTCATTATACAAATCAATCCGCCTTTGGCGGATAATACAAACATGCACTTAATCTTCATCTATGGTCCGCCCGCTGCCGGTAAACTAACGGTCGCTAAAGAATTATCTACTCTCACCGAGTTTCCTGTCTTTCACAACCATCTTACTTTCGATTTAGCCAACTCGGTTTTTCCCGGCTATAAGTTTGGCAAATTAATCGAAAAAATCCGTCTCGATGTTTTTCAACACGCCATTGACCAAAAACTACCCGGACTAATTTTTACGGTCGCTTACGGCTATGGATCCGACGACGATTTTGTCAAATCAGTCGTAAAACTATTTGAAGACTCCAACAATAAAGTCAGTTTTGTCCAATTAATTTGCTCTCCTCAAGAACTCCAACATCGAGTCACTCAAGATACCCGCCAGCAATACGGCAAAGTCAAAGATCCCGAAGTTCTCGACAAATTATTAAAAGAATATGATTTCTCAACTCCCATTCCTTTTGTCAAAAGTTTAACTATCGACAACACTTTTCTTGATTCCCAAACCGTCGCCCAGAAAATAAAGCATGAATTGCTATAATTACCCGACTAACTAATATGTCCCCATTTGTCACTAAACTTAAAATTGATCAAAATAACCTTCCCAAACACATTGCCATTATCATGGATGGCAATCGTCGCTGGGCTCGTGAAAGGGGACTACCTGATGGTAAAGGTCATGAAGCCGGTGCTGAAAATCTTCAGCACATCGTTGAATATTGCCGCGACATCGGCGTTAAACATCTTACCGTCTATGCCCTTTCCACTGAAAATTGGCGCAAACGTACACCTCTCGAAGTTAAGGGCCTATTTGATCTTTTAACTCGCATTGTTAAAACCAAAGCCGAAGAATACCGCCGTTCCGGTATCAAGTTCTTTGTTCTTGGCAATTTTCAAGCATTCCCCTTTAAAGTCAAAGAAGCCATCAAAAAAATTCTTGCTATGGTGATTGTTGAAGAAAAAATTCAGTTCAATATTGCCCTTAATTATGGTGGTCGTGACGAAATCGTTAATGCTATTAAAAAAATTATCAAAAACAAAATTCCCGAAAATAAAATCACCGAAGACTTAATTTCCAACTATTTATATACCAAAGATCAACCTGACCCTGACCTGATTATCCGTCCCGGTGGCGAATTCCGTCTCAGTAATTTTTTAATTTGGCAAATGTCCTACGCCGAATTATTTTTCACCGACATCCTTTGGCCTGACTTCACCCCCAAAGAGATGGAAAAAGCTATTTTTTGGTACCAACAACGCGAGCGCCGCATGGGTAAATAAAGCTACAAGAACTTCACTCCCAGCATCACTTGCACAATTTGCGCAATGATATACGACAAAAATATAATCGCAAAACCAATTATTGCTGCCGTAATATCTCCATAACCCTCAGCTGATTTTTTTGGATTTCCCGCCGCGGTCATTAAAATTATCCCTCCCCGAATTAGCACAACCAGCATGCACAATCCAGCAATAATATAGACATATGCCAACAATCCACCTGACCCACCTACCAACGACCCAATCGTTGAAAACTTGGTGGAAACGCTATCAGTTGGTAATGTAATTGACATATATTAATTTACACCCGGGATAACTAATATTTTTAGCATTATTAATCTTAGTAAGAATAAGGAAAATGTTGACACCAATAATCCCATAATCGCCGAAGTTATTGTTTCTTGCGCCCCTTGGACTGCTTTTGGATCACCTGCTGAGGTTGTCATCAAAAAGAAACCATAAATCATCAGTAATAACGAAATTCCCCCACCCACCCCCAATAGCCAACCTAACAACCATTGCATAAATGACGCCGGAGCAATCGGAATGCATCCTAAAGCCGTATTAATTTTTGGATCACCACTAAATACTCCCGTACCCAAGAAAACACTCCAAAAAGATGACCCGCACCAAATATCAGTAACTGTTGCCGCATATGCCGACACAGGACTTATTAGGGACATTACCGCCATCGTCGCCACATTTCTTGCCAACTTCATGGCTAAGTATATCATGATGGTAGAATTATTTGTGCCAAAATATTTCGCTGTTTTTCTTATTCTAGTGTCTAGTTTCTGGCTCCTCGCTTCTGTTTCTCATGCCCAATCCCTCGACGACCAAATTGCCCAGCTAACCAAACAAATTTCTGACCTAGAAAAATCTATTGCTCCACTACGCAAAGAGTCAACCAACCTTCAATCCCAAATTACTCAAACTAAAAATACCATTAATAATATTAGTACCCAAGTCGATAACCTGTCACAACGGCTTATCGATCGTCAGTCCGATCTCGAAGTTCAGCAAATCTTGCTCGGTCAACGGGTTCGTCGCTATTACATTAATTCCCAAAAATATAATCCGTTTTTGATTTTCTTTGCTTCTGACCAATCTTCTTCGCTGATCCAACAATATTCCTGGTCGCAGTCAATCATCAGCTCTGACCGCAATACCATTGTCAATTATACCCAAGACATAAATCAGATTAATCAAAATAAAACTGCTCTTGAAGCCCAAAAAGTCAAACTGGCCAGTATTAAGTCCAGTTTTGAAAATCGTTTTGGTTTCTTAAGTGGTGAAATTAAAAAAGCCGAAACCTATAAGGCCCAATTAAATCAATCTCTCACCAACCTTGAAGCCCAAAGAATTGCTAGTTTGAACCTTCCTTCTTCTGCTTCAAGTGCCATGATGTGTACCGATGACCGTAAAATCGATCCCGGGTTTGGTACAGGTTTTGCTTTTTTTACATTTGGCATTCCCCATCATGTCGGTTTAAATCAATACGGCGCCCTTGGCCGGGCAAAAGCCGGTCAATCCGCTGAAGATATTGTTCGAGCCTATTATCAGAACATAGAATTTGCTAGCGGAAAAGAAGGCCAATCAGTTATTGTTGGCTGCGAAAAAGAATCTGCAAACAATCGATGTCAACACAATGAGTTTGGTCAACAGTTTAATCACGAACCAATGAATATTGAAGAGTATTTAAAACATATTTATGAAATGCCCACAAGTTGGCCTGACGCTGCTCTTCAGGCCCAAGCCATGGCGGCCCGGTCATATGCTCTCCGCGTTTACGGTGAAAAAGGTTGGCTTGCTCCGAGTCAGGCTGATCAAGTCGTTAAAAAAGAATTAAATAATGATCGCTGGATTTCCGCTGTCAACGCTACCCGGGGTAAAACCATTACCAACGGCGGGCAGCCCATCAAAGCCTGGTTTGCCTCCACTGCCGGCGGTTATACTTTTACTTCCGGTGATGTTTGGGGAGGGGATACCCCTTGGACTAAAAGATTACGGGATACCAGTGGCGACATCAATTCTTTCGATGATTTATTTGCCAAAGCGTACGATCGGGAATCCCCCTGTTTTTATGCCGCTCAGGGTTATCGTTCCGAATATAATAAATCAGCCTGGCTTAAACCATCCGAAGTCGCCGATATTGTCAACGTCATTCTTCTTTTCCAAAAAGATTCTTCAGTTCAAAACCATTTATGTTATAAAAATAATTCTACGGGCTGTAACGATACCTGGAGTCCCGATCAGGTTAAAACTGAGCTTCGCAATCGTGGTAGCAATCCGTTTAGTTCCATCTCTTCTGCCTCAGTTACTGACTGGAACAAAAACGAAGGTCGCACTAATTCCATTTCCTTTTCCGGTGATGCTGGTTCAATCAGCTTTGACGGTTCCACCTTCAAAAGCATTTTCAATATCCGCGCACCGGCTAATATTGCCATCGTCGGCCAGTTGTATAATGTGGAAAAGAGATGATTCTTATCTATTCTTTTTCCAACCAGTGGGGGACCAACGTTTCCCGTCGCGTCTTATCTGAACTCCAAAAATTATTAAATAATCCTAAAATAATTTTTCTGCCAGTTTTCTTTTTCCCTCAAGCTTTTTTTCATAAATATATTGAACACAATAATTATTCACTAATCATCGGCTTAGGTGATGGCACACGACATTTATCCAAAATCAAAATTGAAACTCAAACTAAAAATGCCTATAACGACCAAGAAATTTATCCGTTCTCTCCCATCTTCTTAGATTTAAATATGCCTGCCGTTGATATTTATGATTCAAGCTATTTTCAAATCGGCTCGTCCATGGGCACCTATAACTGCAATTGGATCGCTTACAAAACCCAACTTAGCCTTAATCAAAGAGAACTTGACACCAAACATTTATTTCTGCATTTGCCTCGCCAATTCAATGCCTCAATAATTGCCAACCAAATTTCTCAATTGGTAAAAGATAACTCACTTCTAGCTATTTAGTCGTATTGTAATAGAATTAGTTATGCCAGAAATTGTCAACCAACCCAGCCAACTTCCCAGCTTTCATGACCTCTCTGAGTATTTAGTCTCTGCACAGGACCAAGAGAATTTAAAACAACGAGGTATAAGCGCTGCCAAAACATTATCATTAATGTCCAATGACATAAGAGATCAAGGTAAAGCCCAAGCATCGCTTCTAGACTTTGTTATGGTTATCGGAGTACTCGCCGACTTAACGTATATCGGCGGATTTACCGCATCTGCAGTTGGGGCAGGTAATCCTGATATCCAAGCAGCCAAAACAACAGCACTCATGGGACACTTTTTAGCACAGGGTCTATATATTGCGGATGCTATGATTGGTCAACCTATCAAGAAAAAGATGATTGACATAGAATTATCGTCCCACATTGCTCCAGCCGTCGCCGATCTTATGCAAAATACCTCAGCAGCTATATTACATCGACTCGAAAAGTAGAATCTTATATAAAAAACCTTCCCGAACCAAACTCAAACAAAATAGACACAATGTCTACCAAGTTAAGCCAGGCTCGGGTATAGGTTTTAGGGTTTGTAGAATGGGTCAGTAGATACCCAAAACAAATCAAAAGTTGGTAATTGGTACACCTCCCCGCTTTGAAGTTTAATGGACCTACCATCGGAGTTTACCCACAGGTCTGGCCTGTAGGGGGCAACCCTAAAGGTATTTGTACTTGGGTCGATATCATAAAAGCTGAAGGTTACCCTAGTTGGGCACACTGTTGCAGTGCAGCCCATTCTATCGGCCTCGAAATCAAAGTACCCCCCACTAAAACCGGTGGCATAACTGCCTTTATATTCGCGCCTAAATATCTCCAGTGTCGATCCTTTTGGATCTATTACAGGACTAGCAAGCCCCAAAAAGAACCTCAAGGGCGGAGCTACTACCTGTGTCCAGATCATGTAAATTGAAATCAACGCGAAGATTCCATAAGCCGCTATAACAACGCTCTTTTGTTTATTGCTTAGGTTTTTCATTTTAGTCTCCTTTGGCGTTCTTATTTATCCCGCGGCACAAACTTCGCCAGCTGGGTTGAATATGATGACGGCCTCGTTCCACCGGGTGTCGACAGAAATGTTGTAATATCCTTGCTTGAATAAGCAAATTGTGACATCCGGTATAAACTCAGACCATCCTCCAGTTCCGGAGACAACTAAATTCGCTTTCCCGCCAACCGCGATGAAATAATCGCTTGGGAAAACTACGATCAGCACCGCCGAAGCAATTATTACAAACAGGATCACACCCAATACTAACCTTTTCATAACCGTTCTCCTTTTATATTTTTCCCTAAAACCTAAATTGTGAATGTGCTGAAAGCTGGCACCGCCATGGTGGGCTTTCTGTCGCAAAGGCGACTCTAATCCAAAAATTGCTTTTTGGGCTAGAAAACCTTTCCGAACCCAAACTCAAACAAAACAGACAAAATGTCTGAATCATTTGAGCTGGGCTCGGAGAATAGGTTTTAGGGGAGGTGGGTGGGCAACGTTCCAAATGATAAACGGGTATTTTGGGGTATAGCAACGACATTATCGCCCATTTTAAGTTTTTGGCTTAAAGTCGGCTTATCGCTGTTTATATCCCATCCGTTCAACCAATATTGGCCGTTACCTGTTACGTAAACGCGAATCGTGTGTTTTGAACACAGAGTTTGCCAAAAGTACTGACAACCAAATGAGTCATCAGGATTTGGAGTTTCGTCCAACATCCAAAATTGAATCCCATCAGTGTCATTGGCAACTTCTACCCAATCAGCACCTTGAGGAGGGCTAATTCTGACGACTTGAGTCGCCGTAGGCCGGGGTGCATTTGTTGGGGTAACGGTCGCGATTGGAGTTGGGGTGGATGTCACCTTGCCTTTGTGCTGTTTCATGTATCCTAAAGCGGATGCTCCAAGAATAACAGCCATTAAAAAGGCAAAAATTCCCAATACTACTTTCTGAAACTTGCTCATATACTCTCCTTTGAATGGCAGAATTGCCATTAAAAGCATTTAACAAACGCTCTTGATGGCAACTCTGATTCAAGGAGTCCCCCTAAAACCTATTTGTTAATGTGCTCTTATTTGAAAGAGGAGCAATGCTTTATTGCAATCTTCCATTTAAGTTAAGGTTATTATCTTATAATACAAACTTATATTCCGGACATTCACCGAACAAACATCGGACAAACACCGGACAAATGCTCCGCCGGTAGCTTTGTGCTATATTCATTTATGGAAGTTAAGTCTCAACAAGCCTTCAAATTGCTTGCTACCGAAATCGATCAATCTCGTCAATTGAAGTCAAATCTGCTAATTATTACTCTCCCGGGCACTGGTATGGGCCGATTTATCACTGAATATCTTTCTTCTAATAAATTTAAATCTTATAACATCCTCAACTATGATTGGTCAGAGCCTGGCATTTTGGAAAAAGTCGAACTGGCATTCAAACAGGCCAACCCTGAAGAAAAATTTGCCGTTACCCTTAACTTTCCCCATTTATTAAATACTCCTGATTTCAAAAATTCATATTTCCTCAATCACACCTATCGTCGCTATTATTTTGGAGTTCGCGACGCCAAAGACAGTGCCATTTTAGCTAAGGAGATTAATCCAAAATTAACCAATGAAGAAACAACAAACATATTTAAACTTAGCCACGGCTTCGCTCAAATTATTAAATATCTCGCGGTTAATGGCATCAAAGCCGATGATGGGCTTGAAGTGATCAAAAAACCCATCGTTACTGCTATCAATCAATGTGATCCCGACATCCTTGCCAAACTTGGTCTCACTGATTTGACAAATTTCAAAGTCGCCAACAGATATAATCTGATCGTTAATTTTGATTTAAGTTTTACCGAAAATAATCAATTAAATCCCCAAAAATTAACCTCTTTTGAAAAAAATATTTTAGAGAAAATGATTAGTCAAAATGGTTCCATTTCTAAATCCGAAGTTTCTGATATCAAATGGGGGATTGGTAAATACGATGAATTTTCTGACCAGGCCGTCAATAAAACCATGCGCCGCCTTAGCGACAAACTAACAAAATACACCATCGAAACTATTCCTAAAGTTGGTTTTATTTTAAAAAATAAATAATGGTCTTTGCCGAGCCTCAGATAAAACAAGTTGACTCCATTCCTAGTCCAGAAATCGCCAAGGGTGAAGTCAGAATCCTCTGGCGGGAAAAAGGCTACGGCGGCAAAGAGTACGGTATCATCGCCGTTCGTAACAACAGTGATGACGGAACTACCGTCCATCTTCCCTACATGGGACGAAACATGGAAGAAGTTTTAAAATCCTATGGCTATTCCAATATAAGCTATCAAACTCTTACAGCCGAAAAGCGTCAGTTGATAATCAAAGCCACTCAAGTTTTAGGGCCGCTCCTTGGTGTCGACGCCGTCCTTAATGTCGGCGAAACTAATTTTGATCACTACCTTCAACCTGCCAACGATATGCCCGAAGCAATACTCGGCGTTACTGGCGAGCCTGGGGTTGGTAAATCTTTTTATCTCGCTAACATTTGGGCGGCTAATTGGCGTGGTAATGTCACCATCGCCGACGCTGATCCCTATTCTCCTCAATCGCTAACCCGGGTAATCGGATCGTTATCCCAAACCGGTTATGATATCGATTCCGACGGTACTCCGATTCTTGAGTCAGTATTTGCCCAAATTCAGGCATTTCATCATTTGGCTCCTCAAGCTGATTGGCAAAAACCACAAGTTAGTTTAAAAGATATATTAATTAACATGCGGCAAAAATATTTAGGCTATGGAATAAAAAATCCAGCTATAAAAATTAAAGGAGAACTTATCAACACTTTTACTTTAGTCGATCTTCCCGGCATTAAGACGAATCGGCAACAAGGTGACATTATTGAAAAAAGAGAACTTGACGCTGTTGATCTACTCAAATTTGGGATTGAAACAATGGAAGTTATCAGGGATCTAGTCGACAAAAATGGAAAAGTAATTGGACCCCAGCCTGGTCCACTCGAGATATCTGATCTTTATCAATTACTTCAATCATCCAATCAAGAACTCGCCCACGCTGGTAGCGTCTTTGAATTAGATATCCGCGAATTTATCTGGTCGTTAGCTGGCGAAGATGTTGAAATTCACTCCGGCCTTGGCAGTTCTGAAGACGGTTTTGGAGTCTATTGGCAACAAGCTAAAAAAAATCATCCTCAATCTTGATATAATCAACTATGCCTCGTTCCAGCAACCTCGATAATGTCGCTCCAGACGACCCAATTGTTACTTCTACCCCCACACCTGCTACTACCCCCGGCCCATCAACCACTCCCGCTCCTGGTCCTTTAATCGCATCCACCATTCCCGACACTACCGCCACCCCTTGGTCCGATCGCGTTTACTCTATTTTTGGCCACACCAAAAGTCCCTTTTCTTCCTCCCTTATTTTCCCCCATGTTTTTCACTTTGCCGAACAAGACGATAATGAAAAAATTCTCATTGCCCTTCGTCCCCATTGGTTTACCAATGTCCATTGGGTAATTATTTCTATCATTCTTTTCTTAATCCCCAGCTTTTTCCAATTTGTCCCCCTAATGAACACCTTACGAATAAATTATCAGTTCGTGATTATTCTTTCTTGGTATCTCGTCGCTGTTGCCTATTCTTTTGAAAATT
>CAIKAI010000119.1 GCA_903825325.1 Candidatus Shapirobacteria bacterium | reverse complement strand
GTTTCGGTTCTCTGAGACTGGGACCATCAATTTTAATGATTGTGCAGTAATGATTAAGGCGATCTAACATAGCATCAACAAGTTCTTTTTGTTTAAAAACATCATACCAAGCACTAAAATCAAGATTAGTAGTAATTATGGTAGATTTTTTATGATACCGCATATCGATTAATTTAAAAAAGATGTTAATTTGCTCGTTGGTTAGCGTGAGGTAGCCTAGCTCATCAATTACAATGACGTCGTAATTCGCTATGGTTTTTAATAACCTTGAAGTACTTCTATCTGCTAAAGAGGCATATAATTCGTTTAGTAAATCTTGGGCTTTATAGAAACGACCGCGGTAGCCATTTATTAGCGCTAAACGCAATAGGCTAATTGCTAATCCGGTTTTACCGGTTCCAGGTTTGCCAATAAAAATAACATTCTCTAAATGGGTAATAAATTCTAATTTAGCCAGAGACATAATTTGAGATTTTTTTACGGCAGGTTGGGTCTTAAATGGAAAGGTATCAATGCTCCATTCCCAAGGTAATTTAGCAGCTTTTAAGCGATTCTCTAATCTTCGTGTATTACGATATTGATATTCAATTTCTAAAAGTTTTTGTAATACTTCTTCAATACTTTGTCCTTGATGCCGCGCTTCTGCAAGAACTGATTTTAGAGAATCAGCCATACCGCTTAAATGCAACTGCTCGATTAAATACCCAAGTTTTTGTAACATGTAGATCTCCTTGTTAAATATTGAAAAAGTTATCTGTTATCTCTCTGATAATCATTTTTTCTAATCGTTTGAGATCGAATAAACTATATTGCTTGGCTAAAATAACAGCCTTGATAAAAGCCTCAAATGGATAATTTCTTTTGAGCATAAGCAGTTCTCTAAAAGCCAATTCACCTCGACCGCGTACTCGTGATTTGAGTATGAGAAGGTAGGCATCTAGTACGCTGTTGATGCCGGTAAGTTGCCGTTCTGCTTCACTACAAGCCAGGCGCTTCTCAAGGCTATATAAATTAGTATGATGACCTTTAATACTAGAACGCTGATTTAGTCTTTCGATAATACGTGGATGTTGGGCAATTAACCGATGTTGGTGATAGATTTCGATCCTATCTAAATATTGATACACTTCTAACGAATCTCCAATATGTTTTTCTGGTACTGAATAACGATTGGTATCAACATTAATATAACCCTGAGTATCTACAGTGCGCTGTAGACATTTATAAATAGGTGGCATTACCTCGGGCAGAGCTAACAATGCTGGCTTCTCTTGAACATAAGCTGCTTCTGGTGTCATGCCTAATATTCGTTTAGGCTTTTGATTAGCAGCAATGCACCATTGTTGGGTTTGCTGATTTAAATCTTGCCAATCAGTAAAGATTCGCCCAGCCAAAAAGTTATTTTCTGCATAAGCAAATGGTCTTTCTATTTTCCCTTTGCGATTGGGATTATTGACAGCGTGGGCGACAAATTCAAATCCAAAAAAGCGACAGAACATTAACATCTCAGGTGCTATTATTGCATGAGCACCAGCTCCAGCAGCTAAAATGACACTAGTGTTATCAATAATACAACGCTTGCAACTACCTTGCATAAACTGTAATGCTTGCTGTAAAAATGCCTTGGCTTCAAAGCGAGTAAAATTTGGATAATATTGCATAAAAATTTTACGGCTAAATCCCAATACTAATGCAGCACATTGCGCCTTAACTTTTTTATCACCGAAATAAACTATATGCGGTGAAGTATCATGTTGCATCTCTTCG
>CAIKAI010000118.1 GCA_903825325.1 Candidatus Shapirobacteria bacterium | reverse complement strand
CTCTGATTTTGGCCTTGATAATTAGTTATAGCCTTTGGCTTGGAGGTTAAAGGAATGGGCGTAGACACCTTTGTTGGCTAAAAGTTGCTGATGACTCCCCTGCTCGACCACTTTACCTTTGTCGATGACAATTATGCGCTGGGCATTGCGGACGGTGGAAAAACGATGGGAAACGATAATTAAAGTACTTCCTTTTATATCTTTGTATAATCGATCGAAGATTTTGCTTTCGGAAACAGCATCGATGGAGGCGGTTGGTTCGTCAAGAATTACAATGGGGCTATTGCGATAAAAGACTCGAGAAATGGCAATTTTCTGGCTTTGACCCCACGATGGCTCTTCACCGCCATAGCGTTGGCTCATGAGAGTGTCCAAGCCTTTTTTATAGCGCTTAACAAAGGCAGCATCGGCTTTGTGGAGCGATTTAATGACCCGAGCATCGTCAATACGTTGTGGGTCGCCGATAGCCACATTTTCCCGGAGACTTAAATTGTAATAGAGGTTAAATTCTTGGGCTAAATAGGACAGTTTTGCATACCAATTGTCTAGTTTAACTTCTTTTAAATTGACCCCATTAATTAAGATTTCGCCGGAGGTGGGCTCATAAAAATGACAAATTAACTTGATAAGAGTGCTTTTGCCGGCACCATTGGCACCAACAAAGGCGATTTCCTCTTGAGGATTGATAGTTAAATTCAAATTGCGATAAACAAAACGATTGGAACCGGGATATTTGAAGCTGACATTAACAAATTCAATTTTGGGTGGAACCGGGTCTTTAACGATGTGATTGCCAGCCAAAATGATATTTTTGAGGCTAATTATTTGACGAAAATTGCCAATGTGATAGCTATTTTCGGTGATGCTGACCGAACTGTAAACTAAACCGCGGAAGAAATCGGCCGTCTGTTGAATAGTTTGAAAAAAGAAAGTAAATAAGCCGATGGTGAGCAGATTATTGCTGGCGTCTTGAATCAAGACATAAAGACAAATGCCGTTGACAGCAATAGAGAGTACAATCAGACCAAGTTCGCTGGGGGTTTGATCAACCTTGAGTTTGACCCGACGATTGGTGAAAAAATCAAAGATATCTTGAAATTTTTGAAACATAAAACTGACGGCATTGTTGATGCGAAGTTCGGCTAAATAGTTTTTGGTTCGCAGTTGATAATTCAGATCCCACATTAATTTGCTTTTTTCACTATTTTCTTCACGAAGTTTCCAGTCTTTTTGAACCCAATATCTTTCGATTAAATATTGAGGAATTTGTGACAAGAAAATTAACATCCATAAAAGTGGATAACGGGGAAAAATAATGATGGTGACGGTGGCCAGACTAATTAAATTGGCAAAAATATTGCTGACATCTTGGACAGTTTGGCGCATCCGCCAGCCGAATTCTTCATCGACTTTAGAAATAAGATTGCCGGTTTCCTTGCTTTCGAGATGTTGATAATCGAGTTGAGAAACTTTTCCGATAAATAAGGTGCGGAGTTGACCTTGGAGTTTGGTGTCGAGAATGCGGGTAAGTTGATTTTGGACAAAAGAAAAAAATGAGGTAAGTATTAGAAAAAATATGAAAAGAGCAAATATACCGATGAGTTGGTTTTGTTGGTGATAGACGAGTCCGTCAAGAAGTTGGGAAAACAATTTATTGCGAACAAAAGGCGTTGAAGCGGTCAAAACTTGGCTGACAGCAATACCAATAAAGATTATCGGGTTATAGCGAAAGATGAGACGAAGCGTCCAAAAGGTGTTGCGCAGAATACTATTGAGGGATTTGTCGTCTTTCACGGTAGATTAATCTTAGACCAATGAGGATAAAAACGACAGAGACAATTTGGCCGATTTTGTAACCTTGATAAACCCAAGTATCGGTCCGCCAAAATTCAGTGATAAAACGAATAATGCCGTAGCCAATCATATATTTAGCAGTAGGATTTTTAGGGAATTTATTGATCATGAAAAAAATAAGTAAATCCCCTAGAGCTTCAGGCCACCAAATAGGATTTTCGTGGTTAACATAATTGCCGAGACGGCCGATGGCTTGGCATAACGGTAAAATAGGAGTGATAGAATCAAGAAGTTGAAGATATGATTTACGACCCACGAATACCCAGGCAAAAAGGAGACCACCAATTAGACCGCCATAAATCGCCATCCCCCCATTCCAAGTTTGGGGAATTAGTAGCGGATTACGAGAATAGAAGTCCCATTGTTCGATTACGTGATAAGCTCTGGCGCCGACTATGGCGGCGACAATAAGACCGATTTCAAAGAAATATAACCTTTTTTTGGGAAATATTGACTGATGTTTTTCAAAGTAGTTGAGGCCGATGACAATAGCAATGCCAATGATGAGTCCATACAAGTGCATATGTGATATTATACGGTTATATGGCAACAATGTTGGCAAAAGGCGAGAGAGGAATTATGATTTTAGATAGTGTAAATCCGCGTGATGGTATCGTTGAGGTTGGCAATCTATTTCTTTCCGTTAGAAAACACCCATCTTTACCGGGCCATATAATTGCTTCTCGTTTGGCAACATCAATACAAATCGCCCCGCCGGGTAAAACTCATATTGGATTGCATGTAGCGGAGACTCAAGCAAGAACTGTTATGCAACCTGGGTCAAAGAATGAAGAAAGCGGGTGGATTGCTTTTTATGTGGAAGAAGGTAAAAAATAGTTGATTGGAAAAGTTTCGTAGCTATGAGATAATACAAAGAATTTGGGTCCTTAGCTCAGTGGTAGAGCAGTTGCCTTTTAAGCAATTGGTCGCGAGTCCGATCCTCGCAGGGCCCACAGAATAATACATAAGTAATTAGAAGTAGTGTTAATACCCAGGAGTAAAAGAGTCTTGATTAAGCTTGGATTATACAGTTTTTCGGGCTTTGGAGTCACGAAGATAGTATAGTTTGGAACGGCGAATCTTAGTTTTGGGTGAACGCATCTTTTTGATGCTCTCAATCCAAGGAGTTCCAAGTGGGAAAATTCTTTCGACGGTGACGCCATCTGAAGCTGATTTTTGAACAATAATGCTTTTAACTTCACCCTTACCACGAATAGCGAGGATAATGCCATCAAAAGCTTGAAGACGTTCTTTATCTTTTTCTTTAATTTTATAGTTAACTTTAACGGTATCACCGACGGTGAACAATTGTTCTTGGTATGTAAATGTTAGGGACATGACGGGTATTTTATATTAATAGTGTCAAGTTATCAATAATTTGCTTTTTAATAATGGTGGCGATACAATGTAGTGTAACAGTATGACATGCATAATTGTTACTTACCCCCACCGCCGCGTTGGCGGCTTTTTTTTACCTAAAATTTATAAATTTAGTAAAAGGGGGTGAAATTATTAATGGCAGATAAAAAAGAAACATGTGAACAAATACTGGCCAGGACAATTTTTAATCCCGTACAAGGTTCCGGGTCGTATAAAGCTAGAGAAGTTAGAGCAACTGACTTATCAACTGTGTCACCTGAAAATTCTAGTGGTGGTTCAATGATGACCGAGGAAGAAAAGGCCCGAGCACAAGTTGAGGCGAGGAAAGCAGTTTTTGGACACTAAACTTTATTATCGTGCGCGCCGGTAATAAATTATAAATCTAAAATAGTGTCGATTTGCTCCTGAAGATCGGCATTATAATTAACGCCGTAGGGAATGGGAATATCTTTGCCATTGGGCAGGATAATTAAACCACGGTGACCGTTGGGGTTTTTCTTTAAGAGGTTGTTTAAATCCATTAATTTGGTTTGAGAAGTTCCCTTGGGAACATTGATAACAAAATCATAGGTTTTGGTGGTGTCGGAAAGATTATCGGAAATTATATCGATCATAACTGAGGTTTCGTCTTCACGAATGGAAATTTTACCTTCGAGGTAGACAGGACGGTTTTCGGTGAGAATTTCGTGATAAGTGTCGTAGGTTTTGGGGAAAACAACCGCTTCGATTGAACCAGATTGGTCTTCTAAAGTCACAAAAGCCATTTGAGCATTACTTTTTTTGGTGCGAATAGCCTTAATTTTGGTAATAACTGCCACAAATTTAACATTGGCATTGGCAGGTTTGGTACTAATTTCACTGATTTTGGGAAGTGACGCGCCTTGAAACGACTTAAGCATGGTAGACAGAGGGTTTTCAGTGACATAAATTCCCAAGAGAGTTTTTTCTTGGGCCAGTTTTTCTTTTTCGGGCATGGGCGGAACTTGGGG
>CAIKAI010000117.1 GCA_903825325.1 Candidatus Shapirobacteria bacterium | reverse complement strand
TTGTTTTTTTCTCTTTTTTTGATCCTTCTTATGTATCATTTTTTAGCGCTCAAAAAGTTATGGTCCATCTTTATATTTAGTCCGCATAGAAACGGTTGTCTGCACACTCACCGGAGAGATACCAACAGTTTCTTTTTGAATTCTAATTGTAACCCGAGGAATCGTCGTTGCATCGCCTAGCACATAAAAAGCTCCAGTGACATTGCTTGCTACTACCGCACCATTTCGCTTAAGTTCTGAACCGGTAAATTCATAAAATATGCTACCCTCGCCTGCATTATTTACTAACGTCATTGATAAAATAGGGCTACCATAAGATCCTCCAGAAAATCCACCACTCATTCGAATGTCTTTAGACAAATAATTCAAAGCCAGCGATAATTCTTCGTTGTTGGCTTGATATTTTTTGATGCTCATGCGACTTCGCAGATATGAGGAAGAAACAGCTGTGCTCGCTAAAATCGTAATACTCAAAATGGCAATCGCAACGACTGTTTCGACTAAAGTCAGACCCTGCCTACTGGCAGGCAGGCTTTTTTTATTTTTCTTCAAAAATTTTTGCATTTCTTTATCCCCCACCACTTTTTCGCTCGCGTTCGCGATTCAGACGTGGCACTTCATAGGATTTATTTTTATTTCAAACGAGATAATTCATAGAGTTAGTGGTCATTTCAAAAGCGAAAAAGTGGTGGGGGATTAATTCGCATCTCCCCATGCATACAGAGAATCG
This sequence comes from Candidatus Shapirobacteria bacterium, assembly GCA_903825325.1. GTDB lineage: Bacteria > Patescibacteriota > Microgenomatia > UBA12405 > UBA12405 > UBA2283. Next base: position 1,322 of record CAIKAI010000117.1, on the reverse strand, counting down.
GTCATAGTTATCGTTTTGCTATCCCAAGTTACCGTACTTGTAATCAATTTAGATCCATCCGGATTGGAACCAATATTAACTTTTCTGGAAAATTTTGTTGCCGTCCCCGATCCATGTTCATAGAATCCATTATTGTTTAGTAGATTGCCACTACATACTGTTGTCGGCGAATTAACATGGTAATCACCATTATACACAACACAATAACCATTAGCATCTCCAGGGAAAGGCGGCGACGCAAAGGCCGCTTTTGCCGGAGTTGCTTTCCAATTATTATCCCGAATATTTCGCACAATCTCAATCCCCTCCTGCGCCAAATTCGAGGCGACAATCAAGTCACGCTTGGCAAATTCTGTGCGATAGACGCTGGCCATCACCGCCATAAAAGTAATCAGGATTGTTCCCACGATAAAAATCGAGAAGACCGCTTCGATCATCATAAAACCCCTATTATTCGGATGTGCGCTTTCGCCCGCCTGCATCGTTTTGCGTAGCATTGCGGGCAGGTAGAGCGCTTTTCGCATACTTTTTTTCATGTTTTATTTTATTCGGATGTGCGCTTTCGTAGAGCGCTTTTCGCATACATTTTTCGCATTTTAGATTTTTATTTTATATGAAACTATATACAAGCTGCTTTGAGAGGCAGAACTTCGACAGTTCTTGATGTTCCTCCTGTAACACGGCAAACGATATTGGTCGCGCTAAAAAGACCGACTGCACTAGGAGCTCTATATGAAAAACTTCCATTATCACAAACAACACCGCCAGGGATAATAAATGCCGGTTCCGCTGGATTTGTTATCGTTACGGTATTGCCACCGGTTATTGATATGCTGGACGTATCAGTTCCAGCCGGTAATTTTCCAGACAAGGCATACCCGCGAGTCTTATTAATCATCGACGCCACCTGTTCGCAAGCATTAGCAGCATCTGAAGTTTTTTTTGCCCCCCCAAGCGTAGTCCAAGAAATAGTAGCAACTATTCCGATAATAGCGATTACCGCCATCAATTCAATCAAAGTAAAGCCAGGTCTATTTGTGGCTTTAGCTTTTTTATTTGAAAATAAATTCTTACGCATAAGGCAGCTAGTTAGAACAAGCCAAAATACCAATCAGTTATGGGGAAATAATAGAAAAGAGTCAAAAATGTTCCGACAATGAGAAATGGTGCAAATGGCAACTGACTTTTCATTTTTTTCTTCTTGAGCCCTATGAGAATTATACCATAAATTGCTCCGATCGCAAAAGCCAGAAAAAGTGCGAGAAAAATTTTCGGCCAACCTAAGATTAGCCCGAGGAGGATTACAAGATAGGCATCCCCCA
>CAIKAI010000116.1 GCA_903825325.1 Candidatus Shapirobacteria bacterium | reverse complement strand
TCTATCTAAAGCGCTACTGTAATATAAACGTAACATCAATGTAACCGTAATGTAACATCCGAATTATAATTTTGAATGTAATCTTATGGAGTTATGAACTTTACACTTTTAATTGCCATCATTGTATTGGCTTTTATCTTCGACTTTATCAATGGTTTTCATGATGCAGCGAATTCAATTGCTACCGTGGTATCAACCAAGGTGTTAACTCCTTTACAGGCAGTTATCTGGGCCGCGTTTTTCAACTTTGCCGCATATGCAATATTTGAACTTCATATTGTAGATACGATCGCAAAGGTTGTGGATACGGGTGCAATTAATCTTCAGGTGATTTTGGCGGGCGTGATTGCGGCAATTGCCTGGAACCTGCTTACGTGGTATCTTGGGATTCCTTCAAGCTCTTCACATACTTTAGTCGGCGGATTTGCCGGCGCAGCGATCGCCTATGCTGGCTGGGGCGTCGTTCATTCCGATAAGATTTTGAAAATAGCTGCTTTTATATTCCTTGCTCCAATGATTGGAATGTTTCTTTCCTATTTTATCTCTGTTGGACTTTTATGGATTTTCAGGAATTTCAATCCTTTCAGATTACACCGATGGTTTAAAATCGGACAGTTATTCTCCTCGGCACTCTTTAGCCTCGGGCATGGCGGAAATGATGCTCAAAAGGTTATGGGAATTATTTCTGCTACTTTACTGGTTTATTTTAAAACTGCCGACCCCTCCACAATTCCGCATTGGGCCCAAATCACGTTTGTTGAGGGTAAAATCCATGCCATTCCATTGTGGATTGTTTATGGTTGTTATACTGCAATTTCAGCAGGAACATTAATAGGAGGATGGAGGATTGTCCGGACAATGGGATCAAAGATCACCAAACTTACCCCTTTTGAAGGAGTTGCTGCAGAAAGTGCAGGTGCGATGTTATTATTTGGAACAGAGGCATTTGGAATTCCTGTCAGTACAACTCACACGATAACAGGTGCCATCATGGGGGTTGGCCTGACAAAAAGAGTCTCTGCTGTGCGGTGGGGTGTAACAGTTCAACTGTTGTATGCCTGGATACTGACGATCCCCGTATCAATGGCTCTTGCAGCAATTATTTTTTGGTTGATTAAACTCCTGAATCTTGGGTGATTAATTGGTTAGATTGGAATAGCCTAAAAAACATTTGGGACTTCTATTTTTCCGAGCTCAATTTCTATAAAAAATTCCCCACAGTAACCGGTGCCAGGAAAAATTGAAGTTAAAACATCCCTGTTACTCAAAAATGCAAATTTAGTTCTACCTATCCATAGTGGTTATTTCGCACCGATACCTGACAATGATTTTTTGCTTAACCCAAATTTGAAATAATGCCCAAGTTAAACCTTAAAGTGTCAAACCTGTAAAACGGTTTGGCACTATATTTATATCACTTCTTTTGCATTGGGAAGCCAATTCTTAACTTTGGCCAATAAAAGTGTTTTCGGTGTGATTAATCCTAAAATAAGGAGAATATTTCGTTTATAACCTTTTGGGCCCTATTTTAAGTAGCAGCGCATAAATCTTTAATAAAATGATCTCGGTTATCTTTCTTTTTCTGATCTACTATTAGGTAAAGTAGTCTGAATATTATACTGCTGTATTTATTAATTATTAGTTTTGCCTTCCGACTTCCCGATCATCTTCAGCGGAGGGGTGTAAAGAGCAATTATTGTTGACGATGCAGGAGAT
>CAIKAI010000115.1 GCA_903825325.1 Candidatus Shapirobacteria bacterium | reverse complement strand
ATAATTTTTGGTGTAGCAGTAGCTACAGAGGCAACCTGAGGTGTGGGGGCGATGGTTAAAATCGGAGCCACTGCCGGCTGGGTATTGTTTACTTGAGGTTGACCAATTAGATTGATCCCTTGGGTAAAAACAAAATCAGCTCCACCCAAAATCAGGGAGATAATGATGGAGATTGATATTACCACAAAAGTAAGCTGAATTAAAGAATCGCGTTTGGGCCAAGCGATGTTGCCGAATTCAACGCGAACTTCCTTTAAAAACTGGATGATCTGCTGCATGGAAGGATTATATCAATAAAAACAATTGATTGGAGGATTGTGTCGAGTTAAGTTGACGACTTTGGGGCATCGGTAATGGCCCATCTAAAACCAGTATTTATTATTGCTGTTTCGGAGTCTCTTCCGTTATCTTTCACGAATGTAAGAACTTTATTAATGGATTTTGGCGAATCTGGAAGTTGAAAATGAAAAATATGAACATCGTCTTGATCAGATAAACCCAGAGTTAAGTGTTTAAGTGGCTCGGGGGTATCGGAAACTAGACCTTGATAGTCCATACCTGCCCCGAGCTGATTTAAGTATTTTACGGTGGTTACGTCAGGGTAAACATTGTACATTAGTCCGTCTTTTCCCTTTTCGAAATAATTATTGAAGTTATTTCCATCAGGGAGATTAATGGTAACGTGACATTCGGGAGGTGTGAGTTCACTGAATGTGACACTGTGGACGATACCTTTGCTGGTAGGGATGTCAATCGCAGGTATAAATCGACTTAAAGCGTGGTCTGTATTTAAATTTTCGCTGATTGGATTCCAACCTTTAACAAAAGGATTGTCTTTCATAATTTAGCTTACATCGGCTTATAACTTGAAACAAGTGATAAAATTGGGTATTAAAAGTTAAACAATTAATGGCAACCTTAGATCAAAGAGAAAATCGTAACGTATTTAACCAACATGTTTTAATTTTCGAGACCCAAAGATCATTGGATTTGAATCCAATTCCAATGGTTACTGCTTATTTGGGGAACAGAGATCAGGAAAAACCTCTAAATCCAGGGATGAGTTTAGATACTCCAAATCAAGCTGGTAGTGAAGTAGGTGGATTCTTAAGGAATAGATATGGTGCTGATATTCAAGTACATTTGACGGGACGTTTTCCAAATACGGATGGTGCTGGTTTATCTTACGAGATATATAATGGTGAAGCTACTAAGGGTGGCAAAAAAATTGCAGAATTAAATTTGGCGAGGCAAAGTATCTTACCACCACCAAGCGCTTCAGAAGTTGCTAAAAAAAACAGTGGTAACACAATGGTAACGTGGATGATTGGAGAAAATGACGAAGCCAGGCAACGTTGGAGTGATCAGTTTAAAATATTGGATCAAGCAGATAATACGACTCGTAAGAGTGAAGGAGCTAGACTGGGGGATCAAAGTACTTGGAAGGAGTTGTAAAATAGCAATTCTATTTCACAATCTCCGCAAGGGGAGTAATTGACTGGATATGTGATATTTGTTGATAGTTGACGGGCGCTAGGGGTGGTATGTATAGTGGATGATATCCGCTATATGTTGTGTCCATATTGTAACCACGATGAATCGAATGTTCTTGAATCTAGGGATGCTTATGATGGCAAAGCGACCCGAAGAAGAAGGGAGTGTTTGAAGTGCAAGAAAAGATTTACAACATACGAGAAAGTTGGCAATATTGAGTTAAAAGTAATTAAAAAGGATGGCCGACTGGAGGATTACAGTCGGGAAAAATTAGAACGCTGTTTTGAAAAAGCCTGTTGGAAGCTAACTGAAGACGAAAGATCGAAAATCATCGACGAAATGGAAATGAAATTGCTGAATTGGGAGTCGGTGGAAATCCCTTCTCGAGAAATCGGCAAAATGGTGATGGAAAAGTTGGAAGATATCGACCCAGTGGCATATATTCGGTTTGCCACCATCTACTTAGACGTCAAAAATATTGAAGATTTTCAAAAAATTATTAGTGATTTTAAAAGCAAAAATGCAAAATAACTTAATTGAGCCAGTTTTATCAGAAAATGCCCGGTACATTGCGGAGACGAGATATGCCATGAAGGGGGAGGATGGCAAACCGACAGAAAAAATCAAAGATATCTTGTGGCGAGTGGGCTACAACATTGCCAAAGGGGATGCTGTTTTTGGAAAAACAGAAGTAGAAGTGGAAAATCAGGCAGGTACTTTTTATAATTTAATGGCAGAACAGAAATTTTTCCCGAATACGCCTTGTTTGGTAAATGCGGGTAAAAAACACCAACAACTATCGGCTTGTTTTGTATTGCCGGTAGACGATTCGATGGATTCTATTTTGGAAACAATGACCGACATGGCGAAGATCCATAAAAGTGGCGGTGGTACCGGTTTTTCCTTTACGCGTTTACGACCAAGCGGGGATTATATTTCAACATCCGGGGGAACGACGGTGGGACCAGTGTCATTTATGCAGGCCTACAACGATGTGACTTCACAAATCAAACAGGGAGGAGTGAGACGCGGAGCAAACATGGGGATGTTGTCGGTGGACCATCCGGATGTATTGCGATTTGCGGTGGTGAAGTTGGATGAATATAGCTTGACTAACTTCAACATTTCTTTGGCGATAACTAACAAATTTATGGAACAAGTGGAGCCGGATAAAAAGTTTGTGACTGATGATTATTTTCCGGAAGAGGTGGTGGAAGAAATCCGCAAAGCAGAGGGCATTCGGGATGTGGATTTGAGGTTGAGAACTATCGAGGAATGGGTAACTAAACTCTATGATTGGGCTAAGGCAACACAATTGGGTGAGGGATATGAACTAATCAATCCGCGAAATAATCAGGTGACAATGAAGTTAAATGCTTATAAAGTATTTAACTTAGTAACCCGGTTGGCTTGGCAATATGGTGATCCAGGATTGGTGTTTATCGATCGAATGAATGATAGCAAATCGAATCCGGTGCCAGCGATGGGGCGGATTGAAGCGACAAATCCGTGTGGAGAACAACCACTTTTGCCTTATGATGCCTGTAATTTGGGAAGTATTAATTTGGCAAGATTTGTGAAATCCACCCCCGACCCCTCCTTTGACGAAAGGAGGGGAGACAAAAATATTTCCGGAAAAAATTTTGATTTGGATTGGGGAGAATTAAAAAGAGTTACTAAAGAGGCAATTCACTTTTTGGATAATGTGGTGGAAGTTAATGTTTTTCCAGTCCAAAAAATTCGTGATATGGTGAGTAAAACGCGCCGGATTGGATTGGGAGTAATGGGTTTTGCCGACATGTTGTTCAAATTGGGTATCCGTTATGATTCGGAAGAGGGGGTGACATGGGCGAGAAAAGTCATGAAATTTATTGATGAGGCCTCGAAAGAAGCGACGGTAGAATTAGCCCAAGTTAGAGGGGTTTTTCCTGCCTGGAATGTGAGTGTTTATGCTAATACGGCGTACAGACCGAGAAATATGGCGCTAACGACAATCGCCCCAACCGGGACGATCTCGATGATTGCGGATACCAGTTCGGGATGTGAACCAGCCTTTTCTTTGGGGTATCAAAAAAATACAGTTGAAGGCAAGACTCTCTACATGATGAATCCAGTGTTTGTGGATGAGTTGAAAAAGAGAGATTTGTACAATGAACAACTATTGGACAAGATAGTTAAAAACGGGGGTAAACTGGAGGGGATTGAAGAACTTCCCGATGATATAAAAAATGTGTTTAGAACGGCTCTAGAAATTAGTCCGGAATGGCATATACGGGTGCAAGCAGCGTTTCAAGAATTTGTGGACAATGCGGTGAGCAAAACTATTAACTTTGCTAAAGAAGCGACAGTGGAAGATGTCCGTACGGCTTACCGTTTGGCCTATTCGCTGGGGACTAAAGGTATAACTATATATCGGAGTGGATCAAGAGAAAAAGAGGTGATTGCCCCGGTGAAACAAGAACAAACTTCAAATATCAATCTTCAAACTTCAATCGAAAAAAACAAAAAGAAGACGCCGGAAGCGGCGAGAGGAATCAGATTGCGAAAAGCCTGTGATGCAGGAAAGGTGTATACATCGGTATTTTTTGAAGAAGGTGATGGACCGGTAGAGGTATTCGTTAACTTAGGTAAGTCGGGTGGATACATGGCGGGGTCGGCAGAAGTGACTGGACGATTGGCGTCCTTGGCACTGAAATATGGAGCTGGTTTGAAGGAGGTAGCTGACGAATTGGTGGGCATATCTTGCGGCCAGAAAGTGGGTATGGGGAATAGTACAATTTTGAGTATGTTTGATGCAGTTGGAAAGGCTTTATTGGAAATACATCAAGGTGAGCAATTGGATATGTTTGAAGAGGAAAAGGAGAAATTGGAAATGCCCGCCGACGCTAAAGCTGTGGCGGGTAAACCTGAAGAGGTTAAGCGACAAGTGTTAAGCGAACTTAAGATGAAAATGGCGGATACAGAAAGTAAGTTTTCGAGTTGCCCTGATTGCGGCAGTCCGTTGTACGCCGAGGAGGGGTGTTTTAAATGTTCAAATTCATTCTGTGGATATTCAAAATGCAGCTAATTTAAAAAAGCGGGTTGAACAGTTATGTACAGACGAAAGGTTTGCACATAATAAATGGTACTTTAAGTACCATTTAGAATTTGTGGAGAAATTAGTACATGAATTATGCGAATTTCACCCTGAAGCCAAAAAAGAGGTGGTGGAATCGTTGATATGGTTTCATGATTTAGAGAAAATTCTGAAGGATCAAGATATCTCTCCTGAGACGATAATGGCTGAAGTGGGTTTTGGAAAAGGAGAGATTGATGAATTAAATCGTTTAAACAAAGTTGAGGGGAGCCATCGGGAAGTTGATTTATCAACTCAAGAAATTGAAGTACAAATTTTAAGTAGTGCTGTTGGGGCAGCACATTTACTAGGTCCTTTTTATGCGATATATTGGTATGAAAATCCGCAGAAGACGATTGAAGAACTGATGTCCGGAAATAGAGAAAAGTTGAAAAGAGATTGGGAAAGAAAAATGGTACTTCCGGAAGTGAAAAAGGCGTTTTTAGAAAGAAAGAATGTTACTACAGAGCAAAACATGGTTTTGCCGGATAAATTTATAATATGACGATTACAACTAAAACCGGAGATGATGGCAAAAGCCGATTTCTGGGGAAAATAACTGATAAGGATAGCGTCTTGCTAGAAGCTGTGGGGACGCTGGATGAACTGCAATCATTAGTTGAGGATGGAGAGATACAAAATGATTTGTATCAAATCATGGGAACACTGACCTATGAAACTGGAATCGAGAAATTGGAAACAAGAATCGGAGAGCTGGAAAAAGAACTAAAACAATTAAATAATTTTTTAATTTTTAAAAATCCTGAGGCGCGGAAATTAAATTGGATAAGGACGGTGTGTCGACGGGCGGAAAGGCGATTGGTGACACTAAGCAAAGTCGAAAAAATTGATAAAAACATATTAATCTATATCAATAGATTGTCAGATTATTTGTTTATGTTAGCCCGAGAAAAAGAAGTGTAAAATAGATTTTGAAGTAGGGTGCAATTCCCTCACTGTGCCGCAACCGTAAAGTCGGAGCCTTAAAACTTTCGAGCAAAAAGTAAATATGGGATACAATCCGGAATTAGAAACAAAATATTATAGTAAACTTCCGAAGGAAAAGCGGATTGAAACATTAGTTGAACAACAAACGACAGTTGTTGCGGAAGCTAATTTAAATACGTTTCAAAGAACTTATCAATGGCAAGATTTTAGTGTTACTGATGAAATCTCTGGCGAGCGGGTTGGAGATCTAGTAATAAGAGGAGGAATTAAAGCTGAATATTTGGCTTGGCAAGGAATTGAAGCTGGACTCGACAATGAAAATGTAACAGTACTAAATTTTAGCCCGGCAAATGATAGTTTAAATTACCCGGGAAGCGCAATTGATTTATGGAGAAGGAAAGGCGAAGAGGTAACATGGACACGAGTAACAATAAGTGACGGTTTTGAAAAGATGGTTGATATTTATAAAGGAGTGTCGGGAGAAGTCGAGGCCGATCCTTTACAGATGTTGGCAAAGCCAATTGTAGTGGAAAATAATAATATTGCGGGGATATTAGATAAATTTAGAATAATTAAGGAAGGAGTTAATTTTAATATTGAAGATATTAGGAATGTTGTAGAAATAATTGTGAAGGATTTTGTAATAAAGTTCGGAGAAGATTTTATGTTAAATGAGGAAAAGGTATACCGATCATTTTCGGCGGCAATAGATGAAGTAAGTGGTTGGAAAAATAAAGTAACACAAAGAATAGCGATTGGTTTACAGAGATTGTATGACTATGCCTATGCACCCATGGTAAATATAGTGACGCCAACTTATGGTTGTGACAAACAAAATACTGTGGGCAGATTTGTAAATAGTGCTTTTAGTTGGTTCAAAAGGGGAGTGGAGACCATCAAAAGCATTTTTATAGAAAAAACTTTTGATTGTCCCAGATGTCACTACAAAATTGAATCGGGAAAAGGGATTGAAGAATGTCCAGATTGTGGACTGACGAAACAACAAGCAGGCAGCACTTGTGGTTGATTATTTTCCTAATTTTTTGAATCCTTCAAGGACCTCGACGGGGAGGCCAAAGATGGTGGTGTTGTTGGGGCCGTTGCTGGCATTCTCGATAGTCTGCAGAGTTCGTAGAGAGATGGCACCGGTGCTGGCGAGGGTTTGCATGGCTTTACCAAGATTAATAGAGGCGGTAAGTTCACCTTCAGCACGAATAATGGTGGCCCGGCGTTCGCGCTCGGCTTGAGCTTGCTTGGCCATGACTTGCTTCATGTTGTCAGGAACAGCAATGTCTTGAAGTTTGATACCAGTGACGTCGACACCCCATTCGGCAGTTTCGGAATCAACAATTTTTTGAATTTCGTCGCTGATTTTTTGACGATCGGTGAGTAATTGATCAAGCTCAACGCTACCAATGACATCGCGGAGGGCGGTTTGAGCATATTGAGAAACGGCATAGGTGAAGTCGCGAACTTTCAAAATAGCATCTTCAGCACGGGTGACTTGAAAATAAACCACAGCATTGATGGTCACGGCAACATTATCCTTGGTAATGATTTCCTGTTTGGGAATATCGATGGTATTGATACGAATGTCAACTTTGATGACGCGTTGCAAAAGAGGGAAGACTAATTTAAGACCGGGGCCGAGAGTATAAGAATAAGTACCTAAGGTTAGGACAATACCACGTTCGTATTGATTGACGATGATGACTGATTTGAATAACAAGAAGATGATGATGAGGACGATAATTGGTGTAAACATAATGAAGTATACTGCGAAAATGCTAGAATGGGTTATGAAGAAAATTATCGGTGGGGGAATACTAATATTATTAGTGGTTTATGCACTACCACATTTGAGTTGGGGCAGAATTACCATCCAGCCGAGTGAAATAATTACGGTTACCGGCGAGGCAACAAAAAAACAAGATAATCAAATTGCCAGCTTTACGGCCGGAGTTGAATCAGTAAAAGACACCAAGGAGGCGGCAGTGGCAGAAGTCAATACTAAAATGACCGATCTACAAACTGCAATCAAGAATTTTGGAATTGAGAGCAAAGATATTAAAACCCAAAATATTTCGACATACCAAGATCAAGGAGTATATCCGATGATGCAGGGGACAACTTCAAAAAAAACTAATCAGTGGCATGTGAATAATTCAATTGAAATTACTTTAAGAGATACAACTAAATCAACAGCGTTAAATGATTTATTGAATGCATCGGGAGCAAACAATGTTAATGGACCCAACTTTCGAGTCGACGATACCAACATGGCGGCAAATAGCGCTGATTTGTTGGCGGCCGCGGTGAAGAATGCCACAGAAAAGGCAACGACCATGGCTAAAGCCGGAAATAGGAGTTTAGGGAAAATGATGTCGGTTAATGAAAATGGAGGTGGCGCAGTTTATCCAATTGCATTTGCCATGGCCAAAGATAGCGTCGGTGGAGGAAGCGCTTCGGTAGAGCCAGGAACTTCAACAGTATCGAAAAGTGTTACCGTTGTTTTTGAGCTGAAATAGAATGGCCAAGATGCAGTTGATCACTGGTCAATCGCATCCATTGCTGTCCCAAGAAATCTCGCGGATTTTGAAGGTACCACTGACGGCAGTGGAGGACAAGTATTTTGCAAACGGGGAAATCTATGTGCGAATTAAGGAAAAGGTGCGAGGTAATGATGTGTTTATAATTCAAAGTTTTGGAACGGAAGTTAACGACCGGTTAATGGAACTATTAATACTGATTGATGCAGTTAAACGGGCATCGGCAGGAAGAATCAACATTATTGCTCCGAACTTGTGTTACAGCCGACAGGATAGAAAAGTGTCCTCGCGCGAACCAATTACCGCCAAATTGGTGGCAGATTTAATTACTAAGGCCGGGGCACAACGATTGGTGACGATTGATTTGCATGCGGAGCAAATCCAGGGATTTTACGACATTCCGGTGGATCATTTTATGGCCTATCCGCTAATCGCTAAATATTTGAAGAAAAATGGCTATTTGAAAAACGCGGTGATTGTTAGTCCGGATATCGGCGGGGTAAAAAGGGCTAATAAAATGGCGGATTTGTTCGGTTTAAAAATTGCCATTATTGATAAAATCCGTAAAGCTCATAACGAGGCGGAGGTGGCGCATGTAGTGGGTGAAGTGGAGGGGGAAAAGAGCAATTATGATTGATGACATGATTGATACTGGTGGGTCAATTTGTGCGGCGGCGGAAACATTGAAAAAGTTTGGAGCCAAAGAAATTATTGTCTGTGCTACCCACGGATTATTATCCGGAAATGCCAAAGAGAAATTTGACACTAGTAGTGTGGATAAATTGATTGTGACGGATACTTTACCATTACCCCCAGAAAAAATTTGTAAAAAAATGGAAGTGATATCGATGGCACCACTGTTGGCGAAAGTGATTAAACGAATTCATGGAGAAAAATCATTAGGGGAGTTGTTTACTTGGGAAGATAAAAAACAAATTCTCTGATAAGAAAAATAACCGCAGAAATGGTTTTTGATACAGAAAAGCTAGTTGAACTGATAGTAGGCCGGCGAGTATAAATGGTGAAATGGGAAAACCGGAGACTTTAGCAAGTGAAAAAGCAGAAGTTTGGAAAAATGCAGAGGAATATTGGAGACATTGTCTAAACTTGGTGAATAAGTTTGAGAATCCGCCTGAAGTGGTGTTGAACTTGACCAGTCAGTCAGTAATCGTACCAGGACTCGGATCTAGGGATATCGCCGTAAGTACGGCATATCAGTGTTACTATAACGGAAAATCAGCGATAAAGCTCCGTCCTGAAGAAGAGGCTCAAAAATTGGCAGATTCGACGTTGGACGCAGGCCATCATACTACCAGAATGCACGGTAACTTCTTATTTCAAGTGAAAGCAACGAGAAACGCGATGCATGATTTTTTTCACGAGTTTCCTTTTTACAATTCAGACATGCAAAGTCAACGCTATGTTGAAGCAAGAGAAGGAAATTATCTGGTATTTAAAGAATTGACTCCCGAACAAAGGAGATTGTTTGTGGAGTCGGCGAATTTTGAGAATGAGGCTTACTTTGAACTTTTAAATAAACTTAAACCAGAAATTTCGGAGATGGTTCACCAAATGTACCCGGAAAACGGATGGAAAGTAGAAAAAACGCGGATTCGATTAGAAGAAAAGATTGATAAATTAGCCCAAGAAGTTGCCAGATATGTATTACCGGTTGATCAGTTTACGATGGCAGATTATAGTATTAATGAAATTCAATTGTTACGATTTTTGCGGGCGAGTGCTTTACCTGGGGTGAGCGATGAATCGCGTTATGTGGTGGCTAAAATGGTGAGCGAGGTGATTAAAGTTGATCCTGATTTTATTAAGGAGCTTAGATTACCAGTAGAAGCTGAAAGGGATTATAGAACCGACGAAAAGTTTGTGATTAGTCAAAAAAATGAGTTCGACGAGGAATTGCAGGGGAAAAATTCAAAATTGGAATTGTTGGATCCTAGGGCGGGAGAGGTGTTAGCTAAGGCGGTGCGAAATGTTTTGGGGAAACCAAAATCGGAGTTGTCGGATCATGATGCATTAGTACAACTAATGGATCCAGAGAGCAACCCGTTATTGGCGGATGTATTTGAGACGGGGATAAATGATCATTTAACAAAATGCCTGAGAATGGTGAACATGACGTTTTCGACAAAAATGTCACATGCTGGTGATGAACAAAGACATCGACACCGAAGAACAGCGAGTGCAACCCCGCCGTTGGAAGCTCTTTATGATGGGACGGCGGATTATGTTACGCCGCTGGCAATTCGAAACAACCCGGAATTAAAAAAACAATATACGGAAAAAATGGAAGTGATATTTGATAATGTTAGAAAAATGTTGGAAGCAGGCGTGCCGCGGGAAGCAGCATTGTCGTTATTGCCAAACGCTTTAAGTGTTCGGGTGGTTGAGACGGGGGATTTGTTTGACTTTTTACACCGTTGGAAACAGCGACTGTGTTTGACAGCTCAGGAGGAAATCTTCTTTTTAACTGTGGAACAAGTAGAACAAGCGATTGAGGTTATACCAGAAGTCGAAGCAATGGCGTTAGCCCCGTGTGGAGTAAGAATGGCGGCCGGAATAAGGCCCCGATGCCCAGAAGGATCAAGGTGGTGTGGACAACAGGTTTATGGTTGGAAGATTGAAGATTATAAAAAAGGAAGAATAATATGAGCAAAGATAAAGTTATGGTCGATGACCGGTTACAATTTGTTGACAGGAGTTAACAGTATGAGTGAAAAAGGTATATTTGTTGCAATTGATGGATTGGATGGTAGTGGTAAAACAGTTCAGGTTCTTCAATTAACTGAATATTTCAGGTCAGCAGGGATGGATGTGGTACCGACACGAGAGCATTGGAAAGAAGGTGTGTGGGGGGAGACAATTCATCAGGTCGTTGAGCTTAAGGTAAGAAAGTCAGACAAAATGGCGACCCAAATAGGATTTTTAGCAGATAGAGTTGACCATACAGCATTTATTAAGCCATTATTGAAGAGAGGGGCGATGGTGATAAGCGACCGGTATTCCGAGGCGAGTATTAACTATAGTGTTGGCGAAGCAAGAGCCCCAGTCATTGAAATTACAGATATTTTAACCCGAACTGGATATATTTTGGTACCCGATTTGTATATACTTTTAGATGTGCCAGTTGAAGAAGCGATGAAAAGACTGGAACGTAGGCGAGTAGGTGAGGTGAATTTTAGGGATTTTCCAAAAGAGTTAATTATGGAGCTGAATAGCGCGGAAAAATTTGGCCAACAAAGTATTTTTGAAAAAGAGGAGTTTTTACGTGGGGTTAGAGCTAATTATTTGGAGAGGTTTAGCTGTTCAAAAGATAGCACCAGAGTGATTACCGATGGAGTAGGAACATTCGAAGAAGTTAATGAAAGAATTAAAGGGGAGATACAAAGGAGAGTCCTAAATGACAGATAAAGTGAAAGACAAAATAATTCGGGCAGGGTGTTTCGTGGGGGAGGTTAGTGATCCGAATGCCCTGTGTCAAAAACCTGACTGTCGTTTGGCACCGGATTGTATTTGGAAAAAAAAGGCCGAGGAAGTGAAAGGTTTGGGGACGATGCCGGTGAACCGAGGGGTTATAATATCCCATGGATAAAATTTTTGAATTGATTGAGGCGGAAACAAAAAGACAACATGAACAGGTGCAGTTGATTCCGAGTGAAAACTTTATTTCAGAAGAGGTAAAAATGGCCTTAGCCTCGGATTTATCGAATAAATATGCGGAGGGTTATCCGGGTAAAAGATATTACCAAGGGAACAAAATTATTGATGAAATTGAGAATTTAGCGATCGACAGAGGCAAGAAATTATTTGGGGTACCCCACTTAAATGTCCAGCCATATTCAGGTAGCCCAGCCAACAGTGCCATTCAAATGGCTCTACTAAATCCCGGGGATAAAATTTGTGGAATGAAATTGAGCGCGGGAGGGCATTTAACTCATGGTCATCCCAAGATTACTTTTTCGGGAAAATTTTTTAATAGCGTGCAGTATGACGTTGATGCCGAAGGCAAAATTAATTATGAAGAATTAGCTGAGTTTGTTAAAAATGAAAAACCAAAGTTAATTTATGCGGGGACAACCGCCTATCCGTGGATATTTAAATGGGATGAATTTAGAAAAATTGCAGATTCGGTAGGAGCCTGGCTGGTGGCAGATATATCACATATTGCCGGATTAATTGTGGGCGGGGTCCATCCTGATCCAGCGCCATTTGTGGATGTGTTTATGTCGACGACTCACAAGACTTTAAGAGGACCGCGAGGGGCGATTATCGGGGTAACGGAGAGGGGTATTGAGAGAGACGAAAAGTTAGCGACTAAAATTGATAATGCGGTATTTCCCGGGATGCAAGGCGGACCACATATGAACACAATTGCGGCAATGGCGGTGGCTTTCGAAGAAGATGGTAAGGCCGAGTTCAAAATTTATGCAGAACAAATTGTAAAAAATGCCAAGGTTTTGGCGGAAACATTAAAGAACCAAAAAATTAAAGTGTTTGGCACGGAAAACCATTTAATGGTGGTGGCTGTGGGTGAAGGTAGGGGTAAAGAAATGGCAGAAAAATTAGAAGAAAACGGCATTATTGTTAATGCCAATACGATTCCCCACGATACAGCTGGTCCACTGAAGCCGTCAGGAATTCGAATTGGCTCGCCGGCAATGACCACCAGAGGCTGGAAGGAAAAAGAATTTACGAAGGTGGGAATTAGGATAGCAGCTTGTTGCCAGGGTCGCTAAGAGTGTTAACAATTAGTTTGCGTAAAATGTCTTCAAAGGTTAAATCGTAAAGGCCTAAAATTCGGCTAATGGAACAATCATCCGGGCCAAGAGCAGGGTTGGTGTTGACATCGATGATGTAATGGCGACCGGAAGCATCAACTCGTAAGTCAAATTTAGCGAAATCCTCTAGCTTAAGAGCATCAAAAGCTAGTTTAAGGCTGTCTTTGATACGTTCGGGGAGATCATATTTAGCATAGGTAAAGATATCTTTGTCGCCCCAGTTGCCATCAAAGGTAGCGATGTTGTACTTACCAATGTTTTCAGGAATAAATATTTTTTCACCAGCATAAACCTTGGTGTTGATACCTTCGATAATATGAACGGAGACTTCGCGACCGGCAATATATTCTTCAACCAATACGGGTTGGTGATAAATATCTTGGAGATATTTAAATCTGGCGCGAAGTTCTTTTTCATTTTCACAAACGGAAGCATCGCTAATTTCAATGGACCCATGATAATCATTTAATTTGGCAATAAGGGGGAAGTCGAGAATGGGGTCAAGTTCATCAATCGATTCTTTGATAAGTTGACTTTTGGGAGTGGTAATTCCCCACTGCTCAAGAATATTTTTGGTGAAATATTTGTTGGCACCGATGGTCATACCCATAACCCCAGTACCGGTGTAGGGGATTTGGAGAAGCTCGAGAGTGGCCGGAATGGTGGCAGAAAGATATTCTTGGCCATAGACGGAGTCAACACAATTGATAACAAAATCCGGTTTGTATTTCTTGAGGTTATCGGTTACCTGAGCGTTGCCAGGAAAAGTGGTAGCGTCAATGCCCATATTGATAAGGCGCTGGGCAACTAAAGCGGTTCGATCTTTACCTTCTTCGGAGGAAAGATAAGCCTGTTCTGAGGGAAAATATTCACGACGAGAATCGTCATAAAGAATAGCAATCCGTTTGGGCAGAGGTAAGTTCATATTCTGAAATATAGATTAAATTGGGAGGATTGCAAGGACTATTTATGCTTCATGCGGATTATCCAAATAAAAGTGCCGATAAGTAGGCCAAAGCCGAGAAATTCGAGAAGTTGAGGCCAAAAAAATACGTAAACTGTAATCGGTAATACGTAATCCGTTTTCGGCAGAGACCAGCCATTGGCCCAGTTGTTGATGAGAATGTGATTGGATAAGAATTTAATTTGGTGATCTTGAAAATAGAAAGCGAGCCAATCTTGATTAAATGATTGGTTAAGAACCAAGGTTGAATTATTGGGAAACGTATTGAAATCAACTTGGTAAAAACTTTGATTTAAAAAGGTATTGAATTTTGTTGGGTAGAGAGTCGTAGAGGCGGTAGTTGGTAAGAAAACGGCCGGAAGGGGACTAATAGTAATTTGCTGAACCTGGCTTAGCGAAAGAAGATTATCTAAAGAAATAGCATTTAGACTAATATTGTATCCAAAACCATTATCTTGTGGGGGAATGAGAAAATAATCCCAACCGAAATTAATTGTCTGAGAAAGTTCATCCTCAACAAGACAGAGTCCGGTAGTAGTATTTTTAAAACAAAAACGTAGGGGGATGCCCGACAAATATAACGACTTAATACCAACAATATAGCCAGATTGATGGGGTAATGAGTCCTCGAATAAATTGACTCCATGAGTTTGGTTATTGGTATAAATAGAAACAGTGCGGTTGCTCGAGTCAAAGGTAACATTAGGTGATGATAGATTCTGACTAAGGATGTCTGAGGCCGTAATGGAAGTGGTGGGTAAGTTATTTTTGGTGGGGTCAAATTTGTTAAGATCAAGGCGATTGGTGGAGTTGAGAACATCGCGAAGAGGAAATGTTTGTGCGGGCAGAGAGAGGTCGGTGAGATAATCGGAATTCTGATATGCATCATCGGTATACTGCCAATGGTAGGCAGGGACAACATTGGGGAGGTTGGAATTTACCTCGATTGAGGTTGGCGGGTTGTTAACTGGATATATAAATAAATTACCGAATTGGTGCGGGGGAGATAAAATATTTTGGTTAATAAGTTGATTAATAATTGTATTAGTTTCGTATTTAAAGGTAATTTCATCCTGATTTTTGGGTTCTGTCGTCATCACATTTTTATCCCAGAAAACATAGCTAATTTTGTATTTAGCCAGGTAATGACGGAGATTGACAGAGTTGTTGGAATAAAGGGCAACGGTAAACTCACGATAGGCCTCTTCGTTAACAGGTTGCCAGCGATCGTTGTCACGATCGGTAATACTTTGAGGTAACCCAAACCAAATTAAACCTGAACCTTGATAGCCCCAAGAATCGTAAGTCCAACCAGCGGGGTCGTGAAGAGGCAGAGCGAGGATGTGGCCTTGAGGTTGCTGACCCATATATTGCCAAAATTGGAAATATTCTTGGGGGATTTGGGTGCGGATTAAGGGGGATATCAAATAGCCGGAAAAGATGGGGGCAGTGTATATGGCCAAACACAAGACTACTATGCCAAATATAATTTTGGGCGAGTATTTTGTTTGAAGCAAATTTAGAAAGTAAACAATAAAAATAGCTTGACCGAAGGTTTGAAGAGTGGAAAGTTTGGTAAAGATGAAACGAAGGATTTCGGCTAAGAGGGGAATTTTGAGGAGGAAATCAAAGATAAAGTTAAAGGGAAAGGTGGTATTACTAAGCAAGATAAAGGGAATAATAAAAAAAGGAGACAGGGAAAGGAGGAGGCGGTTTTTTTGACAAATAGCAAAAATTAGACCAAAAAGGCTAAGCAAAAATAGCGAATAGCCAATAATTTTGACATCTAAATTCTGCGAGTGATCACGCCATTGAGGCATCAATTGTTGGAATTTTTTATCTGAAAAATTGTAGATTTGCCAGTCGAAATAAAATCCCTTGATTAAGGTGGAATCGACAAGGTTGCCGGTCTGACGATTTTTAAGTAGGAACTCTTGAGAGTGAAGGCGATTTTGTTGATTTTGTTGGGGAATCCAAGAGGAAGTTTTGATGTAATACAAATTAGGCAGGAGCCAAAAAGAATTGATTAAGAGTGTGATTAAGATTAAATAAAAAGAATGTTTATTAAATTTATAAATTAAAACGAACAGACAAAACGCTCCAAAAAAAGGGTACCAAAGGTGGGCGGCGTACGCCTGGGGAGTCGACATTAAAGTCCAAAATCCAAAAACTAAAAGCCCAAATTTAGATGGTTTATGAAGGTACTTTAGGGAAGAGAGAATAATCCAAGGCAAGAAAGCCCATTGGGTGGGGAACATTTCGAACGGAACATAGAATTGTTGGACAGTGCCGAAATTGAACAAGTAAACTAAAGCTCCAACGAAAGCTAAGTTTCGTAAACCGTAATCTATAATATGTAATCCGTGGAAGAGATGTTTGATTAAAAAATAAAATCCGAGCGGGCCGAGAATTAAGCAAAGGAAAATATAAGCATAACGCAGAAAGGAAAGATTAAAAATGAAGTGAAATAACCAAAGAATAATGACTCGAGGTAAATCGGCCATGGCTGAGTGGCCGGAGACGGCGCCAAAACCCTGTTCCGAGCGCCAGACGCCCCAAAAAAGGCGGGCAAAATTGAGGGAAAAGTTGAACTCGGGGTGGAGAGTGTCCCAGCCGGTTAAAAAAGTACCCGGGGTGTAGTTTATATAGACGATGAAAAGGCAAATTAAGACTAAAAGCAGAGGATAAAATAGTGGCGAGGACAGGATTTTTTTCACTATAAATAGTTTATACTAAAATGATGAAAAAGTTGTGGCTGTGGCTGTTATTTTTGGTGGGAGTGAATCTGGTGTGGCTAACAATTGATAAAACTCCGCCGGCATGGGATCAGGCGGCGCATTTGAGGTCGGTAATATTGGTTAATCAATTTTTGCGGGGGATTTTTTGGGGTAATCTGGTCGACCTAATAAAGTCGTTTGGGGGTTACCCACCGCTGATTTATGTTATTGGCGGATTATGGTCACTGGTTTTGGGGACAAGTGTGGCAGCAGTGACGGCGATGAATAGTGTTTTTTTAGTATTGGCGATAGTTGGAGTGTGGATGTTGGGAGGTTTTTGGCCGGCAGTAATTTTTTCCTTATTTCCGGTAGTTTACGATATTTCCCGAAATTTTCTTTTGGATTTACCATTGACAGTGTTTGTAATTTGGGGATTGTATTTTTGGCTAAAAAAGAACGATTGGAGGTGGCTATTAATGCTAGTTTTGGCGAGTCTAACTAAGTTAAATGGCTTTATTTACTTTGCTCCGATGGTGCTAATCTCGCTAATTCAAAACTTTAAGAGTAAGGAATTGTGGATGAAGTTGGTAATCGCAGGAGCAATTTATATGTTGGCAGTAGGGTGGTGGTGGGGGATTAATTGGCAAAATATTTATCAATATTTGACTGGCTTGGCCGGGCAAGGAGAAAAGTTAACTGATCCGATGGACTTAAGCAACTGGGTGACCTGGATTCACTACTTTCGACTATTTTTCTTGAATCAAGCTGGGCCGGTGTTGGCAATAGCTTGTGTTATTTCTTGGTTTAAGATAGAGAGGAACCCGAAGAATCGAGACTTAATGTGGTGGGTGATATTGGTGTATGTAATTTTTACGATTATCAGAAATAAAGACTTTAGGTTTACCATGCCAATATTGCCGGTGTTAGCATTGTGGTTAGGAGAGTCAATAAAAAAGGCAAAAAACAAAATGGCGGTAGGTGTGCTATTTATGTATTTGTTATTCAACTATTGGGAAAATTCATTTGGTTGGCCGATTAAAAAACCGGTAATAGTGTCGACCCCAACATTTTTAATGGGCGATGTAAATTGGATTAATTTTGCGGATTATCCAGTGCGGGCGGCTAGTTCAACTGTTTGGCCAAATAAGGAAATAGTTAAAGAAATGATGGCGTTTAATGGTGGCAAAAAGTCGAAAGTGTTGGTGCTGACTGATAGTGCAGAAATAAACGATAATAATATGAAGTTTTATCGGGAGACACTGTCAAGCAAGGAGGATCAGATTTTGGAAATGCATTCGATTTATGAGCCAAACTTTAGTGACTGGAAAAGCTACAATGCAGTCTTGTTGATGGATAAGGTGACGGAACCGGCGCCATTTTATGCAACTAATTTGGAGGACTTAAAACAAGCTAGAGATTATGTATGGGACAACCCGGATAAATTTTCGCTAATAAAGGAATTTAATTTGCCAAACCAGCAGAATCTCTATTTAATGAAAGTTATGTAAAAGAAGTTTCGGCCTGTTATTAGGCACTCATCAGCCCCGCAGCGGCGGGGAACTTCTAATCTTTTTCTTCTTTTTCTTTCTTTCTCCTTTGCACCTTTTGGCCTTAAACTCAACACATGATGTGGTGAGAAGCTAAATTGGGTAGGTGCGGAACCATAAGAAGCTTTTTGGTGAAAAATCACGACTTACTTCACCGGCTCGGTGTAGGGTTTCTGGGTGATGCCCGAGTTGGTGATAGTAACGATCCTGGCCACTTTGCATTGCGATCCACAACCATCCATCAAATCCTTATTGACCAAGTATTTGATGTCTGTTGAAGTTTCACAACCAGAGCCCCATTCGGCATAGATCTCAACTGGTTTAGAGCTGAGGTTGATTACCGAGGTGCCTTCGCCAACGCCGTTGTCGTAATAAATTACGCCATTAGCTTTGACATCGCCGCGAGCAGTGGATCCGGGAACCAGCCAATTGGTAGTTTTGGCGGCAGTGTTCCAAGTTCCACACGAGGTTGCCAATGCGGGCGAGCTGGGGGCGGAGGGAGCGGACACAACGGGGGCCGGGGTGGTTTCGACCGTAACCCAACCGTGGGTGGAAATGTAGGACAGTGCGCCGACCAGTACCAGGCAAAGAATAATTGCCAGAAGTGTCGCACATCCACAGCCAAATGCCCAACCGAGCCACTTGCGCCAGTCATTGTTCTGCACTGCAGGTACGTGTTCGGTGTTATTAGGGTTGTTCATGTTTTTTTCCTTTTTTTTGAAAATAGGAGCTGGGAGGGCTTGAAGAGCACGCTTTTGGCGTCTCTGAATAAATGCCTTCCGAGCTTGGGATTGGTTTTGGCCTGTCATAAAGAAGCCTCCTTTTAGGGGCATCAGGCCAATCGAGAACGATTGTTTGGATAAGACTTTGAGATCACCAGTGTGATCAGGATGCTCTACGTATAGAGTAACCTTAACGTTTTTGAACACCTCTCCTTTTGATAGGGTTCGTTTAACCGACAGGGGAATATCGACTAAATGAACCCTACCAACCATTCAAATTTGAAAAAAATGAACTCACCTTTAAGGATGAGAAAGAAATTGAAGAAAAAGATTGTTAAAGGGCATCTACTTCAACTAATCTCAAACGCTGTGTTCGAGGAAGCCTCGATAGATTTTGGCTTGACAGCCAAAGGAGAAATGGGGTTAGAAATGACGAGGAGCCACCTAACTCCATTTTCTCCTCTAGCTATAAGCTAAGAGGTATTTTCTAACCTATAGTATAGCTTATAGGTCCTATAATGTCAAGGTCATAGACATATTAGATATGTTTTGCGTCCTATAAAATAAGTAGGTAGTCCTGTAATAAAAAAGCCCCCACCGGAGTGGGGACTTTTCTGAATTAAACTAAAGTAACTTAGTAACCTCGTGCTAGATTGCGGAGTTTTAGTGCACCGTAGCCAGTGGCTAGGGCGATCGCAGTTCCGAAGACTAATTCCATTGCGGAACCGGTTTTAGGTAGGATTGGGGTAGCTGAAGAGGTCGAAGCGGAAGCCGTAGCCACTTTGGTGCCGTTACCGGTGTAAAAAGTGACACTATCGTCGCCATTGGAACCAACATCACTACTCATATGAAACTTAAGAGTGTTAGCTTGAAGATTCTTGAAAATATAGGCAGTGCCTTTGACGGTAGCGGTTAAAGTTTGAGTATAACTTTGGCTTGGAGCGATTTGATTGATGGTAAAATCGGGCATATCCAAGGTAATGGTGGAAGGTATAACTGAGGTAATATGGATGTTAGTCTGAGTACGATTACCTAAATTGTTAACATGAACCTGAACTTGGAATTGACTAGCGGGCGAGAAAATTATATTGTCAGATCGAAGATCATCAACCCAAGTAGATTGAGACAAAGCTTTAGCTTTGGTGTCTAATTGAAGATTGCGTACTTCATCATCGGCTTTGGCAAACGAAGCTAGAAAAATAAAACAAGAAATAACCAGAAAACTAGATAATATTTTTTTCATAACAATTTAATAATAACTAATTGTTATGGGATATTATACACTATATCAAACTATTTGCAAACTGTTGCAAAAACTATTTGCCAAGGCCGGAAAAGTCAGGTGCTGAGGAAAAGGTGACATCAGTCGGCAAGTCAAACATGGAATTGCTTTCGGGGGAAACTGAACAGTTTTCTTTCTTAGCTTCAAGTTGAGCGACGACATCGTCGACACTTTTGACTGGAGTTTCACCCATTTTAGCGCCCTGCATTTTGGCGATATCTAAAACCATGCCTTTTTTGTCGGTGGCATTCCAAAGGTAAAATTTGTTGTCTTTCATAATGCCTTCAACTCCAACTTGTTTACCGGTGCCGGAAAAGCGAACCTGTGAACCGTTGATATAGGTAGTGGTTTGTTGGCCGTTGTCATCGTATACGCATTTAAGAGTCAGTTTTTTGGTGATGGCATCTTTGATGGAGGTAAAAACGTTGGCTTGAGGACTTGGAGTGATGGTAGGCGAAACATTGGCAGTGGGGGTAACAGCAGCGCCACAGGCGGATAATAACAAGGCGGAGGCGGTAAGGATGAGGATTTTGTTGGTCATTAAGATGATTATAAACCATAGGAATGTCTGTGTTAAGATGGTTCATGCCAGGAAATAGTAACGCTATTGAGGTGTCAGATGAAAATCAGACTGCTCTGGTTCCCAGAGAAGAATTGTGTGACGCTGCGGCAGCTTTAGTAACTGATGGAACTGTTGAAAGTTCAAGAAATTGTTTTGGATGCGGTCGCGGGACAAAGATAGAGCTGTTAGTTGGCGAAAAACCTAGATTGGTGATTCACGGTCAATGGTGTCGAATGTTAACCCCGCGAAAAATAGATTAAAGTTAATAAGTTTGGCAGGCCCGCCATGAGTCGAACATGGAAAAAAGGTTTTGGAGACCTTCGTGATACCATTTCACCACGGGCCTAGTTTGCTTAGTGCCTTTGATTTTAACAAAAAATCCCGCGATTGCGGGATGGCTGTTTAAATTTGTGGACCCAAGGGGATTCGAACCCCTGACCTCTCCCATGCCATGGGAACGCGCTACCAACTACGCTATGGGCCCTTAAGTGGGTTTATTTTAACAGAAAATTGGTGGCTAGGGTAAAATAAGATAGAGATGAAGTTAATTGCCCTATTAATTGCTTGGATTACAAGTTTGTTTAGCCTTAAAAAACCACTTGACCCGATGGTGGGTTATGTGATCAGCACGCCGACAATTGAGGTGGTGACACCAACAGTAACGCCAGAACCAACAAAAACAATTACTAAGCCAAAGCCAACAGTAGTAAAAGTAATTGTAAATAAAGTTGGCGATACTAGTCCTTGGGGGGTGGCGAAGCAAATTGGAGAGGATACTTGGACAATGAAGGTGGGGGAGGATGCGAGGATGGCAACACCAAAAGAAATCTTGGCGGCGCTAAATGCTTATCGGATAAGACGAGGGTCACAGCCATTAACTTGGAATGATAACTTAGGCAATTATGCCCAATCTAGGGCCGATTATTTGGCATCAATTCACAATACTGACGGACATAAGGGATTTGAAGATTATTTGAATAATCAGGATGGTTTCAACAAATTAGGATTTACTTGGTTGGGAGAAAATATTTGTTATGGGTATCGGATGGAAGCAGTACATTTGATTGAATGGCTTTATGCGGGTGATAAACCCCATGATGATAATCAAGTTAATAACCGATGGAATTATGTGGGTGTTGGGGTCAACGGTACAGCAAATTCAATTATTTTTGGGACAGGGAAGCGATAATTTTCTTGCGGATAGTATCTGGCGATTGTTTGGTGACTAAGCTAAACTCTAAACAAAGGTGGTTGATGATGTTTTCCAAATTATCGCGATTGTTACCAGAGAAAAATACTTCGGTATTGTTTTTACTGATCCAGAGTTGTTTTAAAAGGGGAATAATTTGCAGCGGGCTGTTTAGGCCACGGAGATCTTTATAAAATTTAGAATCAATAATTTCAAGGGAAGGTTTGGCTTTAGCGAGGTCAGTATAGAACTGTTTAATTTCAGATTTAGTTGAAAGCAGGCGAAAACCTGAGGACATTAAGTTGGCAGTGGGAATCGAACCAGTGACGCTGGGATGATGACCGGTAACATCGGCGGGACTGTAATAGACACGATCTTGTTCAATTTTGGTAATGATGTAGATAGTGTCTGAGTCAATAATATAGGTACCAACGTCAAAGGTGGGAGTTGAATTCATTGAGTAATTATACCACAAAGTAGCCTATTTTTGGGAGATGGCCCCGACGTATTTGCCATGGATGGTGATGGAGGTGCCGACATTGGCCCAATTGAAAATCTGGAGTGAGTCGGGAGTGTACATGTTGATACAACCGTGGCTCATGGGGACACCAAAATTGTGGTGCCAATAAGTGCCGTGAAGACTAAAACCTTGTTCTTTTTTAATATTGTCGTTGTAGAAAAATAAGATATTGGGGACATTGGGTAGATAATAATAATTTCCTAACTCCTTGGAACCGCCAGTCATAAGGTGAGATTTGACTTTAGCCCAAACAAAGAAAGTGCCAGTGGGGGTGCGATTGTAAGTGCCAGAAGAGATTAAAAAGTCAAACACCTTTTGACCATTTTCAAAGCCATAGAGGCGCTGGGTGGTTAAGTCGACCTCGATGGTTTTAAAACTACCATCGGGTAAGGAAATAGTGTCACCGAGAACTTGGGAATTGGTGGTGGGAACAGAAACGATTTGGTTGTTAAAGATACCGGAGGTGGCTTGAGGATTGTAATCGTTGGTGAGATGACGAGGGTCGATTTTACCTTGGCGGGAAAATGACTGAAGGTTAAAGTTCAGAAATCCGACAATTAAGGCTAAAAAAAGTAACAACCCGACCGGCTTGATATTATTTCCCCCCTCCGCCTTTACTTTGGGTGCGAAAAGCTGTGGTAAAGCTCTTTTGCTTATTATTGAAAAATGGTTTTTGAAAAATAGGTGTAAAAGGCTTGGGAGGTAGAGAAACCATGGGTTTTTGAGGAGCTTTGACGCGGGTGTTTTTTTGTGATTCGGACATAGTTAAGTTAATTATAAACTATTTTGGTGGTTTAGGATCATCAACAATCGTTCCAAACCAAGACCAACGCCACAACAAGGGGGTAGGGAGGTACAATTGGCAATAAATTCTTCAGAATAAGGGTGTAGGGGCAGGTTGTTTTGCTGACGATATATTTTTTCGGCTGTAAAAGCGGCATTAATCAAAACAGCATCGCGATTCTCTTCGCAACCATTGGCAATTTCAATGCCGTTAATATAAAGCTCAAATCTTCTGCTGGTTAACGAATTTTTTTTTCGCGGTGAATGTGGATTGCCCACGTTTCCCCCAAGGGGACTTGTTTCATTGCGCAATGCTCCAAAAAAATTGTTAACCTCGCCAGATTCTTCGCGTTTAGCTAACGGAGACAGGAAGGCGGGATAGCCTGTAACAAACACAGCAGAGTCTTTGGGAAGTTTGGCCTCGATGTCGTTAAGAAAATACTGATTAAAGTCAGGCTCATTATTTGGCAGGTCATCAGACAGTCGGAGTTCGGAGTAGTTAATTTTTAAATAATTATTTAAAAATTTTTTTAATGATGCTTGGAGGTCGGCAAGATTTTTATTAACTAAATAATACTCGAGCATCAAAAACTCGGGGGTGTGGTGGGGGCCAGAATTTTCCAGGTCGCGGAAACAATGGCTGATGGCAAAACAGTCGGTTTTTTGTTCTGCCAAATGCTTTTTGAGGGCCATTTCGGGAGAAGTTGGTAAATAAAATTTGGCCTGGGAATGGGTCCATTTAGTGGTGAAAGAGTAAATGTTTGATTCAAGGGGAAGCGAGGCATTTAAATAGGGAACTTCGACCTCGGTAAAGTCTAAATCCCAAAAATATTGGCGGGTAGATTTTAGTAAATCGGCGAGGGTCATCATAGATGGCATCTAAATTCTGGATCATTGCAAACAGGATTTAAAGTAAGATATTTTTGGATGACTTGGTCGAGGGGGTCGGCAAGATTACCAATTGATTTGGTGGTTTCACAGCAGCCATAAAATTCGCCATCGGATTGGAGGGAAAAAATATTGCAGCCGAAATCTTTGGGAGGGTAGCAGGGATAATTTTGACGAATGTCTTTAACTTGGTCTTTAGTTAAGGAACCGAGTCGATCGGTAAGATAGGTTTTGTGCTGGCCAAGGATGTCGAGTGAGTCTTTGTAAGGATAGGAATCTTTAGTAATTAGGTAAAATATTTCAACAGGAAAGCCTAACTTAAGGGCTTTGTTCACAAAAGCTTGCGATTTGGCAAAATTGCCGGCACCACGATTTTGGTCATGAATGACTTCGGGGCCATCAAAAGAAACGATTAGTTGGCAATTATGGGGTTGAGAAATTTGGTCGAGCTTGTCGACAGTGCCATTAGTGATGACAGAAATAAAAATATTCTGTTCTTGGAGTTGGTTGATTAGTCCGGGAAATTTGGGAAGCGTAAAGACTTCGCCACCGCAAAAGATGATGGATTTTAACGGAGTTAGTTTTTGGTAATTGGCAACAAAATCTAAAATTTGTTGGTTGGTTAAAATACTTTTTGTCTTGTTGGTGTAGCAGTAAAGACAGGCCAAATTACAAAGTTCGAGCGGCGAAATGTAAATACTTTCCAACGACGACATTATTTGAGCTTGGTGCTTTCTTTGTGTTCAGTTCGTTTTTTGCACCAATTGCAGTATTTGTTGAATTTGAGTTTATCAGGAGTGTTGGTTTTGTTTTTCTCGCTTAAATAGTTCTGAGCGCCACAAACTGCGCAACAAAGGGCGATTAAGATACGAGGTGTTTTTTTTGCTTTAGCCATGTAGGTAGTTTACCAAGTTTGCGGGGATTATCAAGGTTTATGGTAGGGTGAGTATTTGATGTGTTAAAATATGACAAATGATTATTGAATTTGGAATTGATCCAAAAATCATAATGACTGTTCCGCCTGGGCAATCAGCAGAAGAATATGTTAATAAATTGGCGGCAAGTGGAGTTGAACTAAGAACACCGCTGGGGGTGATCGTTCCATTAAATGACTATTTGGTTCGTGAAACAAGAAAAGACAAAGAGTTAGTTAATGAGACTACGTTCAGTCAAGGTTGATTTGTATTTAACGATTTGGCGCTCGGCTTCTTGGGAGAGGTCGATAATGGCAGATTCTAAAAGTTTGTGGGAAGTTTGCGCATAAACATGTTCTTTGCCAGGGAGATTCATATCAAAATTAACAATAAAAACTCCAAACTTATCCTTTTGAATTCTGATAAGGGCGGATTTCATTTCGGGGGCAAATTTGGTCAGTAGCTTTTCTAAGCGGTCATCAACTTTTTGTTGGACAAGGGCACTAATAGCCGGGGTCAGGTCAAAACCATCACAGGTGATTTGAATATTCATAATTAATTCATTCTACCATTTTTAGAAACGGTACTTGAAAACGCGGACAGAATTGAGCAGGGGAAAAAAGTCGGTAATAAAATTGTAGGCGGCGGCGGAAGCTGGGTTGAGAACGCCCGTAAAAACTAAAAATAGACCAAGTAAATTAACTGTTCCCCAAATTATAAAATCCTGGCGGGCGATTTTAAGAGTAAAGCGGCTAAGCTTAATAGCATCGTAGATTTTAATAAATTTATCGTCCATTAAGGCGATGTCGGCAGCTTCGATGGCGGAATCAGAACCAATAGCGCCCATGGCAAAGCCGATGTCAGCTAAACCGATTGAGGCGGAATCATTGACACCATCACCGACAAAGCCAACTTTAGAAAGAGGATTAAGATATTTTTTGACATAATCGAGTTTGCTGCCAGGTAAAAGATCGGCGTGAAATTGAGTGATGCCGGTTTGGGCGGCAACCGTGGTGGCAACTTGGAGATTGTCGCCGGTAAGCATCACCACTTGGCTTACACCTAAATTTCGAAGTTTGGTAATGGTCATTTTGACGCCAGGTTTAATTTCGTCACCGAGGCCGATTAGTCCGATTACTTGGCGATTTTTAGCGATAATGACAATGTTGTGACCTTCAGATTCGATTAAATTAATTTGGGTGAGGACTTCGGAAGTTATGGGAATTTTATTTTGTTTAATAAATTCGATTTTGCCGGCGACAATCTTATTTTTATTGAGAGTGGCAGTGAGGCCAAAACCAGGAACTTCATTAAATGAGGAGGGGGGGTGAACCGAGAGATGTTGCGACTCGGCGTAGCGGACAATGGCTTTGGCTAGAGGATGGCTGGAAACTGATTCGATAGAGGCAGCAATTTTGACGATGTCATCATGACTGGTTTTAGCAATTGGGGTAATATGAGAAACCTTAATTTGGCCGCGAGTCAGAGTGCCGGTTTTGTCGACTAAAAGAGTGGTAATTTGACCAAGGCCCTCAAGATAACTGCTACCTTTGATAATTATTCCTTTGGTAGCGGCGCGGGCGATGGCACCCCAATAAGTTAAAGGAATGGCGACGGCAATATCGTCGGCACAGGTGACCAACAAAAGTGAGAGAACTAAATTGAGATTACGGGTGGCGAGATATAAAAGAGTGGTGACAAAAAAGGTAGCTAAAATATACCAAGTGGTAAAACGATCAATGGTAGTGGTAACGGGAGTTTTTTGACTTTGAGCTTCCTCCATTAATTGAATAATTTTGGCAAATTGGGTATTGGCGCCGACTTTATCGGCTCGAACAATAAATGATCCAGCTAAATTGAGGGTGGAACTTAAAACTTGATCACCAACAGCTTTGTGAAGAGGCAAAGATTCACCGGTAAGTGAGGAACAATCAACTTCGCCGTAACCGGTAATAATTTGACCGTCAACCGGAATGCGTTCGCCGGATTGGATAATAACCTCCATACCTGATTTGACCTGATCAATGGCAATTTCGATAATACTGTTTTGCTGTTTAATTTTGACAGTAGTGGGGCGAAGCTTAAGAAGACTGGCGATAGCATGACGAGCCCGGTTTTCAGTGTAGAGGGCAAAAATACGAGCCGAGGTAATCATTAAATTAATGAAGGCGACGGAGACCCACTCATGATGGAGAATAGAAACAATTAGAGCAATGGAGGCGAGAAGATCAACGTTAATTTTTTTATTTAAAAGAGATTTGACAGCACTAATTAAAACAGGGGCAACTCCAGCAATACCAAAGACGATTAAAAGAGTGTTGGAGCGTAAAATCAGAGAAACTACTAAGGCAACAATAAGCAAATAATCAATGATCACAAATAGATTATAATAGAGTTATGAATACATTGGTCAATTGGATATTAAGGGCGTTAGTAATTTTAGCGACGGCATATTTAGTACCAGGATTTGTAGTGGGGGATTTGATGAGTGCTTTGGTATTGGTATTAATTTTGGGGTTGTTTAATATATTGGTAAAACCAATTTTATTACTGTTGACGTTACCAATAAATATTCTGTCTTTAGGACTATTTACATTAGTGATTAACGCAATTGTGTTGCAATTGGCGATTAGATTTGTGCCGGGAGTGAGTAGCGCTTCGTTTGGAACAACTTTGATCGCCAGCATCGTCATGAGCGTGTTGTCGATGGTGGTGGGCGGACTGGTGAAATAAATTAATTCAGCCAAAAAATGGCGAAATTTAATAATGAGGCGAAGGAGACCCAGGCGAGATAGGGATACAAAAGATATGTGGACAATGGGGAAACTTTATGGAATTTAAGAATGGTTTGGAAAATTGTCCACCACAAAAAGGCAATGCAAATTAAACCAAAAAGGGGATTTTCGAGTCCGAAAAATAAGAAAGACCAGGCGACGTTGAGACCGAGTTGAATTAAAAACATTTGCAATGCAGGCGATTTGAGTTTAGTAGGTTTTTTTGAAGTAAAAACTAAATAAAAAGCAATGCCCATTAATAAATAGAGGAGAGTCCAAACCGGGCCAAATAGCCAATTGGGGGGGCGAAAACTGGGTTGATTGAGGTGAGCGTACCAGGTGGTAATTTTGGGAGTAGTGGCAATGGCGCCGATACCGCCAGCTATTTGGGTCATAAATATAGAGAAGAGTAGTTTCTTCCAATCAATTTTAGTCATAATTGATTATAATAAGTTATGAAGAAAAAAGTTAAGACAGTGGAAAAAGACAATACAGTAATGGAGGTAGCGATGATTATTGGGGGATTTGCACTTACCTTGGCGCTCTATGCTTTGTGGCAGACGTCAACCTCGACTTACAATGAATTTGTAAAAATTTGTGGAGCTAATGGTGATCCACCAACCTGTATGGGTTTTTATTGGCGACAATTTAAGTATTATGAGGGTGTATATATTGGATCATTGTACGTGACGGTGGTTAGTGTCGGGGTAGCAATTTGGGCAAAATTGAAGAAAAACTAGTTTTCTGCCTTGTGAATAACCCAACTAACTCTAGTTTCTAATGGAAGGATAACTCTTTGATGGGTTTTCATCAATCATTCCACCACCATTGCCATCGGCAATATAACTAATGGATATTTCAGGTTTTTGTCCTCTCAAACATTGGAACTGACCAAATGATCCGACTTGTTCGCCTAAAAAGATACTTTGTTCTAGTTTGACTTCTGTATATGGTTTGTTACCTCGAATTTGCATTAAAGCTGCAAGTTCTGCGGCCGTACCGTTTCCAGAAACATCGTCTGGAAAATTATCATGTGGAAAATTAATGCTTTTTTGACTCATATTTGACCTGATTATAGTTCGAAGTCGCGTTTTGTCAATGTTTAAACCAAGGAAAAAAAACACTGGTATGGGATTTGTAGTTTTGATAGGCTGGGTCGTTTTGATATTTTTTTTCAAGTAAGGGAATACCGGAGACAAAGATAATTAAAAAAGAAATAGTGAGCGGGCCAATAACTGCCAGGGGATTACCACTGATTAGCCAAATGCCCCACCACATAGCCACTTCACCAAAATAGTTGGGATGACGAGTATAAGCCCACAAACCCTGATTCATAACTTTGCCTTTATTATTGGTATTTTTTATAAATTCAGCTAGTTGTTTGTCGCCAACCGATTCGAAAAAGAAACCAATTAACCAAACAAATATGCCGAGGTAGGTAAAAGTATAACCAGCGAGAATTACCGGTAGGGAAATGAGCAACATAAAGAAACCTTGGAGTAAAAAAACTTGTAAATAACTGCGAATATAAAAATATTTGCCCCAGTCGGTACGCCATTGCTGATAGCGAAAATCTTCAGGACGGGAACGTAAACGTTGAAAAATATGAGAGGCAAGGCGAAGGCCCCAAATGGCGGTGAGAATTGTAATAATATAAGTATTTGTTTGAGGATAATAAAGGGTATTGAAAATGGCCACGACAATAAAGCCCAGCCCCCAAGCAACATCAGCAATATCATTACGTTTGAAAATAATGGCCAAAATGAAGGCCAAGGTCATAAAAAGAAAAATAATGAGAACGATTAATGCCACCATTGAAAAATAGAAAAACTAACGCCGGCGACAATTGCGGAAAGAGTGGTGCCCCAAATCATATCGATGATGGTAATAATTATTGGCCAGTCTTTGATAGTGGCCAAATTGGTTAAATCGTAGGTGGCGTAACTGCAGAGACCAAATAAGGCACCCATTAGAATAGCCTGTGATAAGGAATTATTTTTTAGAGCCGGGGCCAGAACCAGGAAAACAACACCAACAATAAAGAGTAAATAAAAAATTAGGGCGGCAATAAGATTGGGAGTTTTGGCCATTAAATAGCCAAGTTGGTCGGCATAGAA
This sequence comes from Candidatus Shapirobacteria bacterium, assembly GCA_903825325.1. Lineage (GTDB taxonomy): Bacteria > Patescibacteriota > Microgenomatia > UBA12405 > UBA12405 > UBA2283. The sequence goes on along the minus strand of CAIKAI010000115.1, from coordinate 3,295 downwards.
TTTTTTAGCAATAAACAACAACCAAATCGAATCGATGCCTAAAAATACAAACAGAGAAATGAAATAAAGTTTGATCATAGTTTATTCTACATCCTTTAAATGCTACTATATTGGTATGAGTAACAGTGATAAGTTTTTTGCAGGATTAGGAAAAGTTTTATTAGGATTAATGGTGGTGGGAGGATTAGCGGCCGGAGCTTATTACTACGGGACGTTGAACAAACAAACTCCGGTGGCTATGGTGGTTACCCCGACTTTAACACCAACAACTGAGGTGCTACCATCTCCAACTGTAACATTACCATCGCCAACCGCTAGCGGGTCGTTATATTCGTCAGGGAAATATAGTTTGATGTTGTTGCCAGGTTGGAATAAGAACGAATCAACTGGAAAATTAACACTGACTAAAGCAGCTTTTTCGATCACTATTTCTTCAGGACCCGGCGGAGGTGGACCATGTTTATTTGCGGGTGATCCACCCCAAGATATGGCGCAAGTATTTAGTAATTTTGTAGAAATTAATGGCACTCAAAAAATATTTAGACGGGGAACAAGCGATAATGCAAATTGGACTGTCTGCGAAAAAAATGGGACAAAATTTGGGTTTCCTACAAGTTTTGGCTATATCACTGAAGTGACGCCAGCGACAGATGATATGACGCTATTTTCTGAAATGGACAAGATTGTGGCCTCACTGAATAAAGAATAACGGTATTTATAACTTTCGGCTGTCATAAGCCCAATGAAGCAGCGCCTGGCGTTGTCGAGGTCGACATTGAAACTCGCCGACAGGGCAATATTTCTTGATTTGAGCAATGTGGCGGCGCATGGCGATCCAGCGCTTGATTTGACGCTGATCATCGAGGTGGCGGCGGCCATAATAATAGCGACAATACCACTGGAACCAACCTCGGGGGTCGTCCGGGTGAATCCAGCCTTTTGATCGCCATACTGATAATGGTTGACTGGCATTCACCTTAAAAAAATTCAGCTGGGGATCATGAAATTGGTGGCAAAGTTTGGCATTTCTATACCAATCAGTGGGAAATTCGTCACGGCAATCGGTCATATATCTACCGCCAAAGACACCAAGGGACAACAACTGTTTGGGGGTTAATTCCGGAGTAAACTTTGAATCAAAGTTTTTGCCAATTGGTTGAGTTAATTCATAAACATAATTTGATTGCATTAAATCGGAGACTGTAATGGTTTTCATAAAGTATTGGCAACACAGCGAAAACCAACATCATCAATATTTTGTTTTGTGGGAATTGGACTCATATGAACGGTAAAAGCCCCGTCATCGGCGCCGTGACGCCAATTGCCGCCGCGAATAAAGGTATATAAAGTCGTGTCGGTGTCGTTTGGGGAGACATAATGGTAAATTCGGCCAACGCCGTTGTTAGCATTCCAATTAGGATTAGAAGGACGAAACACATCGTATTTTAAATTGTCGGTGCCATTATCGGTAATAACACTGGTTAAAGAGCCGGGAGCAAAGTCACTTTTAAGCCAGCCGTGGTCGAGAACACCATTTGATTTTGATTTGGGTTGGTCACGGCGTGCCACGGTAAAGTCGACCCATTGCCACACATTGCCGGCAAAATCCCAAAGTATATTGCCATTAGTTAGGGCTAAGGTTCGTTTTTGGGAGCTGGGATGACCGCATAAATTGGAACCGTCGGCGGTAGTGGCAAAACAGGGGAGATCGTCGTTGCCAGCGACTAGTGCTTTATTAGGATTGCTATCATAATGACCATTGGCGAGAACTTTGCCTTCGGCACCCGGAGTGGCACCACAATTAATGCCATTTTTATCGCACCAATTGTTGGTGACGGTTTCGACATTGCGGGCAATTGTCATCCATTCGTCGTTGGTGATTAAATGCCAACCCTGTTGTTCGCAATAACTTTTAGCATTGGTTTGATCAGCACTGGTTTCGGGAATGAAGGTGAGGGGGAAGCCGGAAGCGGTGGAAACTATTTGGCGAGCGCCGGTGCAGGCACAGCCGGGACCATTGTTTTTGTAAGTACCCTCATTGGTACACTTACTGCCAACCGAGGGCTCTAAACCTTTGGTTAAATCTGATTTATCGGCACATTTAGCATCGTATTTCATGATGCAAAAGTCAGTGGTTTTATAAAGGGAATTGCCGGGAACTAAAACAAAGCCGACTGGACAGGTTTTTTGAATGACGGTGGGGGAGGGAATGGCGCCGATTTGATGAGGAGTAGGGGTCGGGGTATTTTTAACCGCAAAAAGCAAAGAAAAAATGAGAAAAAGTTTTGAAAACATTATATTTATTTAAGTGTTTTTATACTTAGTGATTGCAAAATTTTATTGTAATCAACAAGGTATTTACTATTTGATTTTTGGTTTGCTGGATTTAAATACAAGGTAAACTGATACATTTTTTCATCTTTGATAAAAACAGTACTTATCCCATCTCCTTCCCATGACCACTGATATTGGATCGCGTTGAATCCACTGATTGTCATTAATTTTATATTTTTATTTGTCTGATTGTTTACGGATTTTACCTCTGTAATTAAATCGGCTAGTGTCTCATATTTAGAATTGTTAACACTAATTCTTATTTGGGCTCCTTTTACAGGTCCACCTTCACCAAAAACTGGCAAAGCGACATCAGAACTCGAAATTAAAAAATCACTGGTGATATTGTTATTATTTTCGATTTTAGCGATCCAACCTTTGGGAATGGTTACGGAATAGCCGTTATCGGTGCTTTGGTAGACTTGTTCCCCGACGATTAAGCTGGGCTTTGAGATAATAACATCTTTGATTGGTGTTACAGTTATGCAGGGAAGGATGACCGAGGTTGAACTTTGATAGATGGTACCTAGATAAAATCCAAAGAAGGGTAATAAGATAAGAATGAATGCTGACAACAATTTTGAAAATATGGTTTCTTGCGTGAATAAATTGGGGATATTCATACTTTAAAGATACCAAAACAAAATGCTGTTATGTTTGGGGACTAAGATACAAAAAATGAGAAAAAGTTTGGAGAACATGGCGGAGGGGACAGGAGTCGAACCTGCATGCCATTGCTGGCGCTTGTTTTCAAAACAAGTTCCTTACCATTCGGAGCACCCCTCCAATCTAACTTAGATTCATTTGGATTATAGCAAAATAAAGCAATTTAAACTTATGAAGTGGTAAAATTTTTGTTACAATATCAAGATTCGCCCGGATAGCTCAGTTGGTAGAGCATCCCCTTGGTAAGGGGAAGGTCAAGAATTCGAATTTCTTTCCGGGCTCAGAATGATTGGGT
>CAIKAI010000114.1 GCA_903825325.1 Candidatus Shapirobacteria bacterium | reverse complement strand
TTTTTTTAAATAAGGAATGACTAATAAGCACAGCTCCACCAGAGATGTTGTCTACTGCAAGAGGGACGGTGGATTGAGGAATATGTTTTATAAAAGAGTTAGTGTGTCCCAGCCAGTATTCATTAAAAGCATTTGTCGGTGATTGTAAGTTAAGAACAGAACCTTGCGGCGTTAGATTGGGATTAAGAAACGCTGGGCCAATAGCCCCAATTTGTGGATTGTTGTCGAGATATTGGACCATTTGTATCAAGCTGTCGTCGGTAAGTTCCATATCTGAGTTTAAGAAAAGTAGATATTTTCCAAGAGCTTTTTTAACACCGATATTGTTAGCTTTTGAGAAACCTAGGTTTGATGAATTTTGGATATATATAATGTCATTATTTTTGCCAATTTTAGCGGCTGTATCATCCGTGGAACCGTTATCAACGACAATTATTTGAACGAAGCTTTTAGGTAGATATCCCAGTATAGTTTGAATACATTTCAAGGTAATATCAGAAGTATTCCAAGTGGGAATAATTATACTTAATGTTGGTGTTTTTTGTGGTGCCATATATCAATGATGATTGTTAATATTGATAATGTTAAAGCAATAAGGACAATTCTTAAACTATCATCGAAAAGATGTGACTGATATTTAAATTCTATATGGTGGTCGCCTGAACTTAATAGAAGGCCGGTTAAAGCGTAATTGGTTACTAATGTCGATTTGGAAATATTATCAACATAGGCATACCAATTTGGATCGTAATTTTGACTTATTCTGAGAAAAGATGGTAAAGATGATCCTGAAATAGTGTCAAAAGAAAATGATTGCGTTCTGAATTTAAGATTTTTTATAGTAACAGATGAACTAATGTCTGGAGGAATATTTTGAGAAGGACTAATAATGGCTAACTCGGATGAATTCGATTGAAGTAATAATTTTTGGGTACTGGCGATATCAGGTGAGACAACGATTTTATTTACTGGATAAATAAAAGGTAAAGAAAAGTTGTTTTTAAGAAGTTGATATCGTCCATAATCTTTAAATACAGTGAACTGTCGGGGATCAAGACTGGGGGGTATCTGACCATTATCAGAGAGTCCGTACTTATTCTTTTTGGTGGCAACCACATAATCTATGGAAAGTTGATTAATAATTGGCGATGTGAAGCTATCTATTTCTAAATAACGATTAGGGTGGTCAAAGAGAGTGCCACCATTTATTAGAGCGATTAAGCTGCCGTATTTTTGACTGTAGGTCGTGTCATATCCTGTGGGTGTTTGAAGATGGGGGAACATAAGCCAAGTGTTAGAAGGAATTATCTCTGCACTTTCCCGAGCGAATCGAAAAGAATATAGCCCCAGATCAGTCGTTAGTTGAGTTTGAGGAAAATTATCTGACCCTGAAGAAAAAGTGTTATATTTCTGAAAAAAGCGAAATAGGTCAAAGCCGCAAACTAAGAAAATTACTCCGGCTGATATAAGCGTAATAAAAATATTACGAAATTTAACCAATAAAAACATTCCTAAGATCGTTAGACTTAAAATTGCCAAAGGTAGGACACAATTACGGAGGGCGGTTTGTGATTGAAGTAACCAATCAGTATCTATCAAAATAGTCTGTTTAAATTGTTGACTGATAATTAAAGTAATCAGGGCGGGTAAAGCGATAGTTAAAAAAACCAAAAAACTAGATTTCAAAATAATCGACAATTCAACACGATGGCTGATTACCTCCTCAATTACTAGCGCAGAAATTATGGTGATTGCGAGGCTAAATACAAAAGATAGTCGAGTAAATACCATAGAAGATAACCCCAAAATATTTTGTTGACTAATCCAATACGAGAATGGATTTTTAAGCATTAGTGTCAGCGAAATGACGAGAAGAAAGTAGGAAAATGTAAATATTTTTTTATGCTGATTTTTCTTAAAAATATATAAACTACAAACTAGTAATATTAAAGGTAAAATACCACTATATAAGGTACTATTGTCGTATGAGGCTTCGTTCTTCCAGGTATTTCGAGTACTCGGGTTTCCAAAATAATCAGGGATGGTGAGTGTAATTAGTCTATGAAAGCTCAAAAACTTTATGTTTGAACTGGTGGCAATTTGGTCAAACTCTCTGATTGAACTTTTCGATGATGCTAATCCAGGTAATAATTGGGGAAATGAATAAATTA
>CAIKAI010000113.1 GCA_903825325.1 Candidatus Shapirobacteria bacterium | reverse complement strand
TCTATCGTGGACGGAGTCCGCTCAGAACAAAGCGATACGACACGTGAGGATAAAGTAGAACCATAGACAAGGTGTATCCTTGTATATTGATTTTATACCTTTATTTTTTAATGCCCTAATCGGCGTTTTAAATCTCCAAAGGTGTAATACCTCCAATACTTCATCTAGGCTCTTCTTGGTGTGATGATTCTTACAAAGAACTACATTTCCATGCTGAATCGTCTCCTCAATCTCTTCCAAGTACGATTGGGTATCACACCTTCCAGAAACATAAAATGAATCTTGCTCGATCTGGATCATCTTTTTTGATAGGTGCTTGCCCAAGTACGTTTTACCTGTCCCAGGAAGGCCAACAAATACGACTGACATTTTTTATACGTACACTATTTCTTTCTATTTTTCACTTTTACACAACTACTTAATTTTGCGTGATTTCTAACCGTAGAATGTCTTGTGATTGTGTTCCTTCAAAGAAATCGAAAAGAAACTGTGTATTTCCATCTTTATCAATTGCGTATACAACATTATCAACCCAGCTATGAAAATTCATATTTACGTTTGGAATTTTTTGGGATTCTGAGAATACCGTTTTTCCATCAATAATAAATTCAATCTTATTTTTTGTCCACGTAATTTCATAATCGTGTGGACGATCGTCAAGATCGGGAAGTTTTGTTCCGGAAACATAATATTTTCCTTTTTCATCATAACCAGCTATTAATACTGAAAATCCATTTGCCGTATAAGGCGTACCATCGGCATTTCGTCCTTTCGAATTCATAAACCATATGCATTGTGCCGGAATTCCAGTATCCCAAAAACCCCACCCTCTTGACCCAACTGATGACGACGCATTATCAACCTTCATCGTAATTTTCATATTACAATATAGGTAAGGAAGATTGAGGAAAGGTTCTCTCGCCTGCGAGAGAGAAAAGGGAGCATCAATTAATCCAGCTTTTCGTAAATAACATTTTGCATCGGTCCAAGACGAATAATTGCCATCGACATTGCTAGAATTGCATAAACTCTTGAAAAGCTTACAGGATTGTGCACGAGTTGCAGATACAATATCGTTCTTTTCAGATGTAATCCATTCTGCACACATTTTATCGACTTCTCCTGAACAACAAGGATTGTTATAAATTTCACTGTTTACATGAGTGGCACATTTTTTCTCTCTACACGTCGCCCCGTCTGTATATAAAACGTATTTGCATGGAGTTTTTTCGTCGCATGAATCAATAGGAGCAGGACTCTTAATGGTTTGGCGTAAATAAACGCCATTTTCAGGTTGAAAAAATTCTTTACCTGTGCCATCACTTCTCCAAAACCAATAGTCTTGGGGAGGGTTTATTATTTGTGTATCAGTAACAACTGGATCGTCAATAGACTTATGTCTACGAAATACTAAAATAAGAGATATTACTAGTACTAATGCTAATGTCATAAGTACATATTTCATTTATTATTAAGAATATTTTTTTGGAGGGAAATAAATCTTTTATTTATATAATGGGATACGATACTATTCTTTTACAGGAAACCCACCCTTTGGAACGTACCCACCCTTTGGAACGTACCCACCCTTTGGTGGATA
>CAIKAI010000112.1 GCA_903825325.1 Candidatus Shapirobacteria bacterium | reverse complement strand
GGAATTGAAATATCCCTACATTTTTCTGTTTTTTACCGCCATCGCTGTTACCATTTATGGTTTCGGCCAAAAATACCTTCATTTCCCCATCATTTCCACCATGAACTCCGAATTTTCCAAAGGCGAATTGCTTCAACTTGACGTCTGGACACGAATCAGCTCCACCTTTGCTGGACATTACGATTTAGCGGTTTACCTTAGTGTTGTTTTAGTCATTATTGGTGGTGTTATCGTCACTCAAAAAAAACTAACTTTAAAAATAGTTAACATTATTGTCTGGCTATGTGCCTTTCACATCTTAACTCTGACAGCTTCCCGAGTTTCCGTTTTTGCATTTTTCGGGGGTATGTGTTTCACTCTATTTTTACTTCGAAAATACCTTTGGATTCTTCCGGTTACCCTGATTTTTGCTTTTAGTCTAATTAATTCCAAAGATTTAAATCAACGACTTTTGGCAACCGTTCCCGCCCTCCAACACCAAGTTAGTCATTATTTTCCGGCAGCCACACCCATTCCCACAGCCACTATTGTCGTTGCCCCCACTCCCATTCAAATTGGCAGTTCCACCGTAGTTGCAATTGCCGCCAAAAATACACCAGTACCTACCATTTTTCACCACCCCACCACCGAAGAAGTTATTCCTATTGATGCTGATGTTGGGGTAGCCCGCTCCGGCGAAATTCGATTTAACGTTGAATGGCCTCGAGCCATAACTGCCTTCCGTAAAAATTATTTATTAGGCACCGGTCTCGGTTCAATCACCTTAGCTACGGACAATGATTTCCTGCGGACACTTGGCGAAAGCGGTTTACTTGGTTTTATCACATTTGGTTCGATATTTTTCTATTTTTTTCTTAACAGTCTACCGTTTCTAAACTCTAAAAGTAAGTCTGCCCCAATCGTCATTATTTTATTTGGGGCCATGTTAACTTTTTTAATTAATGGTTCCTTAATTGACGTTTTTGAAGCTTCAAAAACCGCTTACCTTTTTTGGATGATGATGGGAATTTATTACCAGGTTCTATATTTTAGTCATGAAACATAATTTTCTCAAAATATTTTTCATCAGTTTGGCGCTGTTTGCTGGGTTATTGTTTCGGCTATACAAACTCGATTCACCTGTCGCCGACTGGCATTCCCATCGTCAAGCCGACACTGCTTCAGTGACTCGTTTATATGCTCAAAATGGGGTTGATTTCCTCATTCCCAAATACCACGATCTTTCTAATGTTCAATCCGGTCAGGAAAACCCTCAGGGATACCGCATGGTCGAAGCCCCAATTTACAATGTTCTATCGGTGTATTTTCAGCAGTTGTTTAAAACTAATATCGATGTTTCATCTCGTCTGGTGTCAATTATTTTTTCGCTTGGAAGTGCCCTGCTTCTCTTTTTGATCTGTTTTCAACAAACTAATTTATTTATGCCCTCGTTCTTTTCTTTACTTGTCTTTTTGTTTTTACCCTTCAATATCTTCTATTCTAGAACTATCTTACCCGAACCAATGGCCGTTTTTTTTATGCTACTGACTCTATTAACTTTTAAAAATAACTTACTCATTTCTGGCTGTGCTTTTGCCATCACCCTTTTGCTAAAACCATTTCCGGGGATAGTCATCTTTCCCACATTAGTCCTTTTTACTTTTCAAAAATATTTAAAAAATTTCAACCTTAAAAATTTAGTTTGGTTGCTTATTTTTTCCATTATTTCTTTAACCCCATTTTTTTGGTGGCGACATTGGATCAGTCAATTTCCTGCCGGTATCCCGGCCAATGATTGGCTCTTAAACAACGGTATTACTACCACTTTTCCTGTGTGGTTCCATGGATACAATCTCTCGTTTTTAAATAAATTAGTTGCCTTCAGACCTCATTGGTGGCACTGGCTTTTTGAAATTCGAGTTCCTCAACTAATTCTTGGCACCTACGGTTTAATTGCCTTATTCCTCGGTTTCGCTTACAAAAAACTTCGATCTCAGGCATTTTCCATAAGTCTAATCCTTGGCGTTTTTATTTATTTTACTATTGTGGCTCAAGGCAATATTCAACATGATTATTATCAAGTCATAATTATTCCCAGCCTGGCCATAATCTCCGGCTTTGGTTACTACTTTATTTCCCAGTATTTATTTTCCAATAAAACTCTTGGGTACTTCGTGACAACATTAATATTTTTAGTTAGCTTGTATT
>CAIKAI010000111.1 GCA_903825325.1 Candidatus Shapirobacteria bacterium | reverse complement strand
GCGGGTTCGAGTCCCGTTTCTCGCTCAAAATGAGCAAAATAAAATCAGGATTGGAAGTTGTTAGACCTTTGAGTGTTTCAAATCTTGTAGAAGCTTTGTTAGATACTCCACCTTTAGGCCCATATCCGAAAATTGGTACAGTCGGTGAAGATAATGTTGTTTGGGTAGGTAAAAGAGCATTTTGTCCCACAATAGGAATAGCAGAAAATGTCAAAAGAGGTCAACTGGTAATTTTGTCGACGACTTCATAATTAAAGATTGATATAGCAACCTTAGTTTCGGCTGTTTAGCTCTGTTGGTAGAGCATCCAGTCTCTTGCTCAAGAGACAGATTGAACTAATACTATGCTGGTGTGAGTTGATCGGGTAAAATAGCGGATGATAATTGCAGCTTTAATCGCCTTGGTGAATATGTTGGGCTACGGGATAATTATCCCCATCCTTTATTCGTACTCAAAAAAATTTGGTCTAACAGATTTTCAAAATGGTTTGTTGTTCGCCATTTATTCAGTTTGTCAATTTATTTCGACGCCAATCATCGGGAGAATGTCAGATAAATATGGACGAAGACCGGCGTTATTAATCTCTATTTTTGGGACTGCAATCTCTTTTCTGTTAATGGCGATCGCCAAGTCTCCATCGGTGTTATTCTTGGCACGGGCGGTTGATGGAATAACTGCCGGTAACATTCCGGTGATTTTAGCGGTAGTGTCAGATACAACTAAACCAAAAGATCGGGCTAAGGCCTTTGGTTTTATTGGATCGGCATTTAACTTCGGATTCATTTTTGGACCAGCAATTGCTTCGTTTACGATTAGATATGGTGACTCAGTTCCCTTTTGGATCGCCTTTGCAATTACTTCCCTCGCAGTAATACTAACGGCACTGTTTTTGCCAGAAACAAACAAGAATTTGGGACAAACTCACGAAGGGAAATTGTTTGATTTTAAGAAAATGTGGCACACTTTATTTGATCCAAATGTGGGAATAACTTTTATTATATCGATGATATTTTTCTTGGCATTTTCTTGCGCAGTTATCTACGGATTCCAGCCATTTACCATCAATGTTTTAAAAATTAGTCCCTCAGTCAATGCTCAGCTATTTACTTTATTCGGAATTGTGGGGTTAGTGTCACAAAATCTAGTGGTCGGTCCGGTAACTAAATGGTTGGGTGACAAGAAATCTTTTATGGTGTCAATTTTTTTTGTGGCTGTGGCGTTTTTCTTAACATATTTATCTAGAAATTTACTGTTTTTTACTTTGTCTATGGTCATTTTAGGAGTATTTAATAGTATTGCTCAGACAATGATTACCACTATATTATCGGCAGAAACTGATGAGAAATCCCAAGGCACAATTATGGGGTTGAATGCGTCGTATCAAAGTATAGGAATGATTATCGGGCCAATTTTGGGCGGATTGGTGGCAACTATCTCGATATCATCGCCATTTTTGGTTGGTTCGATATTGGTAATGGTCTGCTTTGGACTATCCGGGTTAGTTTTGAGAAGGGGTGTTAAGAAAGAGGCCTTGTTTTAGAATGGAGTTGATATAATAACCTGAGGCTGCTTAGCTCAGTTGGTAGAGCATCCCGTTTACATCGGGGTGGTCGGGGGTTCAAGTCCCTCAGCGGCCACTTAGGCTGGTATAATAGCCTTGCTCTTTGATAAATTTGCCGGTGTGGTGAAATTGGTATACACGTACGCTTGAGGTGCGTATGCCGCAAGGCGTGGAGGTTCAAGTCCTCTCATCGGCACAAAGCAAAAAAGCAGCTTAAACTTTCGTATGTAGTTGGAGGTTTCCCCTTCGGGGACTAGGTACATCGTACCGTCGCACGTCCTCTCATCGGCACAAATTTAATATTGTGGATATTTGCCGTAATAGTGATATAATCACTATCAAATTATGTCACCAAAACCAGAAGAATTCACAAGTATATTGCGAGATGCTTTAAACAAGAGATTAGCGATAGGTATCAAAACAGCACAAGAAGAAGGAATTCGAGCATTTGAGAATAGCGATAGCAAACAAGCATCAATGTCGGCTGATAGTCTTTTAAAATTGACCACTGACCGGAGTGAGTTGAATGCCGCAATGTCGGCTCTTGACCGAGTTCTTTTTGAGCGATTTGGTAATGTTGATATTCCAGCGGAAGAATTTAGAAAATTGCTTGGCTTGCCAGAAGTTCGTCAGGAAATTAATATTGTAGAAGTTCATCAACCTACGGAATCCAAGACGGATTTGCCGGTGAGGAAAAAAGAAGTAAAACAAGAAGATAAAAGTCACACAGTTCATGCCTTAAGAATGTGGCTGGAAAAAGATGCTTATGGTGGTTTTGCGTATGACCGACGGGACATTGCCAAATATCTAGCGGAAACAGACGGTGCTAACTCCAGTGAAGCCAAAAATAGGTTTAGTAATATGAAGAACGCTTTTGGAGGAAAAATTAAAGATACAGGTGCACGTAATGTCGGTGAGGCATGTAAAGTCTATCTTAGAGATAACAAAGTTGAGGGAGAATGGTTGAACGTTTTTGATACAGCTAGCCATTTATATGGTAAATTAACCCCAGTTGAATTGATTAACGATGTTATTAATCGGCGTGAAGATAGTGATGATGTAAAACGGGGCAGAAGACCAGAAATTGTGTTGAAACCGGAAGATTTGCAAAATGAATTAACCAAAACTCCATTGACAGAGTTGCTCTTGGGTAATGCCCTTTCAATTTCAGATGTTTTATTAAGTTTGGACGGAGTTAATCATAATATAATTGACGAGGTGACACAGCCAGGCTCTGATTTCACTAACAGAATTGATGGTTCAAGAGTATTGGCTTGTGACGCAAGAATCAACGCTCTACCAGGTAAGATTGCGACTGAAATTACTAAAGCTGAGGACGGTAAGGCGAGAGATTTAATTCCTAATGTAATAAATAGCATGATAAAGAATCCTGAAAAATGGAACGGATTTTATAAATCAACAAAGTATGAGTCGTGGAAATTTATTTTTCGACTAATCAACGAGACACCTACCGCTAATATGCCTGATGCTAAGGGTTTGTGCGCTTTATTATTTCCGACAATAAAAGTAACAATAGATACAGCTGGGTTTGTCCAGTAGTTCGAGAAATTGAATTAAAGCTTAGTGTGGAGAAAGATAAGGTTTTAGGTTAAAATACCAATTGCATTGCCCCATCGTCTAATGGTAGGACAGCAGCCTTTGGAGCTGTTTACTGTGGTTCGAATCCATGTGGGGCAACAATATATAATACTGTCATGAATACTAAGATAGTGCTTGTCGACATGGATAATGTAATAGCTGATTTTGAGAGAGGTTTTTTGGATAATTGGAGGCTAAAGTATCCTGAACTACCATTTGTAAAT
>CAIKAI010000110.1 GCA_903825325.1 Candidatus Shapirobacteria bacterium | reverse complement strand
CGTTTTTCTTTTTCCTCATAATTCATATTTTTCTCAATTACCGCCACTATTTCTCTCCACTCCTTGCCCACAAAAATAATTGGTTCATGATGCCCATAATTAAATTTAGCTAATTCCCATACCATACTCATCTCCGCTAAAGTTCCCGTGCCCCCCTTAAATATTACAAACGCATCTGCCATTTCAATCAATTTTTTAGTTCTTTTTTCAATCGTATTTGTTTCCACTATCTTGTCAGCATTTCTCAAGTTAATTTTATTTGTTCCTTCATAATTTCCTGGTTCCTTATCTTCATCAATTACTGCCACTTCCACTTTCCCTCCTCCTTGTTTAGCTCCTTCTGTCGCCGCCAACATTATTCCCGGGCCACCCCCGTCCACAATAATATAGCCGTTTTCTGCCAATAACTTGGCAGTTTCTTTTGCCAACATAAACGCCTCGTCAGTTGGCCTCAAATCTGCATCCCCAAAAAACGCCACTCTTTTTATTTCTTTAGTTGTTGCTTCCATTATTTATTAAATCAAAATAACTTCCCCCCGAATATATTACCTCGACTCCAGCATCTTTTAGTCTGTTTATATTATTTAAATTTACTCCGCCATCCACTGCAATTAAAAACTTATTCTCTCTTTTGTCGTTAATTAATTTGGCTGACTTAATTTTTTCAAATACTTTTTCGTCCAAATCAAAATAACCATAACCTGCCTTTCTGCCCATCAATAGCACCACGTCCACCTCTTCTCCTACATTCTCAATTTTTGTCTCAATGTCAAATCCCAATCCCACCTCCATCCCGGCATCCTTCGCCAATTTTACAAAATTCTCAGTCGACTTCATCATTTCCACTTGACCAATCACTCGGCTCGCTCCCACAAACATACACTTTTCGATCCATTTTTCCGGTTCCTTAACCATCAGATGAATATCCCACAACATTTTGTCAAAAAATTCATATTTTCCCAACAGCTCCAGTTCGAAACTCTTACCAGGCACCATTTCATTATCAGTCACATCAATTTGTACCCACTTGGTCACGTTTTTCAGTTGATCCAATCGCTCCCCAGTTTCCTCCCATCTTTTTTCCATTACTGTAGGAATTATTTGCATATGTACATCGCCATTTCTATCAATCGGCAACTATAGCCGTATTCGTTATCGTACCATGCTCCAATTGAAATCATATCGTCTGACACCACCTTGGTCATTCTCGAGTCGATCACACACGAGGCATTATTACCAATAATATCTGAAGATACTAATGGATCATACGATACTTTTAATTTACCCACCAATTTTGGGTCCACTGCTGCCGCTTCGAATATCGCATTTACTTCTTCCACATCAGTTTTCCGGACTAATTTAAAAGTTAAGTCGGAATAGCTGCCGCAAATTACTGGCACCCGAATCGCGGTTCCTGCAAATCTTCCCTTCGCCTCCGGATAAGCCGCGATTACTGCTTCCGCTGCCCCGGTTGATGTCGGCACTATATTGGCCGCTCCCGCTCGGGCCCGGCGTGGATCCTTACCCGAACCATCTACCATGTTTTGATTGGTTGTATAAGCATGAATTGTGGTTAACACCCCTTCTTGAAATCCAATTTTTTCATCAATTAATTTCACAATCGGTGCCGTACAATTAGTGGTGCACGATCCGTTTGACACCAACGCCTCACCCTTATACCTTTCTTCATTGACTCCTAATATAAACACTGGAATTTTTGGATCTTTTGCCGGTGCCGAAATTACCACTTTTTTGGCTCCGCCCTGCAAATGCCCCAAAGCTTTGTTATCTAGAAATGCTCCAGTACACTCCAGCACTACTTCAACTCCATATTCCCCCCACTTGATTTTTGTCGGATCTTTTTCACCCAATAGGGGGATCGATTGGTCGCCCACTTCTAATCTACCAATCTCTCCAGCTTTTTGTGGTTCAGCTGCTTTAACTGATACCGGCGCTCTCCCGTAAACAGTGTCATATTTGAATTGCATCGCATATGCCTCTGCGCTCAAATCACCCTTAGTGTTTATCGCCGCCACTTCTACGTCATATTTTTCCAGTAGAATTGCCCTAAGCACCACCGTCCCGATTCTCCCAAAACCATTAATACCTACTTTTAGTTTTTTATTTTGCATACCTAATGATACAACAAAATATTTATCTTCCCCTCGATATAAAAATCTAATCAATACTAATAACCAAATTTGTCTTTATAATTATTTCATGGTTGCTGTTAATCAAAAGATTGATGGGCCGGTCTCTCTCGCCGCTCAACATGTCAATTTAGACGCTCTTGAAAAAAACTGGCAAAAACAATGGGCAGAAGTTCCTGCTTCTCTTTTCTATCACATTCAAAATTCTCGCGACGTTGTCCGTGAATACATCCGCATCGAAGGCTCAAGTTTAACTGGTGGATATGAAGCAGTAAGGACGATGGTCTTTGCTGACAATGCCCTTGATCTTTGTCGTAGTGGTTACGAAAAAGTGCAGGGGCAGGATGATTGGGGTTGGAATCGTAAACTCCCTAACTGGAAACGACCCGAAGTCAGAATTAGACCACCCGAAGGAGAATCTATTAAATACACCGGTAAAGAAACCACGGTTGGGGCAGACTCTGTCGAGTGGCGAAATTCCGGAGTTCTCAAAATGGACAGTGTTCTTAATTTAGATAGTGACGCGGCGCTATTCGACAGTAGTAATGGTGAGACTCGGCTTGGAGGTTATGGCCAAGGTTTCAAGATTGACTTGACAGCTTCTGTTGCTAATAAACAAGACCGCATCAATGTATTACTCCTTGCCCGCGACTCAGGTAAATTATCATCAGAGCAAGCCATCAAGGCCCAAGAAGCCGCCGAAAGAATTCAGAACTCTCTCCTCGCCGAGGGCGAAAGTGACACCTTTACTTCAGTCCAAGCCCAAGACGTTGATGGCACCTATTATCGAATTTATGGCTATCGGGCTCCATTTCGTTCCAACAACCTCGACCTCTGGAAACTAAAATATGTTGTCTGTGAGCTCGATCCAGAGCAGGTTGATCCTAACGACCTTGGTCAAGTCATCATGGCTGTCCACCATCCCGACCGTGAATTTTGTCGGGTCATCGATTCCATGCCTGACAATTTGCTTCTGCTTGACCCATACTATCCAAGCTCAAGAAGTATCGTCAGAACTGAAGAAGACCTCACCCCGGCGCTTGAAACCGAAAAAATAGAATTTGCAACTACCGACGCTGGGCAATTTACCATTGAAAGGTTTAGCCATGAGACAGAAGGTGACGGCGCCGTTTTCTTTCGCCAAGTCCGGCTTTTACCTGAAGAAAATCCTGAAATGCATCTTATCTTTGATTATAATTTTAAAAAACTTGACACTGACGCTGCTGCCAAGATAAAAAGAACCTCAAATAGTACCTATCTTACCGGACCTATTGCAAGGATTGTCTCTGGATGTGTTGGCGAAATGACTCGCCCCGAAGATTGGACGGTAATCCTCAAAAAATATCAGCAAATTACCAACGAATCTATCAATATTACTCCCCAAACCTGGCCCGAACTCTGCCCTCAAAACAAAGGAGACACCAAAAAAGATCAAGAAAAAAAAGTCATTGATCAAGCCTTTATGGCCGTTTGGCCTCAATCAATCGGTAAATTTATCGAAAAGCCAGAAGATGCCGAGGTTTACGAACTTTTTCGTCAAGAACATGAATCAATCATTCCTCTAATTCGTGGCGATATGGCAAAATATTTGTCATTTAATAGCAACATAGAAAATGCTGGGTTTGAAATACGTCACAATTTGTCGCAAATGTTTAATCTTGACTCAGGTTTTTGTACAACCAAAGTTGTTAACGCAGAATTTCTCAGCAATCAAAGAAGTTTACCGGAATATGAAGCTTTAATGGCTGAGGGTCCACTTAGCATGGAAAAGTTTATTAATTTAGCCTTTTTACAAGGCGATTTGTTCAACCTTGCCGAAGCTGGCGAAACCTACTACATTGATGCACCTTATGGTAAACATGTCATCGATGTCGTTATGAAGGGTCAAGAAAGTCTCACCCATTTTATAAACGACCTAACTTATGGCGGTTACATTTATCCTAACGATAGAGCCTCAACCACACTTCTCTTGGCAGCCATTGACTCTGGCCTTGATGTTTCCATCGAAAAAGACACGTGGCGCCGACAGGAGGCTATTCACTTTTATAAAACCGCCACTGGAGAAATAGTCGTCGTCAGTGGGACTCCTCAAAGAACTACTGAAGTTGACAACCATTGTCGACTTCGTCTTGGTGGCACCTTCGATGAGCTATCCCGGCTCCAAGTTGCTATGGACAAAAACCTTGGAGCGAAACATCCCCAACTAATCTCTGCCCGTCCCGGCAATGAGTTTCAAAAAATATCCGATACTGTTCAAAAAGTCATTTCTACCCTCAAACCTGGAGAAACTGTCAGTTCCAAAACTCTGGAAGACGTCAATAAAATGCTTGAAATGGCTAGCAAGAATAAGGAAGATGCCGAAAAAACTCTCAAACAATTTAAGGGTGAAATTAGGCGTCGAATTAATAGTGGCGGTGACATCAACGGCAGTCAAGTTACCGGGGAATTTCCTGGCGGAGGCAGTGCCTCACTTCTTAATGAAGCTGGCTTTACTCTTGGCCGCTCCAGTCGGGAAAATCGCTATAAAAGTCGGCCCCGGAGAGAAACCTCGTCACAAAATTTTAACTCTTCACCCAATAAAGAAAAAACACGCGGTAAAGAAACCCTGACCTACAAAAATCCAGACTACAAAATTACCCTGTATGATGGCATTTTGCCTTCAGACGCCCACCCCTTGGAAGTCTACGATACCTTATCTTACCATAATGGTGAAATCGTCCAATCTAATCGCTTTAATGACATTGTCCTTGCCGAGGCGGGTGATGGTCCTTGGCGTTCCTATAACCCCCAAAGAGAACCAGGATATCTTTCTCGTGTATCCGACTCGGGAATTAACTACGATGGAATAGTTGAAGCCGGAAATACTATTCTTCCTATAACCGGAGAAACCGTTCTCCCTATCGACGCCTTAAAATACGACATTGTCTACATCCAATTACCGGTTGGCGCTGACAAACAATTGGAGCCACCTTTTTTGATGAGGGATATGGTTAACGATCAATTTTCGGTCGTTTTTAGTAATCCCAACAAAAACGTTGCTTACCAAAATCTTCCTGCCGGAACTAGAATCTATATCAAAGAACGAAAACGAACAGATGCCAATTCTGATGAACAAAGACTAGCCATAAATTACCCGGACTATACCAAAGCATTAAAGGAAACATTGATCAACGAATCTCACCTCGATACTGAGGCTCAAACATTATTAAAATATCTTAATAAAAGAATGCCGCCCCTTTCTCGGGAAGAAAGAATGCAGACAATTTACGATTTTTGGTACAAACGCCGACTATACGACAAGCAAGGAATTATCATGAATTCCATCGAAGAACTAATTCAAAGCGGAGTCGGCGTCTGTGCTGAGTCGGAAATTGGCATGAGCCAAATGGCCCGATTTGTTGGTGTACCTTGTCGAACTAGAGTCTGTTATCCCGACAATGAGCACCGTGGTCAAATGACACCACCCCTGCACGCTATCATCGAATATATTAGTGATGATGGTAATTGGCACCGTTGGGATCCACCTAACAGCCGGATGACCGATTCTTTCGCCCGTCAGCTTTCTCAGTCGGCTGCCGTCGGCAGTGTCCCTGTTATTTCCGATGCCAGTTCCCTTGGACGCCACCAAACAAATAAACAAATTAGACTTCCTGCGGACGTTACTGAAGCTCTCGAAAAAGTTCAATTAAGACGTGGTTCCGAAATGGGTGCTGTAATGGTTGGCCAACTCAGTAATGTCTTATATGGCAAGGGTGCCGATCCAAATGTAATTATTAGAGATTTAGTCGACAGCGTTGAGATTTCACCGGAAGAAAAGAAGAAGATACCACTACCCTCAACCGATCAAATAGCGGCAATTGAGGCTCATCTCTCCGAACTCTATTATTCTGCCATACAGACCGCCAAAATTCATGGGTGGAGTAGTGAATATACCAAAGCCTTTATTAAACGTGAATCTCAAAAAATTACCAACGACTTAGTCCAATCCATCATTGAATGACGGTGCTATCATAAATTATGACAAAAACATTAGCTGAGGTGGGTCAACAATTTAAACCAGAACAATTTAATACTGCCATTTCCGTCGAGAAAATTGATCCAAAAAGTCAAATTGGCCAAGCTATTGATTTACTCCGATATTCTGGTGAGCAGAGTATAAGACCTGAGGATATTACCTTAATTCCCATAAAGTTGGAAAACAATAATTCAACCTCAGTCGTTTTTGCTAATGCCGTCGCCGGCGAAGGTAAACCCAAGAAGGGATTTAATCTTCATACCCTTAGGATCCAATCAGTTGGTGAAACCGAGATTGCCCCGGGGACCATTCAATCAGCCACGACTCTCGGATTCGACACTGCCCCTGGAAGTTTAGTTGGTATCGTCAACGGTCGCCGCAAGATTTTTTTTCACACGTCTGCTTTAGTCGTCTCCGAAGAAACTACCGAGTTCAAAGTTGACAATAACAACCTCGCCGCTGTTCCTTTGTTTGTCCCTATTCCCTTTACAGACGGAGATAAGGTCGGAGTCCTTATTGTTTCACGCTTTCCCAAAGACTACATCCATGTTGATTCAACCCCGCAAAAAGATTTTCCTGTCGGAGAAGTCGATCCAAATGCCAATCGAATGTCCCGAAGTCCTGCCGTCGCACCGCCCTTTAAAGCACCTCCTGCTGCGGAATCACCGGTAAAATCGGCCCCCGAAAAACCATTTGTCGATGTCGACAAGACTGTCGCCGAAATGATCAAAGCGTGGACTGGGGGCAAGTACAATCAAGCGCTCGCCAAACTATCAGATGTTCAACCTCCAACTTACGACAAAAAAGTCGCTCTTAAATATTTTGAAACAACTTTTACACAAGGCGGACAAATATCAGACACCGATCGAATGTTTGTTAAAATTGCCCGAAAGGTTCTCGAGCTTCAAGAAAATTATGAAAATGCCGATAAGAATAGCCTGGTCTTTGTTGATGATCTTGCCGGTGGCCAGAAAGTCAAGAAAATTAATTTAGCGCTATTAGACCAGAATACCCAAGAATATCAAAACAAATATGGTAGCACCGCAGGCCACAATGCTGATAACTACGCCGAATATCTTGCTCGCTGGCAGATAAAATCGGGAAATTGGGCTGTCAACAAACGCTGGGGTTTACTCCCACGCCGGTAACTTTCCCTTAACCAGCAATTCCAACATCACCCCGCCGCCCGAGGCCACTAAATCAATTTTATCTTCTAATCCCAAATCCTTAATCGAGGCACCCGTGTCTCCGCCGGCAATTATTTTATAAGCAGACGAATTGGCCACTGCTCTAGCAATTTCCATTGTTCCATTTTTACAATCATCCTTTTCAAACCACCCCATCGCCCCCGCCCAAATAATCATTTTCGATTCACCAATCACTTTTTTAAAATCCTCAATATCCTCATCGCTCAAATCAAATGTGTCCTCCCTCAACTTTGCCACCACAATTTTTGCCTCCCTTGTCAAGGGGAGGTCCCGCGCAGCGGGGGAAGGGTTTTGAATTAAAAGCGGTAATTTACCGCCAATAAGTATCTTATCCGCAATTTCAGCCAACTCTTTTAAGTATGTCAGCTTATCCTCCTTTGCTCCTCCCAAAATAATCGTCAACGGCCTTTCTGGCTTCTCAATCACCTTCATTATCTTTTCCGCTTCGTCCACAAAAGCTAGACCATAGAAGCCGGGGAGGCTTCGATACAACATTATCGATCGGTGTTTTCGGTGGGCGACGGCAAATGCATCATCCACATAAAATTGGCACACTTCCACCAAATTTTTCAAAAAATCCGGATCATTACTTTCTTCACCTTTCCAATATCTTAGATTTTCCAAAAAAATAATATCATTTTTTACCAAACTTAAATCTAATCTTTCTCTATCGCCCACGTCTTCCACAAAAATGCTTTCGATAATATTTTCTCCATTCGGCTCCAACAAACTCATCAGTTCCAAATATACCGGTCTCAACGATAATTTTTCGTCTTTACCTTCGGGACGACCTTTGTGGCCAATGATGGCTATCTTGCACTTCTTCTCTAATAATAATTTTATTGTTGGTATCGACTTAATTAATCTCGAATCATCACCTTCCGCCACATCCAAATCCATTCGCAAAATTACCCTAGTATTTGGCAAAACTTCCTCAACTGAGCGTAGCTTCATATTGTTTTATTTTATTAATTCTTCTAATGTGTCTTTCTTCTGAAGAAAACATGGTAGCCAAAAACACCGACACTATTTTAATATTATCGTCCACCGACACCGCATCCGTCGACAAACACAGCACATTGATATCATCATCATTTCTCGCCGCTTTGGCTTGTTTTTCTGAAGTACATAAACCCGCTCTAATTCCTTTGACTTTGTCGGCCGCGACCGATGCGCCAGCTCCCGACCCGCAAATAACAATTCCTTTTGCCCCTTCAGTTGCTACTGTCTCGGCTACTTTAATCGAAATATCCGGATAGTCGTCCTCTTTATCGTATTCTTTCGCCCCTAAATCTCGAAAATCATAGTGCTGTGACTCGAGCCACTTACAAATTTCTTCCTTTAATCTAAAACCTCTATGGTCCGCGCCAATATAAATCATCTACAATATATTACCACTTATGCCCAACATTCTGCTCAATGGTCATCAATTTAGCTATGAAGTCGAACGCAAATCTATCGTCTCTCTCCGCCTCCGGCTTAAATCTACCAACTCGTTTATTGTCAGTTGCCACCATCTCACCCCCAACTTTGTCATTTCCAATTTTATTCAGGATCATCAACAATGGCTCATTAAAAATTCTTCCAAAATTATTACTCAGCCAACCCTAAAATCACTCAAAACTCTTCAAATTCTCGGCGAAACATACGAACTTGTCATTAAAAAGATGCCCAGGGATTCAGTCGTTATCTTTAAAGACGAACACAAAATTTATGCAAATACCACCTCACTACTTTCTTCCCATTTAAAATCGATTATCGATAAAAAATTTCGCCCCTTAGCCCTCTCGCTTATTACTTCCGAGATTAAAAAATTGTCCACTGAATTTAATTTTAAATATCACCACATTAGTGTTAAAAATACCTCTTCCCGTTA
Source organism: Candidatus Shapirobacteria bacterium (assembly GCA_903825325.1). GTDB lineage: Bacteria > Patescibacteriota > Microgenomatia > UBA12405 > UBA12405 > UBA2283. The sequence continues at coordinate 9,104 of CAIKAI010000110.1, read as the reverse complement.
TGGTTCCTGTTCCTCCACCGGCAACCTCAATTTCAATTGGCAAATCATTTTCTTCCCTCCCGAAATCTTTCGCCACATTCTGCTTCACGAATTAAATCATTTGAAAATCAAAGATCACTCTGCCCGTTTCTGGTCGCAACTAGCCGTTTACGACCCCAACACCAAAGCCAACAACCATTGGCTAAAAATTGAGGGGACAAAGCATTTTATTGTCTAACCTCCTGTATCTGGTCCGTGTTTCATATAAATATTATAAACTCTTCCCTCCCAGTTTCCTAAGGATCTTTTCTTCTCTCGGCGTAAAACCTGTTTCGCCCACATTACTTTTTCTTAAATATAACTCAGTCAAAATAAAATGTTGAGTCTCGTTAACGCCTTCGCGAATTCCACCGGCCACCGAACCAGCCACTAGCGTCACCGCTGACACCAATAATGTTTCCGCCATCAGTTTTCGACTCACAGTTTAAAATATGCCTTAATTGCTCGAACGTCTTCCACCATTAGATTATAATTTTCTATTTCATTCGCATCAATCCATTGAAACGCATCATGCTCATCACTTAGTCTAATCTCGCTTACCTTATTTGCAGTGCAAATTCTAAAAGTGGCTACAATATGCCACACCTCACCTCGAACTCGCGGGAACCATTCATCAACATGTACCGGCGCCCCAACTTCTACATCCAATCCCGTTTCTTCTAAAACTTCTCTTTTTAATGCCTCAACAATGTGTTCCTCAGGTTTAATTCGTCCTCCCGGAACTCCCCATTTTCCTATATTTGTCCCGTCTTTATAAGTTGACGCTTCTCTGATAATCAGAACTTTATTATTATTTACAATAATTGCCTTTTGAGCTACGAATAAAATTGGTTCCATTCTCACATTATAACTCAATTTCAATCCCCACCGGGCAATGATCCGAAATGTCTATTTACCCATACCGTTGCTAGGCGATCTTACTGTCACCCAAGCGGATAACTCTTCCAACCCTGTATGTTCACCTTCTGTCAGTTTAGCGTTATTATCTGGCTCGAGTAACTCAAGTCTTAGTCTATCTTGAAGTCCTGTACCAAAGTGCTCCCGGCTACGAATACTTTCCCGAACTGCGCTTACTCCAGCTACTATTAGAATTTCTCCAACTTTTTTTATCGACATAGCGGATTATATCACTAAATCTCGATTTCCAAGCCCACCGGGCAGTGATCGGACCCTAAAACATCATTCAAAATAAACGCCTCCTTAACCTGAGGTAACAATTTATTATCGATATAAACATAATCAATTCTCCACCCCACATTTCTGTCTCTGGCATGGGTAAATTGATCCCACCATGAATATTTAACTTCATCTTTATGAAAATATCGAAAGGTATCCACCCAGCCATTTTCTTCCCAATTACTCAGCACTTTTCTCTCGCTATCTAAAAACCCCGACACTTTTGAGTTTTCCTTTGGTCTGGCCAAATCAATCTCTTCGTGGGCCGTATTCACATCACCACAAAAAATCACTTTTTCTCCACGCTCTCTCAGCTCATTTATATATTTCAAAAAATGTTCATAAAAATCCAATTTATATTGCAATCGGCCCTTGTCTCTTTTTCCGTTGGGAAAATAAACATTAAGCAGGGTAAATTCGTCATACTTGGTAATTATTACTCGTCCTTCGCTGTCCCAATCATTATCGCGGTCGCCGACAATCACTGTTTTTGGTTCCCTTTTTGTGAATGTCCCCACTCCCGAATACCCTGCTTTTTCCGCATCATTTAAATAAAAAGTATATTCTTTTGGATAACCTATCGGCACCTGTTCGATTTTCGCCTTGCATTCCTGCAAGCAATAAATATCTGCTTTATCTTTTCCCATAAAATCATACAAACCCTTTTTAATCGCGGCCCTCATTCCCGCCACGTTCCAAGATATTAGTCGAATTTTCATAATAGTTTATTCATTAAATCAATAATAATTTGTTGCGCCATTTTAAAATTTTCTTCGTCAATTGTCGGAATTCTCCCGTCTTCTCGGATTTCCACTTCCACCACTGCCACTTTTTCGTCCAGTTCTTCGGCCAAAGTTATCTGCTCATTTTTTAGAAAGTCTCTGACTTCAATTGCATAATTTTCTTTAAACCTTTTATTACCTCGCCAATAAACTAATTCTTCATTTTGCATTCCACTTCCATGAATGTCGACGACCAGCTTAATCTTATTTTTTAAAATTAATTGGCGGATTTCTTCTCGAAAAGGGGAGTCGACATACCAATTTGGATCCATTTGTTCTTTTGTGGAAATTAACCCAATTATTCCAAATTTATCACACAAATTTCGGGCGATATCACCTGTTCCCCATTCTGCGAATTTTATCTTTCCCTGTCGACCATGTTCAAAATTGTGTCCTGCCACCACTAAAATGTTTTTTTTGCCTTCAATTATCTGAAAACCATTATCCAGCTCTTCCATTTATTGTTTTACCAACTCAATTGTGTGTCCGTCAATTAAATACAAAACTAGCCCCAAAACCATTAACGGCGCCAAAAATATTGTCAGCACCACCACCTGTGTCAGCGACAAATCCACTGATTTATGACCCTCTTTATCGGTCATCGTCAACCTCATAATGTTTCCTTGATGAATAATTGATTGAATTTGTTCAAACACTGTTTGCTTCGATTTTGCCATAAATTATTATATCATCCTCTCTAGATAAGCTTAATTAATACTGCTATAATCCGAATACAAAACCCGGTGGTAGTCCCGCCGCGGCGGGACGGTTATGCTGAATTAGGATGTATTACGTATATATTCTCAAAAGCCTCATTGACGGAAAAATATATACTGGTTTTACTTCTGACCTTAAACACCGTTATCAACAGCATCTCAAGGGTCAAGTATTTTCCACAAAAAATCGTCGACCTCTAAAATTGATTTATTATCAGGCATTCTTATCTAAAAAAGACGCCATAATCGAAGAGAAATATCTTAAATCTGGTGGTAAAGCAAAGACCAGTTTAAAATCTAGAATAAAAAATAGCCTAGAACTTTGATATAATTTGCCACACAAACCCGGTGGTAGCAAAGCGGTTATGCGTCGGTCTGTAAAACCGATTTAGGCAGGTTCAACCCCTGCCCACCGGACAAATTATTCCAAATTTGAAAGCTTTGGTCTTTAAGAATAAATTTAGGTTAAATCTGTTTAGTCTTGGAACTAAACGCTTTTTCAATAATTCCTAACTCTGGCCTTTCGAAATCACGAACCCTGTCCTCGAATCTTAAAGTTTCCGCCATATATATCTGGGGTGACACATTAATTTTTGAAAATATACTGTCTTCTTGCTTAATTTCCTCCGGATCTAGACCTGCAAATTTTAACGACCACAGCAATTGCTGATGAGCTTGCTCCATAATTACGTTATTGGCCCCGGTAAGTTCCGTAATTATTGGTTGACCATGCCGGAGAACGTATTGAGCGGCCATGACGGTACTATGCATAGAAAAATCATCATTTGGACGATCAGGATCAGGAAACATCAAGTTGACAACTATTGATCCGTCGAGTTCTTTAGTTGCTCTAACATCGTAAACAGTTCCCTGTTCAACCTGACTAGTTTTTGGGTCAAAACTTTTTTCTCGTCTAACTTTAGTCCATTCCGCTCCTTCAATTAGGCTTGTCCGGATAACAACTTTATCTTGAGTTGGTTCATCCGAGAACGTACGATTTATCTGATCATACAACTTATCACTTTCCTCAACCGGAATTGGCATTCCAAAATGTTGCTGAAGGATCTCTTCTTTGCATGTATCAAAAATTTTTCTCGCTTGAGTTTCGTCTGTAACTCGCACAAATCCATTTTGTTCTTGACTATCATGCATAACCTATTATATACAACTCCTACTCTAATAATGCTTTCAATTAGGGCGCGCTATAATATAGATGCTTTTAAATAAGCAGTCAAAACGATATTTCACGCTACTGAATTTAATCTTTAGTCAATCTTATGCAAATGCTCAAACACCTCTATACCCTCGACACCCTTAGCAAAATGACCTTCGATCTTAACAAACAGGGCCGACGCATTGGGATTACTCACGGCGCATTTGATTTATTTCACCTTTCTCATTTAGATTTATTACAAAAATCTGCCAAGTTATGCGATTTTCTCATTGTTGGCGTTGATTGCGACTCAAACATCGCTCAATACAAAAGCTATCTCCGCCCAATTATTTCTCAAGAAGATCGGTTAAAAATTATCAATGAATTATGTTGTGTCGACGCCGTTTTTATTAATGATTTGCCGCTCCAACCTTCTGCTTTTTCACAACTCTATAAAGAATTAAAAGTAGACGTCGTCACCATCGGTCAAAAGTTTGGATTTGAGTCGGTTATTGACGAGCAAACTGCTAATGCCGGAGCTCAGTTACTTCGAGTTAATACTATTAATTACCCTAGCACTACCAAAATCATCGAAAGAATTATCGATCGCTATCAAACGAACACCGTCTAGCCATTAAAATCATACGCTTTTTGCAAATCCGCCACAATAATTTTTTTCATTTTTAACATCGCCTCCATTACTCGATTTGATTTCTCTCGGTCGTTATCACCCAGCATTTCTCCTAATTGTTTGGGCACTATTTGCCAAAACAAACCATATTTGTCCTTAAGCCAACCGCACTGTCCAGTCGAACTATCCATCGATAACTTCTCCCAATAATAATCTACTTCCGCCTGATCTCGACAATCCACAAAAAATGAAATTGCTTCGGTAAATTTAAAATTTGGTCCGCCATTCAATGCATAAAATTTCTGTCCATCTAATTCAAAAATCACCATGTTTGGGTCATTACTAATCATTTTTGAGTTCTTAAAAATCGACACATAAAATTTAGCTGCTTCGTTTGCTTGATAGTCAAACCACAAAAATGGTGTAATTTTTTGCATGTTATTTTTTAGCCGGAACATTTATCATCCATTGCACTCCAAATTTATCGACAAAATCACCATAATAAGCACCCCAAAACATATCGGCCAATGGCATTTTCACTATTCCTCCAGCCGATAAAGCTTCAAAAAGTCGCTTGCCTTCTTCACGCGTATCCGGTTCTAAACTAATATGATAATTATTTCCCATCGTAATTTTAAATCCCATCGATTCGGGAGCATCTGTTCCCATTAGGTGGTGTCCACCCAAAATTTCCAGCTCAATATGCATGATTAAATTTCCTTCAGCTTCTGACATTGGTGGTTGGCCTGCCTGTGGTGGAGTATCTCTAAATCGATAAACCTTATCCACAAATTCACCGCCAAATACCGACTTATAAAAATTAAAAGCTTCTTCGGTCTGATTGGTAAAATTCAAATACGTATGTGTTTTGGCCATTTTTGTTAATTTATTATTAAACTAATATTACTTCAGTATTAGTTAGATATTATATTATAATACCCCACATGTCAAAAATTTATTAAACTATGCCTGTCTGCGGTTGGTTCGATTTACCACCTTTAGAATTTGTTAAAGCCGTCAATAATATTAAACCAGAAGACGCAACTCCTTCGATTTCGACATCAGCCATAAAATCGCGGCTTATGTCTTTTCTTGCCAATCAACAACTGTCACCTGAAGTTTACGAATTAACCCTCAATCATTTGGCTGATATCACCCGTCGACCCATCAAAAAACCTAGATAATATGGTAGAATACATCAAATGACGACTAATTCCGAAATTATTCTTCAGAGAAACATCAACCTTGGAAAAAAATTTAACTTGTTGATTGGTGATGTACCCTCCCTGGCTTCGCCTCAAGAATACCTAATTGATCTAAAAAATAATCCACAAAGATGGTTTAACACCAATATTTATGACTTTACCTCAACTGAAAGGCGTAATTTAAACGCTGCCATTAACTCAGCCCTTCGGGCGGGGTTCAATACTGTCGGTTCAATTAGAATTTCTACCCTACGTCAGCTAGATTCAGTTTATTATATTGGTACCAATCGTGCCAAACTCCTCGAGGAAGCTTTCAAACATCCCAATTCGTCGTGATGTTATAATCTTTTGTGCATCTTTCCCGGCTATCTCTCCAAAACTTTCGTTCCCATCAAAATAAAATCATTGACTTTGACCCACGAATTAACCTTATTATCGGCCAAAACGGTTCTGGAAAGACCAATATCCTCGAATCCATCTATTTTCTAGCTTCCGGCAAAAGCTTTCGCAGCAGCTCACTATCTCAACTAATTAATTGGAACTCACCTTTCACTTCGGTTGTCGGCACTATTAATAGTCGCGACCCCGTTGAACTCGAGGTCCAGCTTATTAAAGATCCTCTCAAAACCAGCCTTAGTCGCAAATTTTTGATTAATAAAGTCATTAAAACCCGCCCCAAATACCTCGGCACTCTTAAAACCGTTATTTTTGAACCGGAAGATATTCGCTTAGTTACCGGCTCACCCAGCCGCCGCCGCGATTTTCTTGATTCTGTCTTTACTACCACCGAATGGCGCTACGCCAGCGCTTTATCCCAATTTCACCGTGCCCTCAAGCACCGTAATGAACTTTTAGATATGATCCGCGAAGGCAAAAGTGCCAAAGCCGAACTTTTTTATTGGGATCAATCACTTATCAAAAATGACAATATTATTCACGATTTTCGTCAAAAATTTATTCGCTCGGCCAACACTTATTTTGCCAACCACTCCGATCCGGAAATCAAAACTATTTCCTTAAACTATCGACCCTCCGTTCTCACCCAGTCAAAACTTGACCAAAACTATAATTTTGAGCTCGCTTGTGGCTACACCCAAACCGGTATTCATCGTGATGATTTTGCTTTTGATAATTCCATTTTTGATGCTTCCGACACAAATCTTGCCTTTTGGGGCAGCCGTGGCCAACAGCGCCTTGCTGTATTAGCCCTACGTTTAGGCCAAATAAATTACTTAGAAGAAGAATACTCTCAAAAACCCATTTTGCTCCTCGACGATATTTTTTCCGAACTCGACGAAAATCATCGTCATTTAGTGGTCAATGTTTGTCAAAATTATCAAACTATTTTTACTTCCGCCGAAGATCAGGTCTATTTGAATTTACCTACTGCACAAATCATTAATTTGTAATATAATACCTTCACTGTCCAGCCAGACTGGATTTTGTTCTTTAACATTCAAATCACTTTATTTTTAAGCCACGGCTGTTAGTACCAGGAAGCGAAGTCCAAATGTAATAAGGACATTTTCTAAAATTTTTTGTACTAAGAGTTTGATCGTGGCTCAGGGTAAACGCTGGCGATGTGCCTAAGACATGCAAGTCGAACGGGATTTGTAGTCTTCACTAAGAGGGATCTCTTCCTTTTAGTGAAGATTGCGAGTTTAGTGGCGAACGGGTGAGTACAAGATAGGAACGTACCTCAAAGTGGGACATAGCTCGCCGAAAGGCGAGGTAATTTCCCATGTGGTCGCAAGACCAAAGTCGCAAGACGCTTTGAGAGCGGCCTATCCACTACCAGCTAGTTGGTAAGGTAACGGCTTACCAAGGCTATGACGGTTAACAGCTCTTAGCGGAGAGTCTGTCACAATGGGACTGAGACACGGCCCATACTTCTACGGAAGGCAGCAGTTAGGAATCTTGCGCAATGGACGAAAGTCTGACGCAGCGACATCGCGTGAAGGATGAAGGCCCTCGGGTCGTAAACTTCTTTTATTTTGCCATGAAGGCATTTTGAATCAACAGCTACTAACTACGTGCCAGCAGTCGCGGTAATACGTAGGCTGTAAGCGTTACCCGGTTTTATTGGGCGTAAAGCGTCTGTAGGTGGTTTGATAAGTCTTGTTTCAAAGACCCCGGCTCAACCGGGGGCAGGGGCAGGATACTGTCAGACTAGAGTGATATCGGGGTTACTGGAATTTGTAGTGTAGGGGTAAAATCCGTGGATACTACAAAGAACACCAAGCGCGAAGGCGGGTAACCAGGTATATACTGACACTCAGAGACGAAAGCTAGGGTAGCCAATCAGATTAGAGACCTGAGTAGTCCTAGCTGTAAACGCTGTATGTTAATTCTCTGTAATTTATTATGGGGGATGTAAGCTAACGCGTTAAACATACCGCCTGGGGAGTATAGCCGCAAGGCCGAAACTCAAACGAATTGGCGGGGAGGCGCACAACCAGTGGAGCATGTGGTTCAATTCGATACAAAGCGATGAACCTTACCTGGGTTTGACATGTATCTGCAAACCCCCAGAAACGGGGGAATCCTTAGAGGGTGATACACAGCTGTTGCATGGCTGTCATCAGCTCGTGACGTGAGTTGTTCTCTTAAGTGAGGTAACGAGCGCAACCCCTATCCGGTGTTACTGTGTCACCGGAGACTGCCTAGCATTATTTTGTTAGGAGGAAGGAGGGGACGATGTCAAGTCAGCATGATGCTTATGTCCAGGGCTACACACATCCTACAATGGGGAGTACAATGGGTTGCGAAATCGCGAGATGGAGCTAATCCCACAAAACTTCCCTCAGTTGGGACTGCAGGCTGAAACTCGCCTGCACGAACCCGGAATTGGTAGTAATCGCGCATCAGCAGCGCGCGGTGAATACGTTCTCGCCTCTTGCACACACTGCCCGTCAAATCAGCAAAGTTGAGGGCACCTGAAGCTTGGCCTTTGGCCGAATCAAGGTGAATTCAGCGATGAGGGTTAAGTCGTAACAAGGTATCTGTACTGGAAGGTGCAGATGGATCACCTCCTTTGAGGTTTTGATCCGCCGAAAGGTGGATCTACTTCATTCTTTCTGGTACTAACAATCTCGGCTTTAAAAAAGTGAACTGAATAAAAATAATAAAAATCCCCCATAATGGGGGATTTTTTATAGCCATATTATTGTTATATAATTACCCAATGACACAAATCGATAATCCTCTAAACAAACCCAAAGGTTGTACCGAAGTTGAGCTTGCGGCTTACATCCGTCAAACACACCCCGGCAGTCTCTCTATCGAACCGATAATCCAGGATTGGAGATATTCTGGAACTATTGTCAAAACGCCCGAAAATCGATATATGTACGCCCCTGTTGGTATGAATCGGTACTAAGAGTTAATCAGCTTTCTTTTCTG
>CAIKAI010000109.1 GCA_903825325.1 Candidatus Shapirobacteria bacterium | reverse complement strand
GCCGCTCTATCAAGAGAATGAGAATATTCATGTGCCCCTGTCGAAGCTAAGGCCGCGCCAATCGCCTGATCAACTGAAATGTTAATCCCACTATTTTCCGCTAATCTTAAAAAAATTTTAGTCCTGTTTTTGATTGCTGCCACTGTTATATAAATTTCCGGTTTCTCGCCAATCTCCTTTCTAATATTTAAACCACCAAAGTCTCCATCAACAATTTGGATGTCCGAACCTCGTGTTAGCTGTCCCGTTTTTACAACCAAATCTACTGGTAACAATCCTCCTTTTGTTGATTTTGAAATAAATCCATTCACCAATAATTTTGCTCTTTTGTTAAGTTCTTCTAGAGATGGAAAATTTTCGATATCTTTCTCAAAGTGGCTGTCCCCGCCAATTTCTTCTTGAATAATTTGTTTAACTAAATCGTTATCTCTGAAACGCTCTTTAGCTTCCATCGTCAGACTCCCGTCTGGAGTTCGCGCACCCCATATATTTTTTTCTCTTACCCGAAGTAAAATTTTATTCCCTGGAAAATTAATTCCCCCTTGGTTTTCTTTTCCCAAAGCTGATTCAACCTTTTTCATATGCAAATTTTACAGCATAAACACAACACGTATGTTTTCCTGTTGGCTGGGCATGATCAGCGGCACGATTGAAGTGATAAATTAGCGTTATAATCCATCATGGATTTACCGACATATTGGAGTAATAAACTGTCTCAATATTCAACTGAAGAATGGTCTAAAAAACCAAACATATTTGCTACAGAAATCTTAAAATATTTACCAAATACAGGAGAATTACTCGAATTAGGCGCCGGAGTTTGCCAGGACTCGATATATTTTTCGTCACTGGGATATAAGGTTATTGCTTCCGACTTTATTCCCCCAATAAAAAAACATTCTGAGTTTGATTACCAAGTTATTGATTTAAACAATTCACTCCCGTTTAATGATTTTACTTTCGACATTGTTTATTGTCATTTAGGCATGCATTTTTTTACAATTCAACGAACAAAGCAAATATTCTCTGAAATATACAAGGTTTTAAAACCGGGCGGAATATTTTGTGCCACATTCAATTCATTAACAGACTCAGAAGTTAAGAACTCAAATAAAATTGATTCTGATTATTATCAAACTCCCTCTGGTTTAATAAAACGATTCTTTAGTCCTGAATCTCTAAAACAAATATTACCCTCAGATTTCAAAATAATATTGCTTGATAGTAATGGTGTAACCATCAAAGATGGCAGCAATAAACTTATTCGCTTAGTCTGTCAAAAATGAACAACAAACTAATTTTTCTTCGCCATGCCCCAACTCTCATCGACCCAAATATTTCAACTGACCAGCGGGGGATAAAACCAGAATCAATTGATAATTTAACCGCACTATCAAACTTATCTGATTTTCAAAATATTAATGCGATCTATTCCTCGACAAAAAATAGAGCCATTCTTACCGCAGGTATATTTGCCAGTAAAAATAACTTAAATATTATTCAAATCGAAGAATTAGCCGAAATAAATAAACCAGGTGCGGACAAACTTTCTCCGGAAGATTATCGTCAACTTAAACTTCAAATATTTTCAGACTTCAATTTTTCAGTCAACAATTCCGAAACCGCCAATCAAGCCTTAATAAGATTCACCCAAGCTATTGACGTAATTGATTCAAGTAATATTGGCAAAAATATCTTAATAGTCTCCCATGGTATTACGATGTCCCTTTATTTTGCCCAACTTCAAAATCAATTATCAGATATTCTCAATCGTTGGGATAAATTCAAGTTTTTAAATTATGGAGTCATTCAGAACGGAATAATGATAAAAGATATTGTTTAATTAAAACTCCACCCCTTCGCTCTTTACTAAGGTGAGATTTCCGTTTACCAAGTCCATTTCAATTACACAGCTATCACCAATCTTATTAGGCTTTTTACCAATTATTTCTGTTAAGATTGCCCCCAACATTTTTCCGTGGGTCACTGCAATCATATCTTGATTAATTTTTCCCAAATATTCAATTAAAGCCCTCATTCTTTTCACAAAAAAATCATAATCTTCATAACCCAGCACTTCCTTTCCTTCGTCGTAGGCTGCGACTAGTTCCGGATACTTTTCTTTTGCCTCGGTTTTATTGACTCCACACAACAATCCATAAGTATTTCTTTCTTTTAAATAGACACATTTTTCGACCGGAACCCTAAATTCTTCGGAAAAATATTGCGCTGTTTGGGTGGCTCTTACCAATGGTGATGATAAAACTTTATTTACCATTATTCCGCTTAACTTTAATTTGTTGGCCGCCTCTTTTGCCTGGTTAATTCCTTTTTCCGACAACTCTGGATCGTGCCAGCCGCCATATTCATCTCTAATATCATCCATTGCTTCGCCGTGTCTCACAAAATATATTTTCATAGCCGATTATATAATAGAAACCTCTCATTGACACAACGCTGCCCACCTACTACACTCGTAGTATATGACTTCCTATAAAGTTGAAAAACTCAACATTTCCGGCATGCATTGTGCCTCTTGTGCCCTTCTTATCAAAAAATCTCTTCAAACTGTTCCTGGTGTTGAGGATGCCTCAGTCAATTACGCCACCAAAAAAGCCGTTGTCAAATATGACTCTTCAAAGTCAAATTTAGGCGATCTCAAATCTGCCATCCGCTCTGCCGGCTACGACGTTTCTGAAAACACCGCTTCCGACACTGTCGATGCCCTTGTCTGGCGTCGAAAATTTCTCCTTTCGCTTCTTTTTACCGCTCCGCTACTAATTTCGATGGTTTTTCCTTTGCCCTATATCTTCTATATTGCCATCATCTTGACCTCTCTTAACATTTTCTTTGTTGGTAAATCTTTTTATCAAGGTTTCTTTACCGCCATCCGTGTTGGCACTTTTACCATGGACAGCTTAATTGCCATTGGTACCGCCTCGGCTTTTATCTTTAGCCTAATGATGGGCACCTTCCACTATTTTGAAGTTGCCTCATCTCTGATTACTTTTGTCACCTTGGGCAAATGGCTCGAATCGCTTGCCAAAGCCAAAACATCCTCTGCTGTTGCCAAATTAATCGATCTTTCTCCCAAATTTGTCCACCTCAAATCCGGCAAAAGTTTCACTGACGTCCCTATTGAATCTATAAAAAATGGCGATGTTCTATTGGTCAAACCCGGGGAAACCATTCCCCTCGACGGTCAAATCATTTCTGGTGCCTCATCCGTCGATCAATCCGCCTTAACTGGCGAAAGCTTACCCATCGACAAGGCCAAAAATGACAAAGTTTTTGCTGGCACCCAAAACCAAACCGGCTCTTTTGAGTTTAAAGTTACTGCCACTAGCAACCAAACCATGCTTTCCCGCATCGTCAAATTGGTCGATGACGCCCAATCCAATCGTTCACCTCTGCAAGATTTTGCTGACAAAATTTCCGCCTATTTTGTGCCCTCAGTTCTAATAATTTCTCTAATTACACTTCTCGTTTGGAAATTTATCATCGGCGAGCCATGGGACATATCTCTCAATTATTTCTTGGCCGTTATTGTCATTGCTTGCCCCTGTGCCCTAGGCTTAGCCACTCCTACTGTTATTATGGTGGCCACCGGTTTAGCCGCTAAATTTGGTCTCTTAGTTAAGGGCGGGGAATATCTCCAAAAAGCCGCTTCCGTCAACACTATTTTGTTTGACAAAACTGGTACTCTGACTCAAAACCAAGTTCAAATTACCGAGTTTAAAAACCTCTCTAAACTTACCGACGAAAAAGTTCTCAATATTGCCTATTCTATGGAAATAAAGTCCGAACACCCCATCGCCAAAGCCATTGTTAACTATGCCAAAATGAAACGGATTACGGATTCCTTGTTATGTTTTACGAATTTTAAATCAATTACTGGTATGGGTGTTGAAGCTGACGACTATTTCTTGGGTAAAGACAAAATAGGTCTTGTTCTTAAACAAAAAAAGAAAATTCTTGCCACCTTTTCTTTTTCGGACACGCTCAGAACGGACGCTTTATCGACCATCTCTCAATTACTCAAACAAAAAGTTAACGTCTATCTCGTGTCCGGCGACAATGCCGCCAATGCCACTTCTGTCGCTCAATCACTCAATATTCCAATTACCAATATTTTCTCCGACGTCCTCCCTCATCAAAAAGTTGAAGTTGTAAAAAAGCTCCAGCAAAATAATTCAATCGCTTTCGTTGGCGATGGAATCAACGATTCGCCCTCTCTAGCTCAATCTGACGTTGGCATTGCCATGGGTGGGGGGACTGATATCGCCATTGAATCGGGCGATATCGTCATTATGAACAATAAATTGTCATCTATTTTAACTCTGCGTCAGCTCAGCCAAAAAACAGTTTCCAAAATTCATCAAAACTTTATCTATGCCCTGGTCTACAATTTAATTCTCATTCCCGTCGCTGCCGGCGTTTTAACCCCTTTTGGTATCACTCTTCGCCCTGAGTTTGCTGCTCTAGCCATGTCTCTTTCCTCTGTTAGTGTTGTTCTCAATTCATTGTCCTTAAATCTCTTTCAGCCAAAATTAAGTTAAATATATATAATATAAACATATGATGAACTATTATTACGGCTATCCTATGAGTTATGGTTTTAACTTTTTTGGCTTCATTTCAATTCTCTGGTTTATCCTCATTGTTTGGCTTTTTGTTGCCATTCTTCGTCGTCTTTTCAGCCACCACGATCACCATTCAGTTTTTGAGCCAAAAGATCGTGCCCTCGATATTCTCCGCCGTCGTTATGCCAAGGGCAAGATCACTAAGAAGGAGTTTGATCAAATGAAAAAAGATCTAGCTGAATAAGGTCATAATTTTTCCATCTGTTTGATCTCGTGATTATACTCAACCGGCAATTTTCCCTAAACTCACATGGTTCCAACACAATCACAACGTCTTCGTTAATCATTCCAGTTTTTGCGCTTGTCCTATTGCCACTGCACCAACCATTCTCTTGCACTGCTTTTTCCGGCGACGTCCTTTGACACTCAACTATTATTCTACCCATCACGCTATTATAGTCTATTCTTCAATCTCCAATATCATCGGCAAATGGTCCGATACTTCATTCTCAATCACCTCGAAACTTTTTACCTTCACCTCCAAGCTGACAAACACATAATCCGAAAAATAATGTTTATTATTTTGATAATTTCTCCAAGCATATTCGTTTCGTGTCGTTTTAATTCCAAACTTCTTAATTAAATTCGTATATCCATTTTTTTCAAACATTAATATACTCTCGGTTTCTGGGTATAAGTTAAAGTCACCACCAACTATTTTTGCCCCATTCAAATGGCTTAATTCATCTACTATCGCTTTTGATTGCCTTACTCTGTCTGATGTGTCTTGTTTATTCATTGGTGGTCGCCAAACTCCATGAATATTGGCTAAATAAAATATTTTCTTTTCCGTTCTAATTTTAAGAATTTGTGCCAAACCGATCTTTAGATCATCCACAAATAATGTTTTTTCTTCCAGCACTTCCAATTCCTTGCGCACATAAGATGATAAATAATAGTTGTCTTGTACCCCGCTTTCTTTTTGACTAGATATATTATTAAACTCTGTCAGTCTCGATTGGTTGTTTTTTTGAAACGTATCATTTGTTTCTTGAAAGCAAAATATATCAACCGTGTCTTTTTGTTTATCAATAAAATCTTCTAAAGACTGTTTTAAAACTGCTTCACATACATTTAAAAACATTATCTTCATATTCGCCATTTCACCAAAAACCCCCGCCGTTGCGGGGGTTAAACTCTTTCAATATAAACTATTTATTTCAATGCTGCATCAACCGTACTTTGCATATCCGTGTAGCTGTATGCCCCTGCGTATGCTTGAGTATTGATGAAGAATGCTGGTGTTCCAAAATTTTGCCCAAAGTAGACAGCCAGTTGTTGACTATCATTTGTCTCTGAAGCGGTTCGGCTATCATATTTTCCGCTATCCAAACAGGCCTTCATTTTGGCTGGATCGACTGCCGACTTTAAAAAGTTTGCCAAATCACCCGATTTTGTTTTATCATTTCCGACCACTGGACCGGTAACTGCCGCTCTGGATGCTGACACCCCGTTTTGAATTTCATATCCTTTCTCACTCATCAGCAAATCACTAACTTCCCAAAACTTTCCCAAATCACTAGCACAATACATTGCTTTTGCCGCCATCTCCCCACCACTATGACCGGGGTAATATATCCACAAATATGAAGCATTACCCGCATCGACCAATTTTCTAATTTCGGGAACTGGTGGAATGTATGTCCCACCATCAGCAGCATATTTAAACTGTGGCCCCATTGCTGCTGCCAGTTCCGAATCCTTTCCTCCTGCAACATGACAATAAGGGCAAGAGGGATCAGAAATTTCCACAAACAATACTTTTCTATTAGCATCTCCAAATTTTACGTAAGATTTAGAGAATAGTCCCTTAATGGTATCCATTGTTACGGTTGGAGTTGCCGTCGGAGCTGCCGCCTGTTGTGCCGTTGCTGGGGCCGATGATGTTCCCACTTTCCCATATAAATACCCACAGAATCCCACTAATCCTAAAACTATCACTCCGAAAAACAACATCATACTTTGACTAATTACGACTCCTTCTTTTTCATTTTGCATATCACTTACTCTATCGATTTAGCTGCAAAAAGTCAATACCAAATTACTACATATGTAGTTGCTAAAAATAATTTGTTAAAATTCTTTATGCTATTTTTAATTTCCTTTTTCGGATTGCTTATTACGTATTACGGGTTACTTGTACCAACTGCGTTGGCCCAATGTCCCATCTGCATTGTCACCGTCGGCGGCGGGATGTTGATTGCCAAAAAACTCGGTGTTGACGATTTTTTGGTCAGTATTTGGATTTCTGCTCTCAATACCGCCATTGCTTTTTATCTTGCCGATAAATTCCAAAACGACAAAATGCTATTTAAGAAATTTTTAAGCAATCCTTGGTTGTTATCAATTTTATTTTTAGCCTTCACCTTGATTTATTTTGTTACCACCGGTCAAACTGGTCACCCTCGTAACACCCTTCTTGGCCTCGACAAAATTATTTTTGGCCAAGTCCTCGGTATGTTAGTCATGTTCAAGGGTAATTTCATTTACAGTTATACCAAATCCAAAAACGGCGGCAAAGCCATTTTCCCTTATTCCAAAGTCGTCTTTCCGGTCGGTCTCGTTTTATTAACCACTCTTATCTTCAAGTACGCCTTTGGACTATAATTTCTAAACTCTTTTTTTATTATCAAATATAAAATTTCACCCCTCCTTTCGTCAAAGGAGGGGAAGGGGTGGATTTGGTACAATATTGTATGCTCACCAACACCGACATCCAACAGTTTATGGACAAAATTAAAAAAGCCGAAGCTGGTCACCAGCTCGACCTTAGTTCCGACGAAGATTTGTCCATTGCCATCATGAATTTAATCAGCATCGAAGAACATTTATTTTTTACCGGCAACAAAACTGGTAAAACCAAATACTTTGATCTTCTCAACGAAGTTCGAGAAATGCGCAAAGAATTGTTGAAAATGATTATCAAAGATTACGAAGGTGAAGTCTGGTGCACCAGCAAGCATTTGTTAGCTGCTTCCATGCGTCTTTTTGAAGTTGGCACCAAGGCTCAAACCAAAGGCGACAAAACTAAAGCTCACGATCTCTTCAAAAAATCCTACGATCTCTACAATCTTTTCTGGGGCATCAACCTCGGCATGGTCAGTGCCAAAAGCCCCCTTTCCTCAAAGGGGGTGTCAGCTTTAGCTGACGGGGGATTTGAAAAACCTATCGAACTAAAAAAGTCAGACTTTCTTGGCAAAATCAGTAGCACCATCGGCAAAATCGTCGACTGTTGCCGCGAATAACTATTTTTCCATTGTCTTTAGCCACCGGCTGTATTTTTCCGCCATTTCTTCAAATCCTTTGGAATTATCAGCAATTTTCTCTTTTCCATGCACCATATTTATTTTAGCATTCAGCTCGATCTCACCTTTAAACCTGGGAATGCCTACTAGTTTTTTAATCTTCTTTTCCGCCAATTCCAAAGTCACTTCTAGCGGCCGAGTCACATTCTTAATATAAGCCTCGGTTGATAATTTCTTGCCTGTGGCTAATTTTACAAACTCCAAAAACGTCTTGGTCGACCCCATTTGCCACACTTTTTTCATTTCCTTTCCCACCTTGGGGTTATCCACAATATAGCCGTATTTGTCATAAAAATATTCTCGCCATTGGAACACTGCCAATTCTGACAGTCCATAGCCATGATAATATGCCGAACTTTCCCACGAATATATGTGGGGCACGTGTAACGCCCAGCATGAGTCCACTGATTCGTCATAGTATTTACGGTGCATTTTTTGGGCAGTTTTTAGCACTTTTTTCACGGTCAGTTTTTTGGTTTCATAAATCTCTTTCTCAAAATCCGACACAAAAATAATTCCCATCATCCCCAGCGGTGAAAACTTATGCAGTTTTCTTAACTTTCTCTCGTACAATTCAAATGGATAGCTCGCATATCTCGCCTTCCATTCAATACTGCTGGAAATCGTATCGCAAAACTGGCTGTGCGTTTCCGCCCAGGCTACCGAGGCCGGGGGATACTCCGTGTTTAAAATTGCTTCTTTTTGAATTGAATTTAATCGGTCCGCCGCATGTGCTCCTTCATGAAATAAAGTAATCAAACCATTTAGTCCCGACCCCACTTGCCCTGGCACGGCATTACAGGTAAAATCCGCGCTTCCCGGTACCATTTTGTCGTTTTTCCAATGAGTTACGTCCTGATAATGGCAAAAACCATTGTTGTATTTTCCCTTTCTATCCAATAAGTCCAAAGTTAGCTCCCCGCCGTTAAAATCAATTCCCAAGGCGGCAAACGATTCTCCCCAATACATCAAAGCTTTTTCAAATTTAAAATATTTGTCTTCTTCCTTGATAAAATCTCCGCTGGTCAAATACCGAAAATTCCATGGCTTCCGAAGCCCGGGCATTGTTTTTTCCATTTTGCGAATATCCTTAAAGGCATATTTAGTTTTTTCATATATCTCTTCGAATATCCCAAACACTTCCTCCTTAGTCATTCCTTCCACCATTCGCAATTTATAGTCATAAAAGTCGTCGTAGCCCATTTCTTTGGCATATTTATTTCTTAACCCAATTAATTTAACGTAATCATCCACCACTGCCACCGCGCTTTTTTCAATCGCTTCAAAACACGCCTTCCGTACCGACTCATCGTCATTTGTTCCCATCATTGTCCCCATTTGATTCTCCGACATTTCCATAAACTTGCCTGTTTTCGGGTCAATATAGCCTTGCTTGCTAAACGTCCTTTTCTTATGAATCTCCGATTCCAAATCAATAATTTGGCTTTTTAATGCCACCAAATTCTCCGGAGTTTGCTGCAATTCAAAATATTTCACCCACCATTTTAATTTGGCTTTTTTGGCTTCTTTAGCCAATTCTCGGTTAGATTGAAACGCCTGTAATTTTTTATTTGCCTCGTTAAATTCCTTTTCTAGTTCTTTCTCTCCCATATAAAACCGCCAAAACAAATTCTCGTAATTCTTGTGTAATTTCAAGTATTCCCGGTTTAGCCTTTCTCCTATTTTCATGTCCCTATTCTACCTTATCCCTGGCTCTTTTCTAACACCCTATAATATTGACATTTATACCATTTTTTGCTAAAATACATATCAGATAGGTATACAAATACAATTGCTGTATCTAATTATACCCATCAATTGCTCTTTAACAATTCAAGAGTATAAAACAAATTCTCCTCGGATTTGGCTTGCTTTTTGGGCATTAAATGTGCCTAGCAAGCAAGTCAAATCGATTAAAAGGAGAATTAATATGTTTCGCAAATTAGTATGTGTCCTGTGTTTAGTCATGATTATGACAGTCTCGTTCGTTCCTTCCGTTTTTGCTCAGTCTGGAGAACCTCCGGTTCCCGCAGCCCCCGTTAACGGAAATTATGTGTTGGACACCCTGGGTTGGCTCACGCCGGCACAGATTGGTGAAATCAACACGATCGTTTCAGATTTGGATACGCACGAAATGGCCGAAATCGGCGTCGTCACTCTTGACGATTGCGGTCCCGATTCTCAGTCCTACCGAACTACCTTGTTTCGAACCTGGGGCATCGGCCATAAAGGCAAAGATGACGGGTTGCTGATCCTGGTTTGTTGGTACGGCGGAGACAAATCTCGCAGGAAATTGGAACAAGAAGTAGGGTACAAAATGGAAGCAACCATTCCAGACTTGATGACCTCTAAGGTCGCGGCGCAATATTTTGTCGCTGCTTTCAAAACTGGCAAGGATGCAACCAAAGTGGTATCTGACGGTGACGCAGGTGCGGCCCTTGTTAAAATGGTCAAAGCCTATGACGCTGTCATTCGTGGAAACACCCCCGCCGAGCTTAAAGCTCAACCTCAGGCCGACTTAGGAACCATATTGATGTATGGTGTCCTGATGGGCATTCCCTGCTGGTTATGGTTGATTATCTTCATCATTTTAATTGTGCTCTTCCTCCGTTGGGTGGGCTCAAACAGTGATGGTGGTGGTTTCTCAGGTGGTGGTTATTCAAGCTACAGTTCAGGATCTTCCTCCTCCTCCTCGAGCTCCTCCTTTGGTGGTGGCTCTTCTGGCGGTGGCGGCAGTTCATCAAGTTTTTAACATCA
Organism: Candidatus Shapirobacteria bacterium; assembly: GCA_903825325.1. Lineage (GTDB taxonomy): Bacteria > Patescibacteriota > Microgenomatia > UBA12405 > UBA12405 > UBA2283. The sequence continues at coordinate 6,717 of CAIKAI010000109.1, read as the reverse complement.
TATCTAAGATCGGAGAAAAATCATGTCAACTAAAAACTGGATTATAGTCATCGTAGTGGGTGTTCTCTTACTGGGCGTGTGGGGTTCCTACAACGGCCTCGTTCATGCTGCGAATGACTCTCATGACAAATGGGCAGATGTTCAGAGCGCGTACCAGCGTCGGATGGATTTGGCTAACACCAACCTTCCTGTAGTAGCCGGTGGCGCAGCTCAAGAACTGGCAGTTTTTAAAACCCTCCGGGATCAAGCCGCAGGTTTGGCTGGAGCGTTCAAGAAGGACGAATTCGGTCAGCCTGTAATTCCAACCGGCGCCGACGCCCAAAAAGTTACCACCCAAATAGCCGGATTCGACAAGGCGTTCATTAACGCCATTTCGTACGTGTCGAGCAATCCGGAAATAAAGTCAACCCAGTTGTTCAGTGACTTTATGGTCCAAAACGAAGGTAGCGAAAACCGCATCAATGTGGCCCGTAGGGACTACAACTTGTCGGTGACTACCTACCGGAACGCCACTCAAGGCTTCCCTGGCAACATCATTGCGGGTATCTTTGGGTTTAATGCTAACCAATTCCCCTATTTCCAGGCAGACGAAGGTGCATCCCAGGCCCCTAAGATCGTCTTCCCGACGCCTGCTCAGTAATTTCACCCTTTCCCCTAACAACCGCGGGGAAAATTCCCAACTCTCATCTCTTACATTGAGTTGACAAGAATAGCGGTTTTTATACTCTTGAATAAGCCTCCGGGTTCACATTAAAAATGGTGTTTTTCACCCATTTGTGAACCCGGAGGTAGTTGTTTTCCTTTTGGAACTGATGAGTTCCGGTATCCACCGGAACGAAACAACATTTAAATATTTATTCTTCCTTCAACACCATTGGTTTACCGCAGCACACCAAGGTTCCACCCCCAGCTACGGTCACGGTTACTTCATTTCCACAATTTGTACAATAATATTTTTCACCAATTTTTTTTACTGCCATATAATAACTTAACTGATAATTATATAATTCTACTCCATGCTTCTTCCCGACTTTTCATTTGAACAATCTCTTCTCCCTCCTGACGCTCGCTATCTTCTCGGCATTGACGAAGTTGGTCGTGGCCCATGGGCCGGCCCGGTTACCATTGGCGCTTTTCTTTTAGACCTTCAAAGTTTTTCCCCCGACGAATTTAGCAAAATAAATGTGCGCGATAGTAAAAAATTATCCCCATACCAGCGGCAAAGCATCCATGAATATTTTGTTAAAAATAACTTCCAATTCCACACTTTTTCTTGCACCTCGCTCGAAATCGACCAACAGGGGATCGCCGCTTGTCTTCAAAAATTGATCCTCGAGGCTTTAATTTTTTTTCAATCACGCTTTGATTATTGCCTTATCGATGGCAACTACCAAATTAGCCCCCTTTCCTCAAAGGGGGTGTCCGGCAAAGCCGGACAGGGGATTTTGAGTGTTATCAAAGGTGATCAAAAATGTTTTTCTATCGCCGCCGCCTCCATCGTTGCCAAAGTTGATCGCGACCTCCAAATGGACCAATTCGACTTGCAATTTCCTCAATATGGTTTTAAGTCCCACAAAGGCTATGGTACCAAACAGCATCTCGCCGCTCTCCACACCCATGGCCCCTGTTTGATCCATCGAAAATCTTTCGAGCCGATCAAGAAACTCTTCAAATCAATCTAAACTCCTATTCGTCAAAAAGGGTGGTCAGCTTTGCTGAGCGCGGGATTTTGACGGGTATATTCCCACATCACGATACCCGCAGTCACCGATAAATTTAAGCTTTGCACCATTCCTTTCATTGGAATATAAATTTTTTCATCCGCCCCCTCAATTGCCGCCATTGACAATCCTCGATGTTCATTTCCAAATACCACTGCCGTTTTTTGAAGATTGAAGATTGAAGATTGAAGATTTTTTGCCCCCTTATCCAATACCGTCGCATAAATCGTATAACCCTCTTTTTTCAACTTCTCATAACATTCTTTAGTCGAGTGAAATATCTCAAAATCCAGCCATTTATTAGCCGAGCTCGACGACGCTTTACCCACTTTTTTCGGATTAAACGTCTCTTCTTGATCAAAAATCAAATATACCTTCCCGAATCCAAAAGCGTCACAGTTTCTCCACACTGCCGCTGCATTATGTGGATCGTGAATATCCTCTAATACCACGATTCCCTCATGTCTCGCTTTCATTACCGTCATAATGCGCTCTTGTCTATCCATTGTCTTTTCGAATTTCATAAAGATATGTTTTCTCGTTTATTTTAACTTTATTAATTATTTTTATTTTCCCCAAACTGCTCACTTCCCACACCTTTTCTGTTTCCGGCGGCCGATCCAGTGGCGCTACCAAAAACAATGTCATCGCCTGAGGATATTTGTCTACCCCCATTACCCTTATTTTATCCTTTAATAGCAAATATCTCATCGCATAAAACCTCGAGTCGCCGTTAGCCGTCGTCGCCACTTCAAGATCACTCACTTTACTGTTTAAAATTATTTCTTCGGCTTTTTCTAAATCCATATATTTATTATTTTCACTTTTCAACACTCCATTCACCGAAAATAGCATCAGTCCGACCAATAATGCAATTACAATGATCTTGTTTTTCACCCAAATTATCCCCAAAACCCAACTAACACCCGCCAATCCAAACACCACCAATGCCAACCAATAATGAGTTTGAAAACCTAATTTCGACCCGTTTCCGCCCATTAGCCATTCTCCCATTGTCCGCAGGTTATAAAAATTATTTCTCAAATCAAAAATAATCAGCGGAGCGTAGCCAATTGCTGTTCCAATCACAAATTTAACCACGCCCGTTTTTTTATATATTAACCATCCTAATGCCAGCAAAATAATTAGTCCAAATTGAAAATGAAACTGCAATCCAATTCCGGCAATAATCCCCGATACTAGCCACCAACTATTCATCAGTGTCCACATTAAAATTGGTGTCAAAATTATCAAAAAATTCGGGTTCCAAATAAAGTTGCCAAAAGTTATCAGTATTGGTGATATTGAAAAGAATATTCCACCAATTATCGCCGTTTTCTGCCCACACAATTTGTTTAAAGTCAACCCAAAAAACGCTAAACCTACTAACCCCAAAATCACTATTTCGAAGCTTATTCTCACCGGATCCCATTTAGCTAATATTCCCAAAAATATCAGTGAATAATAAATTATCGGTCCCTGAAAAAACTGTCGTCCATTAACAATCGGTGATGCCGTTGGTCCCAGTAGAGTAATTTCCTTTTTTTGCCAAATTTCATAGGCTTTCGCCATAAACAATCCCTGATCCATGGTAAATTCCACCCTTCCTTCGATTTTATAAAGTCTCAAGCCCAAAAATACCAACCCAATAATTATCCACCACCAGTAATGTTTCACTTCCCCATTATACCTAATGTCCGCACGATGTCCTCAAATACTGCCCAATCTATCATCACCATTAAAATCATTGCTCCTGTTTGCCAATTTAGCAATTTCATACTTAGAATATATTCCGAATAAAACCCGAAGACAATATCTCAAAACTAGTCAACTATCTTTTCTGCAACTGATTTGGCAATCATTGCGTTAAAAGGTGAGGGGATGACCATGTCAACATTAAGCTCCATTTCGGAAACACAATTGGCAATTGCCTCTGCTGCCGCCAATTTCATCTCGTCCGTAATTTTTTTGACTTGATGATCTAGGGCACCCCTAAATATTCCCGGGAATGCCAAAACATTATTAATTTGATTCGGATAGTCACTCCTTCCCGTCCCCACAATCAACGCTCCTGCCTCTTTCGCCAACTCCGGCATTATCTCTGGTACTGGATTCGCCATTGCGAACACAATTGGGTTCTTAGCCATTGCCATTATGTCTTCTTTTTTCACAATTCCCGGAGCACTTACCCCAATAAATACATCAGCTCCAACCATAGCATTTGCCAAATTACCATCGACATTCTCTAAATTCGTTGTTACTAACATCTTAATCTTTTCTGGGTTTAAATCTGTTCGGTTCTTCGAAATTATTCCTTTTGAATCAGCCATTATAATATTCTTTACACCATACTTTAGGAGTAAATTCGTCACGGCCACGCCAGCTGCTCCCACCCCACTGACTACAACTTTGATTTGAGACTTATCTTTTTTTGCCAATTTTAAACTATTTATCAGTGCCGCCAGTACTACAATTGCTGTCCCATGTTGGTCATCATGCATTACCGGAATGTCCAGTTCGGCTTTTAGCCTTTCTTCAACCTCAAAACACCTTGGTGCCGAAATATCTTCCAGATTTATACCCCCAAATGTTGGTGCAATCATCTTTACTGTCTTTATTATTTCCTCAACATCTTGAGTTGCCAGCACGATTGGATAAGCATCTACCCCACCAAATTCTTTAAATAACAAGGCTTTTCCTTCCATTACTGGTAATGCCCCCAATGGTCCAATATTTCCCAAGCCCAATACTGCCGATCCATCCGACACCACCGCAATTGTGTTACCTTTAATCGAATAATTTCTCGCCTCTTCTGGGTGTTCTGCCAATAATGTCGATACTGCCGCTACTCCAGGGGTGTAAGCAATACTCAAATCTTCCCTCGTTTTCAAATCACCAAACTTGCTCTTAATCTCTATCTTTCCGTGTTTTTCTAAGTGCTTTTGTAGTGATGCTTGTTTGTAGTCCATTCCCCATTCTATCACTATCCCAGACTAAACTTACCATTTTTATAAATAATATTAAATTAACCACTGCCAATATTTTCGGTACTATTCCATCCATTGGTTTTCCCCATGTTAGCACTGTTCTCAACCAACCCATCCAGCCCGGATACCACCATTCCATAAACATGTTTGTCCAGAAAATAATACTCATTATCCACCAATACTTCCACAGTTTTTCATTGGTAAATGCTAAAATCAACCCCGTCACCACCGCCGTAAATAAATATCTATCGTGCATCGTTACCATGGTCATCCAGCCTCCAAAACCAGCCACAAATATTCCCTTTAATACACTTTCCCAATCCCTCTTTCGACTTATTCTAAAGGCTACCAAATTAACTATTCCCGTCAAAATATATCCCCATGTTTTTAAACTTAATCCCCAAAATATCGTTTGGTAGTTTGTTAAATAACCGGTCATTATTCTCCAGAAATTAAAAGTATTCGCCCACGTCATCATTTCTCCTTTTTCAAACATCTGGCGCATTAAATTTTCGTTAAATGCATGCAGTGTCAAATTAGAAAATATTCTCACTAAACCATAATATGCCCCCATGGCGATTAAGCTACCCAACGCCGTTTTTAACATTTTTTGGGGATTTTTTATCGCCACCCAAATAAATAATGGGACAAACATTAATGCTGTCGGCTTTAACATAATACTAACCACCACCATAATGGGTGCCATCACCTCATATCTGTCCGACGTTATCAATAAAAACGCCGCCAATAAAAATATCAACCCCAGCTGGTCATGCTGTCCCCACAGGGCACTTTCATACCACGTAAAAGGGGATAGCAAATAAATAATCACCGCCAAACCGGCTTTCTTTTTATCTGTCATCTTTGCCACGATTCCGTAAATCATCACTGCCAATATTCCGTCTCCCAATATCGGGAATAATTTCATCGAAATTAGCTCACCCCATTTAAATGGTGTCGCCGCATACTTAGCTTTATCCCACCAACTTATAAATCCGTACCACCACTTTATTTGCCCAGCTCCTAAATTATGTTTAGCAATAAATAATCCCGACCGGATAAATATATTATTTAACCCCAAATAAACCTTAAATCCCCAAGCATAAACCAGAGTAATTAATGGCGGTTGATTCGGTGAAATATATGTCCAATAGCTTCCTTCATAAAACCCTTTCGCTCCCTGATTTTGAATTATTTGTCCCCACGATGCTTGAATTAACGTGTCTCCATGAAAAACTAAAGGCGCCAACACTATTCTCAAAATTATTGCTGCCAATATCACTAGCACTATCTTCCAGTTCATCCTTCACCATTCTACTCATTCTTCAGGTTTTTTACATCTTCCAAAATCTCATTGGCATGTTTGGTCACATCCACCTTCTCGTATTCTTTCGCAATTTCTCCTTCTGGATTTATTAAAAATGTTTTTCTCAGCACTCCTTCGAATTCATGGCCCATAAACTTTTTTACCCCCCAAGCTCCATATGCCTTAATTGTTTCGGTACTCTCATCGCTCAGTATCGGAAAAGTCAGGTGATATTTCTCCGAGAATTGTTTATGCGATTTTACCGAGTCTTTAGATACTCCCAAAATTACTATTCCTAAAGCTTTTAAGTCGGCCAATGAATCTCGAAAACTACACGCTTCTTTGGTACAACCTGGCGTGTCATCTTTCGGATAAAAATAAAGCACCACCCACTTGCCCCTATAATCTTCCAATTTATGGACTACTCCATTTTCATCCGCCAATTCAAAATTAATTGCCTTCATTATTTATTTCTTAGCTTTCTTTGTTACTTTCTTTTTGACAGTACTTTTCTTCACTGCTTTTTTGGCGACAACCTTCTTCACTTTTTTATGTTCGCACTCACCGATTAAACCTAAAAATCTACCGATTTTGCAAACAAAACAATCACAACAACATCCGTGTTCCATATTTATTTTTTTATTTTAAATTTTTAATTAATTAATTATGCCACAAAAAAACTTCTCATGTCATCCATTTATTC
>CAIKAI010000108.1 GCA_903825325.1 Candidatus Shapirobacteria bacterium | reverse complement strand
GAAAAACCCTAGATAGGGGATTAAACGAAATCAACAAATTAATTACTCGTCAAAAAAGCGTCTCCGGCAAAGAGGCTTTTGATCTTTATCAAAGTTTTGGTTTTCCCGTCGAAATGATTCAAGAAGAATTACAAAAAAATAATTTAACCTTAGATTTGGACGAATTTAATAAATTTAAAGATGAACACATTAAATTATCCCAAACTCTTTCGGCTGGTAAATTTAAATCCGGTTTAGCCGACCACAGCGAAATTATCACCAAATATCACACTGCCACTCATTTGCTCCACGCATCATTAAGAAAAATTTTGGGAACTCATGTTCAACAATCCGGTTCTAACATCACCAGCGACCGTCTCCGCTTTGATTTTACCCAACCTGACAAATTATCCCCCGAGCAAATCAAACGAGTTGAAGATTTAGTCAATCAACAAATCGCCGCCGATTTAAAAGTTACCGTGGAAACCCTCCCTTTTGTTGAAGCTCAAAAACAGGGTGCTTTGGCATTTTTCGGTGCCAAATATCCTGAAACTGTGACCATGTACACCATGGGTAATTTTTCCAAAGAAGTTTGCACTGGTCCTCACGTTGAGCACACTGGAATATTAGGAAAATTCGAAATCACTAAAGAAGAATCCGCCTCTGCCGGCAAGCGCCGTATTTACGCCACCCTTAAATAAATAAAAAAATAGTTTCCCCCTTTCTCAAAGGGGGATTAAAGGGGATTTTGTAGTATTCTTATGTAATGGAAAATCAATCGTTTTGGTTGGCGGACATTGGCGATCACACCGTCACCGTCGCCTACATCAACGTCGACAACGGCGTCTCTCAGGTGGTTTCCATTGGTCCGCCCTGTCCCTGGGACGAATCCAATCCTGAATCTTTTAACACTGCCCTCGACCAATCATTATCAGAATCAGCCATTAGTGCTAATTTGTCTCAAGATGCTGAACCAAATGTGGTCGCCATTATTGTTCCACCATTTTGGGTTGGTTCAGATGGCAAAATTATTTCGTCGAAACGCAAACTACTTGAGTCAATGTTTAAAAAATTGGAACTCAAGCCTATGGGTTTCATTGCCAACGATGAGGCTATTGTCGAAGCCGCTAATGTTGCCGACGGTTTTCCTGCCAGCTTTGTATTGGTTAATATTTCCGCTACCAATCTGGTTGTTTCTTTGACCTATTTAGGAAAAATTATCGAGCGAATTCACCAAGATCTTGCCGGTACATTCGACCCCGAGTTGCTTGAATCGGCGATAACTCAATTTAAATCAGAATCTGCCTTGCCACCCCAAATAATTTTATTTGGGCAAGTTGATGAGGCGATATTTGAGTCTGTTAAAAATTATTCTTGGATAGGTAAAAAAAATATCGAAACATTTCTCCATTTTCCCGACGTTAAAATCTACAATTCATCTGAATTAACTCAAATTTTTACTCACGCCATTACTTCCCAATTTTCTACGCCAGTCAGCTCTCCGCCCATACCTAAGCCGATTAATCTTGAACCCGAAATCGAGGTCTCGATTCCCGAAGTAGAAGTTGAAGTTTCTCCAGAAGTTAGTCGTAATCTTCCCATTGAATTATCCGAAGTCTCTCCCTCAGAACTTGGTTTTACCAATGAAATTAGTCAAGACGAAGCCAATGGCGAGCCTGTCGAAGAATCTAACTTTATTGTTCCCGAATCCTTTCCTGAAATTATTGAAACCATCAACGAACCGGTGATTGTTAAAAAAAACAATCCCAAGATTTCTTTACCTAAAATTAGTTTTAATTTCCAAAAACTTTTTCTCTATCCAATTATCTGTTCCCCGATTTTAATTCTAATTCCCTTCTTTTTTTCTACTGCCCACATTACTCTCTATTTAACCCCCTATCAATTTAACAAAACCATCACCGCTACCTTTGATCCTCAAGCCCAGGCCATTGACTTTACCAAAAAAATAATTCCCATTAACCGGCAGGATTTTACTATTAACACCTCTTCAACCATCGCTACCACCGGCCAAAAAACTATTGGCGATAAAGCCAAAGGTGAAATCACGATTTTTAATAATCAAGAAAAAGTCCAAAATCTACCCAGCGGCACGGTCTTAATTGATAGCCAAGGGGATAAGTATCAAATCGACAATAATCTCCAAGTTCCTGCTCGAAAACTAGATTTGACTCAGGGAATCATTACTCTCGGTCAGGTTAAAGCCACCGCCACGGCTGCCGATATTGGTCCTGAATACAATTTGTCCAAAGATACCCCAATTCATTTCAAAGATTTTGCCGAATCACTTTTAGTTGCTAAAGCCAACGATAACTTTACGGGTGGTAGTAAAAAGCAGATCAATGCTGTGTCTGCCGTCGATAAGTCACAACTGGACGCCAAAATTACTGCCGACATCAACGTTGCCGTTAAATCCAGGCTTGATAGTGAAATTGCTAAAAACTCTAATATAATTAGAGATACAGTTCAAATTCAAAAAGGACACATTGATTATAATCGTGAAGTTGGCGAGGAAGCCGACCAGCTCACCGGAACTGACGTCAGTAAAGTTTATGTCTTTTTTCTCGATCCATCAAAGAAGACCGATTTAATTAACAATGTTCTCTCCACAGAACCGGGATATTCTGATTCAACCATTGACACAACACAGTTTAATTTTTCGATTACTCCCTCAAAAGCTTCAGTTGATAAAATAAGCGGTCAACTCACCATTTCAGGTACAGCTCTCCCCAAAGTTGACAGCACTTCAATCATCAAAATGCTTTCCGGTAAATTTCAGAATCAAGCCATTAAAATAATAAAAAATGATATCCCCAGGGTTTATAATTATTCCTTGACTACTAACTTCGCTTTTCTCAAAGCCATCAATCCACTTCCCCTACGCCTTAAAAATATCATTATCGAATTTAAATAACCGTGGGTTACTTCTATTATAAACAAGAGGATAATCCTCAACCCTCTTTTACTTTGCCCCGGGTAAATTTACCAGTTAAGACACGTAAAATCTTGGCGGGGATTTTTCTTACTTTTGGCGTCTTTATTTTTTCCTCCGCCCTCTTTCCCATTATTCAGTTTCAGTTGGAATACTCTTCCAAGTTTGGTCAAATTATCAATCCTCTCTCCGCCAAATTTTACAATAATACTGGGGGTGTTTTAGGTGAAGTCTCTTCGACCGATTACACTCAACTCAACAATTGGTTTGTTACCGATGAACATACAGCCTCCGATCCACGGCTAACTTCAGGTTTGTCTGACTCCGGCACCAGCACATATCATCTCTCCATTCCTGAACTTAACATTAAAGATGCTGTTGTTGCCGTTGGTAGTATGGATCTTAAGAAAAGTTTAATTCAATATCCCCAAACCGCTCTACCCGGCCAACTTGGCAACGGGGTTATTTTTGGTCATTCAGTTTTACCCCAATTTTTTAATCCAAAATCCTACTTAACAATTTTTTCGACTCTGTATCGCCTCAAAATTGGTGACCCAATTTTAATTGATTACGATGGCGTCCACTATAAATATCTTATTGAAGAAATGTTTGAAGTCGCCCCAACCGATCTTTCGGTTTTGGAACAACGCTTCGATGGTCGCTATTTTAGCCTGATTACTTGCAGTCCGCCGGGTACCGTCTTGCGCCGTTTAGTCGTTCGAGCTAGAATTGCAGACTTATGAACTTACTGGCAATTGATTATGGAACGAAAAATATTGGCCTCGCCTATTCAGTTAACGACATTATTTCTACATTACCTTCAGTTAAAAACAATGATCACACCTTTAACAAAATTATCGACTTGATTTCGGAATATCTAATTGAAAAAGTCTATGTTGGTGTTTCCGAAGGTAAAGTCGCCGACTTAACCTTGGTCTTTGTCAATCAACTTCGCCTCATGATAAACTTACCTGTTGAGACTGTTGAAGAAGCTGCTTCGACCATTGAAGCCACCAGTATCTACAAGCAAAATAAGAGTAAAAAAAAGAATTATAAACATTTGGTCGACTCAGTCGCCGCCGCCGTCATTCTCAATCGGGTTATTAGTTCAATTTAAAGCATGTTTAAAAATTTGATTAGCCCCATCCAACAGTGGTTGCTCAGTCAACATCGTTGTGTCGGGTGTGGTGAAGATTTAAATAAAGGAAAAAAGTCCGAAAATAAGGGTTTAAATTTAATTACCTGTCGCTGTGGTCGGATCTTTGTCCAAAACCCTCAAACTGGGCTTTGTCGTCGTGCGTTATTTAATGAAATTTGATGAAGCAGGTTGTTTTGGCGCTTTTAGTTATTATCATAGTTTCATTTTTTTCTGTTTTTGTTTTCTTTCAAACTAATTCTCAGCCGGTTTCTGCTGACACTTCTATCAAGAATTTTGCCATTAACCATGGTGACGGTGTTAACTCCATTTCTTCCCGACTTCAAAAAGACGGCCTAATCCGCGATAAATACGTTTTTTTGATTTTGTCTCATCAACTCCGACAAAATAATAATCTCAAGCCGGGTTTATTTAAACTATCACCATCAATGTCCACTGCTCAAATAATTCAAGCAATCGCCGCCGGCGGCACTCAAGACTACTGGCTAAAAATTATTGAGGGTCAGCGAGATGATGAAATTACCCCCAAATTTGACGAGAAAAACGAAGGCTATCTTTTTCCTGATAGTTATTTGATCCCTAACGATTACACGCCCGACAATATTTTGGCTGTCATCAATAAGAACTTTGTTGCCAAATTCACTCAAGCCAAAGCCACTGCCACAAACACCCAACTTACCGACTCACAAATCATTATCCTCGCCTCTTTACTTGAGCGAGAAGCTCGAACCTTAGCTTCCAAACAACAAATTGCCGGTATCTTGATGAATCGGTTAAATATAAATATGGCTCTCCAAATCGACGCCTCAGTTCAATATGCCCGTGACACCCGTCTCCAACCCAAAGTTTATTGGACGCCCGCCACTAAAGCCGATTTAGCCATTGTTTCACCTTATAATACCTACTTAAATCCCGGCCTCCCCCCAGGCCCAATTTGCAATCCCGGTTATGATTCTCTTTACGCTGCGTTTCACCCCACCGCGAGTAATTATATGTATTATATATCCGATAATTACGGTGTTATGCACTATGCCACCACCCTCGCCGAGCACAACGCCAATGTGGCAAAATATTTAAAATAATTGTTATACAATAAACTATGGCAGAAAAAGTAGAAGAAAAGGATAAACAACTTATTCGAGAG
>CAIKAI010000107.1 GCA_903825325.1 Candidatus Shapirobacteria bacterium | reverse complement strand
GCGGCGAAAGATAAACAAAAAAAGAAAAAAAAGACACTAGCCAGAGCCGAGGAAAGCCTGCAAAAAATTGTTGAAGACAAAATTAGCGGAAAACTAGGAATGTGCTAAGCAGCACCATTGCAAAGACGTAGTAGCTAAATTTCCACAATTGACGATTGACAAGCACTTTTTGGAGTTGAGATAGAGCAACGATACCCACTAAAAATGTGACGACAAATGCCAAGATATTATTGGTGGTAAGCAAGCCACCGGTAGCCAAATGGCGAGCATCGAGTAACAACGCTCCTGCCGAAGCGGGTATAAATAGTGCAAAAGAATAGTTGAAGGCCTCCAAGGGGCTAAGGCCGAGTAATAAACCAGCAAAAATAGTCGAGCCAGAGCGAGAAACAGCCGGGAGAATAGCGATTGCCTGAAAAACACCAATAATAATGGCTTTTTTATAGTCCATTTTTTCGGTCTTTTGGGGAAGAAATTTGGTAATTAAAAGATAAATGGCGGTAATTAAGAAGAAAATTGGCAGTAATTTGACATCAGCAAAAACGGTTTCGATTTGTTTTTTGAATAATATACCGACAAGACCAGCGGGGATAGAGCCAACTAAAATGTAGCCGAAATTGTCGAAGAAATATTTGACTTGCTTACGAAAAAAGAAAAGTACTGATAAAAAGCTGGCCGTGTTGAGAAAAATATCAAAAGAAAGTGAAGGAGTCAGACCTAAGACATATTGTAATAAATTTAAATGACCCGAAGAAGAAACTGGCAAGAATTCGGTAATTCCTTGGACAACAGCTAGAAGCAGAGCTTGATATAGATTCATGAATATTATTGTAACAAAAACCCCGCCGCAGCGGGGTTGAGAATTTTCTGGAACATAAGCTTAACGCTTTGGAGATTGCTTTTGGCGACGAGCTTTACCACCAGTACCAACCATGCGGCGCTCACGGACACGCGAGTCGACGGTTAAGAGCCCGGCATTGCGTAAAGGTGATTTGTAGACGGCTTCGTCGAGCTTCTTGAGGGCACGAGCGATAGTTAAGGTTAAGGCGGCTAATTGGCCAACTTTACCACCACCAACGATTTTGGCAGAATAATGAAATTTACCAACAGTCTCGGTAACAATAAAAGGCTTGGCAGCTAAAACTTGGCTTTTGGCTGAGGGAAAATACTTATCAAGCTCGGTGCCATTAACCATACTGGTCGCTTTACCAGAGTAAAGTTTAATGGTGGCGACGCAGGATTTGCGACGACCGACAGCATAGGTGTAATTAGTTTTGGGGTTTAATTTTGTCATTGTAGGAATGAGTGGCATCAACTGATATTTTGAGACGAGCGATACGACGATCACGGAGTTTGTTTTTGGGCAACATACCCATAACACCGTGTTTAATAACTTCACGAGGATCTTTGGCCATTAATTGGGCAAGAGTAAGCTCATTAAGGTGGCCAGCGTAGCCAGTGTGATGATAATAAACTTTTTGAGTCATTTTTTTACCGGTAACGACAATCTTAGCGGCGTTGGTGGCGACAACATAGTCTCCAGCATCGCGATTGGGAGAATAGTCAACTTTGTTTTTGCCCATCAAAAGATTGGCCAGCTTGACGCAGATACGACCTAAAGTTTGACCTTCAAGATCAACCAGGTGCCAATTACGGACAGGATCGTTGCCTTTGGTGATGGATGTTTTAGCTTTTAACATAATTATTTTGTAGATTTTTTAACGACTTTCTTGACGACAGCTTTTTTAGTGACAACTTCTTTGACAGCAACTTTTTTAGCTTCGGCTTTGGGTTTAACGACTTCTTCTTTTTTAAGATTTAAAGAATACGGTTTAACAAAAGCTAATTTGACGATTAAAGCATCATCACCTTGGCGGATTTTAACTTTAAACATTTTGGTAAAGTTGCTGGTTTGATCACCCATGGCGGCTTTAAAAGTGGTGTAGATTTGACTAACTAAATTTTTATCCTGAATATAAGTGGATAATTCACGCTGAGCCAAAACGACATCGTGGGTCATAATGTGATTGGCCAACTTCTCGATGATAGAAATGACTGATTTAGCCTTAGCTTGGGTAGTTTCAATAGCTCCATAGATAAAAACTGAGCGAGTTAACGACTTAAAAAGTGATTCGCGTTCGCGGCGGTTGCGGCCGAGTTTGATGCCAAATTTGCGGTGGTTCATAGTTTATTTCCAGGTAAAGCCCTTTTCTTTAAGCCAGGCATCAATAATTTTTAATGACTTTTCACCGACATTTTTAGATTTGCTGACGTCAGCTCGACCACCTTTGATTAAGTTCTCGATGGTGGTGTAACCGGCTTTTTTAAGAGCGTTGGTGACACGAAGAGGAAGTTCAATTTCTTCAATAGATATGTCTAAACCAGATGAGACTGGGCTAGATAAAATAGTGATAACTTCATCATCGAAATCCTTAGGGTCGGCAATTTGAGACAAACTGTTGATCATATCTTTAGCGGCAGTCTTGAGAGCGAGGAGAGCATCAATTGAGCCATCGGTCCAAATTTCCATGGTTAATTTGTCGTAGTTGCTCTTCTTACCTAAACGAGTGGGCTCAACTTCATAGTTGGCACGAATAACTGGAGTAAAAGCAGCATCAAGAATTATTTCACCAATCACGTCAGTCTTCTGTTCTTTGGCTAAAGTATATCCAATTCCCCTTTCGACGGTTAACTCGATTTTAAGGGTAGTTTTGGCGTCGGTAATATTGGCAATAACTTGATCGGGATTAGCAACTTTACACAAATCGTTACCTTCAATATCGGCCGCAGTGACAGGGCCAGCACCTTTCTTGGTTAAGGTTAAAGTGGTGGGTTCGTCTTGGTTGTAAATAAATTTAACTTTTTTAAGGTTTAAGGAAACATCAACTAAATCTTCTTTGACACCGGGAAGGGTGGTAAATAAATGGTTGGCACCATCAACGCGGATGCGAGTGATAGCGGCGCCGGGAATAGAAATTAACAAAATACGACGAAGACTATTACCGATGGTGTGGCCAAAGCCACCAATTAATGGAGAAAGTTCAAACTTACCATAGGTAGCGTTTGATTTGAGGGTTTTAACATGAAATTTACTGGTATCTACCATATAGTTTCTCCTTTTATCGGGAATAATATTCAATTATTAAATTAACATCGATTTCTTTGTCTTCGACTGTTGATGGCAGAGCGACAACAGAAACGGTATGTTTGGTTTTGTTTAATTCAAGCCATTGTGGCGATTTAAAATCTTTGTCATCAAGACGAAGATTTTCACCTTGAGTGGTTAAAGCATCTTTGTTTAAGCTAATAACATCACCAATTTTGGTGCCATAGGAAGCAATGCTCATTTTTTCGTCGTTAACCAAAATATGACCGTGACTAACTAATTGTTTAGCATGTGAGCGAGATAGAGCTAAACCAGATTCGTAGACAACATTGTCGAGACGACGTTGAACTAAACTCATTAAGTTCTCTCCGACCAAACCTTTGAGAAGTTTGGCTTTAAGGTAGTAGTTCTTGAATTGGGTTTCTTGAATTCCAAAAATACGCTTGGCTTTTTGTTTGGCACGAAGCTGAATACCGTAATCCGTGGGTTTCTTAGCTCTTTTGATACCGTGCATACCCGGGGGGATGGCACCTTTTTTTTCAATAGGACATTTGGGTGATAAGCAACGAGCACCTTTTAAGTAGAGTTTAGTACCAGCGGCGCGGCAGAGTCGGCATTTGGTGTCTAGGGTTATTCTTGACATTTATTTATATTTTTTAAAGTTTTAAACTCGGCGAGCCTTAGGAGGTCGGGGGCCGTTGTGGGGAATGGGAGTAACGTCGGCGATCATCTCGACATCGAAATCTCTTTTGGAACGGAGATAGCGAAGCGCTGCATCACGACCAACACCTGGCCCTTTAATATAGACTGACAATTTCTTGACGCCATATTTCTTGGCTTCTTCAAGAACTCGCTCAATGGCAGTAGTAGCGGCGTAGGGAGTGGATTTGCGGGCACCTTTGAAACCACAGTGACCGGCGGAGGACCAAGAAAGAATATTACCTTTAATGTCGGCAATGGAGACAATAGTGTTGTTAAAAGAGGTTTTAATAAAAAGTCGACCTTCAGCAATGCTTTTGAAGACTTTCTTTTTAACGACTTTGGTAGGTTTAGCAGTAACTGCTGGAGTTTTTTCGGCCATGGTTATTTATTGGTGGAAATAGAAGCGGCTTTTTGCTGGGTTTCCATTTTAGCCCATGCCTCTTTGGTAAGTGAACCAACTGTCTTTTTCTTACCTTTACGGGTACGAGAATTAGATTTGGTGCGCTGACCGCGAACTGGGAGTCCAACGATGTGGCGAATGCCGCGATAACATTTAATAGCTTTTAAGCGGTCGATATTTTCACGAATTTCTTTTTTAAGGTCACCTTCAACAGTGAAACTTTCCAAGGCTTTCATTAAGTTGCTAATATCATCACGAGTTAAATCTTTAATCCGGGTGTTTAAATCAATTTTGCACATTTTAGCCAATTTAATAACATTGACTGGGCCAATACCGTAAAATCGGGTTAAACCGATTTCGGCGCGCTCATTATCTGGAATTTCGACTCCGGAGATTCTCATAGGTTAGCCCTGTTTTTGGGTATGTTTTTTAGTAGAACAAATAATACGACGAACGCCGCGACGAATAACGACTTTACAATTTTTGCAGCGACGTTTAATGCTCGATTTGACTTTCATAGGTTGATGTACTAAAGACTTGGATATTGTAACCTAAAATTTGGGGAATATCAAAGACCAAATTTAATTTACCCTCGGTAGACAATGCGACCCTTTTCACCTTCAGGTGAAAGGACGAGGGAAACACCATCACCGGCCATGCATCTAATGTGATTCATGCGGAGTTTTCCGGCTAAATGACAAATTATAACTTTGCCGTCTTCAAGAGCCACCCGAAACAATTGGTTGGGGAGGACTTCGGAAACGGTACCGCGGACTGTTGGATCTTTCATTTATGGTTAATTGATAATGATTTAAGTTTTAAATTGAGTTGAGGAATCATCTCCTCAGAGATATAACTAGGAATTGTATCAACTAGAATGTGGTTATTGTAGATCAATAATGAAGGAAATGTAGAGATATTGAGATTTTTTGCTAATTTAGGATGTTTTTTGGCATTAAGCTTAAATATCTTAATTCCGGGGACATCTTTGGTCAGGTCACTAAATAACGGTGAATGGAGACGACAATTTAGAAAATCCTCATGCCAAACGTCGATTAACTTTAATCCGGCTAATTTTAAGACCTGATCTTTATTTTTATTTATGATTAACTGGGCAATTGGGTCAACCTTTGAGGGCATAACGCCATAACGCTCAAGCCAGAGCCAGCTTTCAGAATGGGGATCTGAATTAATTGCATTCATAATGGCTTGTTCTTGGGTGGAATCGTGGGCAAAAACAATGGCTCCAACGGGACAAACATCGGGAAGGGTGCATTTTAGGCAAAAAGTACATTTAGACTCGTCCCAAACAGGTTTCTGATTGACTTTATCAAAGGTAATGGCACCAGTAGGACACTCGGGAATGGCACCACATTCGGCAGCTTTGTCACAGATTTTGTAATTAAAGATAATTTTACGAGTAGAGATCATTTTAATTTATCAATCGCTTGGCAAATATCCATAAAAATTGGTTCGACGGGGCGATTGCCGTCGACTTCAAATAATTTGTCGTGCTTTTTAAAATATTCTTTTATTGGACCGATGGTCTCTTCGTAGGATTTTTGGCGATTGGCGATGTCTTGAGGGGTATTATCGGTGCGGGCTTTGTCTTGGAACTCGTCCCCCATTTTGGCGCGGCGGTCCTGAATTTCTTGAAAGGTAACATTGAGATGAATTAAAAGCGACACAGGCTCGTGATTTTTTCTCAAATAGAACTCGATTATCCGACCTTGATTTAAAACTCGAGGAAAACCGTCGATAATAAAGTTTTCGTAATTTAAGGTTTTTAGCTTACCGATTAAAATATCAAAAATTAAATCGTCGGGGGCCCAGACACCTTGATCGACATAGCTTTTAGCTTCGAGGCCGTAGCCCGAACCGGAAGCGATTTCATCACGAAGCAATTGACCCATGGAAAAATGATGAAGACCATATTTTTCGGCGACCATTTTGGCTTGGGTAGTTTTGCCGCAGCCAGAGGGACCGATAATAAAAAGATTTAGAGGCATAAATATTTTTGCAATACGTTTTTAAAAACTGGCTGAATGGTCTCGATATCCAAATTTTCTTTTTTAATCCAGATAGCGTATTCACTGTCTCCCTCAACTTTATTTATTTCAACTTTCGTATTATTTATTAAGTCAACCTCATAAAAAATTGTGACACTTTGAAAGTATTTGTCATCATATGTAAAAAAATCTTGTTGGACATCGATTAGTTTTGTAGGGTTTATGGCATAGCCGGTTTCTTCTAGAAATTCACGTGACAGCGCTATTTCGAATGTTTCACCTAGTTCGACTGAACCACCTGGTAAATTTAATTTGTCGTATCGTGGGTTTTTTTGCAACAAGATTTCATCATTACCATTTTTTAGAATTCCATAAATACTGACACGAAAGACTAGTTTGTCGACTGAAACTTGAAATTCTTTTTGATGTAAATCGTGGACAACGATACTTTTAATCATCAATACGTTAACTTATCGTAATTATAAGTTTGGACGACGTTTTCGATTTTGCGGGTGAGCTCGATGACGACGGAAACGACGATGAGGACGGAGGTACCGCCGATGGTGAGGGTAGTCATACCGGTAATTTTAGAGACGATAGACGGAGAGATGGCTATGACACCTAAAAAGACAGCTCCAATCGCAATGACGCGATTAATTAGGTACTTAAGTCTTTTCTCAGTTGATAAGCCTGGACGAATACCGGGAATAAAACCTCCGGATTTGCGAAGTTCATCGGCAATATCTTTTGGTTTGAAAACAACCGAAGTATAAAAGAAAGTAAAGCCGATAACTAAAATAAAGTAAAAAATGATGTAAGGGTAGCCCGAAGTTTGGAAGAATCTAGCCAAAGCCAGGGCAGGATTGGCAATCATAGGATTATTGATTTTGCCTAAGTATTGGCCTAAAAGTGAAGGGATTGTCGCCAGAGAGACAGCAAAAATAATCGGCATGACGCCGGCAGTGTCAACTTTAATAGGTAAATAGGTGGTTTGAGCTCGTTTGGCATAATGAACTGGAATGCGCAAAACTGCTTCTTCAACCATAACTATAGCCATAATCATGCCAATCGCCAGGGCGGCAAAGATAATTAAATTAACGAAGGTTTGTGGATTACTAAAATCAGTGACGCTAATAGTTTGAATTGCGGATATAGGTAAACGGGAAATAATACCAGCAAAAATGATCATCGAGATACCATTACCCACCCCAAATTGATTGATGAGCTGACCTAAAAAGATCATGATCATAGTACCGGCCAACATGCTAGTAACTAAGGCAACCATCATCAGTGGACTTAAAGCGCCAATAATATTTTGGGAATGAAGAATGCCGTACATGCCTAATGATTGAACAATGGCTAAAGGAATGGTGGCAATGCGGGTGTACTGATTTATTTTGGCTCGACCATATTCCCCTTCTTTACTTAATTCTTCTAATTGGGGACTGACTAATTGGAGAAGTTGCATCATCACTGAAGCGTTGATGTATGGATTCAGACCCAGAGCGGCAATAGAAAAATTAGCTAATGTTCCACCGGAAAAAATGTCTAATAATGAGAGTAGTTGATTTTGCGAGAAAAACTGACGTAAAAGAACCAAGTTAACTCCTGGGACGGGAATGTGAGCGATAAAGCGAAAGAAGATCAAAATGCCTAGGGTAATACCAATTTTTTGCCTAAGGAGTGGTGTTTTTAACCCTTCAAAATAGAGAGTGAGAGACTTAAGAATCTGGTTCATTAGTCTATCTTACCACCTGATGACAGAATTTGGGATTTGGCAGATTCAGAAAAGAGGATGCCTTTAAAATTAAGAGCTTTGGTTAATTTGCCTTTAGCTAAAATTTTGATATTGCCTTCTAAGAGTTTGGCATTGATTTTAGTTTTGGCAGCCAAAGATTTGGCATCGACGGTGTCGTCAGCTTTGAAAAGACGTTCGAGGTCAACAAAATTGAAGATGTATTGATCAACTTGAGCAAGAACTCGATGTTTACCGCGAAGGAAAGGGGTTCTTTTAATCCAACCCTTTTTAATTTTGGTACCATCGAAAGTAATTCTGACTTTACCACGAACTTTATCACCTTTGGCACCCTTACCAGTGGTATGACCACCTTTTTGAGAACCATAACCGCGACCGACTCGTCGGCCCGATTTAATTGTGGTTTTGGGAAGTTGATTTAAAGTTTCCATATTATTTTTGAAGTTGGGATAATGCTTTGATGGTGGCCCAGACATTAATTGATTTTGTTTTTGAGCCAATAATCTTGG
This sequence comes from Candidatus Shapirobacteria bacterium, assembly GCA_903825325.1. Lineage (GTDB taxonomy): Bacteria > Patescibacteriota > Microgenomatia > UBA12405 > UBA12405 > UBA2283. Next base: position 11,193 of record CAIKAI010000107.1, on the reverse strand, counting down.
AAACAATGTCTTTGATACCGCCAAGTTCGACGACAGAACGGACAGAACCGCCAGCGATTAAACCCGAACCCTGTTTACCGGGACGGATGAGGATAATAGCACCTTTATGTTTTAAAGTAATTGATCCACCAATCGTGCCGTTAATGATGTTGAGGTTCAACATTGATTTACGACCTTTGTTGATAGCTTTTTGAATTGCATCAGCGACCGATTTAGCTTTACCCAAACCAACACCAACGCGAGATTTTTTGTCGCCGGTAACCACCAAGGCAGTAAAATGGATTTGATTGCCACCCTTGGTTTTTTTACTAACGCGTTTGACTTCCACGACTTTGTCGGTAAATTCGGATACAGGGCGATCCATTCTTCTGATTTGTTGATTTTCAAAATCTGACATAGTTTATTTTAAAATTTTAGACCACCTAAACGGGCGGCATCGGCTAATGCTTTAACGCGACCATGATATTTGTAGAGACCACGATCGAAACGGATATTAAGAATATTTTTGGCGACGGCGAGTTTAGCGATTTCCTGACCAACAATGGTGGCAACTTCAGTTTTGGTACCCTCGGATTTGAGAGCCTTGGAAGAAGTAGCAACTAAAGTTTTGCCGTGTTTGTCGTCAATAATTTGAGCCCAGATGTGACTATTGCTACGGAATACCGACAAACGAGGAATACCGACGTTTTTGGCCAATTTAGCACGAACCCGGTTAAGACGTTTTTCTTTTTGATTTTTGACAATGTTCATAGTTTAGGTTTTAGCGGTTTTACCGGCTTTGAGCTTGATAAATTCATTAAGATAACGGATGCCCTTACCTTTGTATGGTTCGGGGGTGCGGATTTTGCGGATATTACTGCCAACTTGACCAACAATAACTTTGTTAATGCCAGAAATAGTGACTTTGGATTCGTCGGGGCTGGCAAAGAAAATGCCTTCCGGGGCTTCGACCACGACTGGGTGGATGTAACCGGCAGTAACTGTGAGTTTATTGCCATTAACCTGGAATTTGTAACCAGTACCACGAATTTCCATATCCTTGGTCCAGAGTGTTTGAACTCCAGTGATCATATTATTGAGATGAGCCCGAGTCGTGCCATGGTTGGCTTTGACTTTTTTGTCTTCAGATAAACGCGAAACAGTGACAATATTGTCAGCAACCGTGACATTAATTTTAACAGGGATGTTTAAAGTTAAGGTGCCTTTGGGACCGACGACAGTGACTAATGATTTATCAACTGTCACAGTGACTCCGGCGGGAATGGTGATGGTTTGATTGCCGATGCGGGACATAGTTAGTAGATTTCGGCGATAATTTCTCCGCCAATGCCTTTGGCTTTAGCTTGTCGTTGAGACATAACTCCAGCCGATGTGGAAATAATAATTAGTGAGTTTTTTGATTTACCCCAAGGAAGGGAGAAAGATTTTTCGTACATGCGCCGACCTGGTTTAGAAAATAGCTGAACGTCGTTGAGGACAGGAATATTATTATTGTAAGCAAAAGTGACGGTAATGGTTTTATTTAAATCGTCAGCGACAGTAAAGTCGGCAATATAACCATGTTTCTTGATCAAAGTCGCCATAGCAATAGCAAACTTCGAACCCGGGGCGGTGATAGTTTTGCGACCGGCAAGCGAGCCATTTTTAAGTCGAATTAAGAAATCGGTGGAGGGTGATTGAATCATAATTAGTTACCAGCTGGCTTTTTTAACTCCAGGCAAAGCGCCGGCAGAGGCGAGCTTGCGAAAGCAAAGACGACAAATGCCGAATAAACGGATATAGGCATGGGGCCGGCCACAAAGGTGGCAGCGGTTATGATGCCGAACTGAATATTTTAGTTTTTTAAATTCACGAACTATTTTTGCTTTAGTAGCCATATTATTTAGCTTCCTTTTCGAATGGAAAACCTAGGGCGGATAATAACATTTTTGATTCGTCTTTAGAAGAGGCAATAATGTTTAAGGTAACCTGAACTGAGCGAATTTTGTTGATCTTATCGAGGTTTATCTCAGGAAAATAAGTTTGATCTTTAAGGGTTAAACTGTAATTACCATTTTGATCAAAGGAGGTATTGGGTAAACCTTTAAAGTCGCGCAGACGGGGTAAAACCAAATTAAAAAGTTTTTCCACAAATTGAAACATTCTTAAACCGCGGAGAGTGACTTTGTAAGCCAAAGGCTCACCTTCACGAAGCTTAAAAGTGGCAATAGATTTTTTAGATTTACACAATTGGGGTTTTTGACCAGTGATGGCGATGATCTCAGTTTCGGCTGCAGCTAAAGCTTCAGCGCTGTCGCGGCCGTCGGTAACCCGATAGTTAATGACCACCTTGGAAAGATGAGGCAAGGCATTAATGTTGTGTTTGGGCAAAAGCTGTTTAAGCTTGTCGCGCAATTCAACTTCGAATTTGGTTTTAGAGTTAATCATAGTTATTTGGTGGTTTTAGAGGTTAACATAGCTTGACACTTTTTGCAGACGCGATATTTGTTGCCGGCTTTGTCAACTGAATAGCCGACACGAGTGGTTTTTTTACAACTTGGACAAATCAAAGCCACTTTAGAAACTAAAAGAGGACGTTCTTTGGTAACAATGCCACCTTTTTGGTTTTGAGTGGGTTTGACATGTTTTTTGAATGTGTTGAGACCTTGAACCACGATTAAGCTTTTTTTGGGAATGGCTTGAAGAACCTTGCCTTCACGTCCCTTGTCTTTGCCGATCAAAATTTTGACATTATCGTCTTTTTGAATTTTCATATTAGTAGACCTCTTTGGCCATGGAAGCAATTTTATTAAAACCTAAGTCTTTGATTTCACGAGCAATTGGCCCAAAGATACGGGTACCTCGAGGGTTATTTTGTGCATCAATGACCACACCAGCATTATCGGAAAAGCGAATATAAGAACCATCAGTACGGCCTTTTTCTTTGCGAGTACGAACAATGACCATTTTGACCCGGTCTTTTTTCTTAACCAGACCATTGGGAATGGCGTCCTTAACGACAGCAAGGACTAAATCACCAATACCAGCACTTTTATGTGAACTACCTTTGTAGATGTGCATGATCATCAGGGACTTGGCGCCGCAGTTGTCAGCCGGTTTGATATAGGAGCGTAGTTGCAACATAAATTTATAAGATAGATTTTTTAATTATTTTAACCGTGGTAAATCTTTTAAGTTTGCTAAGGGGGCGAGTTTCCCGGATCATAACCGTATCTCCCATTTTAGCATTAAGGTTATTGTCAGAATAAAGTTTTTTGTTTTTCTTAACGATTTTTTTGTACATGGGGTGGCGACTGGTGTAGCTCAAAGAAACGACCAAAGTATTGGTCATTTTGTCGGAGACGACAACGCCGGTAAAAGTTTTTCCTGTATTATTGGTGGTCATTTTGTGTAAGAATGGTCGAGATAAAGGCGATCTCGTGTTTAATTTTGCGGAAAACCGAAGTATCTTTCTGATTACCAGAAAGATGTTTGGCTTTGGTTTCTACCAACTGCTTTTTTAGATCAAGAAGACTTTTTTGCAGTTCAACCGGGGTTTTTTGCCTGTAGGAGATTTTATCAGTTTTTTTCATAATATCCAGCCTTAAATTAGAGTCTTTTAACTATTTTAGTAACAACAGGAAGTTTAGCAGAGGCGAGAGTAAGTGCGATTTTGGCTTCAGCTTCGGTAACACCGCCAATTTCAAACATAACTCGACCGGGTTTAACAACACAAACATAGCCTTTAACATCACCTTTACCAGCACCCAAGGGAGCACCGGCACCTTTTTCAGTAAAAGGTTTGTCGGGAAAAACGCGGCACCACATTTTACCGTTTCTTTTGGTGGCGTGGGCAATAGCGCGACGGGCAGATTCAATTTGATTGGCAGTTAACCAACTACATTCCATCGCCTTTAAACCAAAATCACCAAATTCGACCATAAAACCTTGAGAGAGACCATGCATGCGGCCACGGAACTGTTTGCGATATTTGGTGCGGGAAGGTTGTAACATAATTAGCCTAAACAAAGGTAAACTTTAACTCCAATATATCCTGATCTAGTGAGAGCGGGACACTCGGCATAATCAATTTTAGATTTGATGGTAGAAAGTGGCACCTTGCCCTGCGAAAATTTTTCGCGGCGACTAATTTCGGCTCCATTAATACGACCGCCGAGAACAATTTTAATACCTTTGGCACCGGCACCCATAGTTTTTTCCATGGAGGAGAGCACAGCTCGGCGATAAGGCATACGTTTGGTTAATTGAAAGGCAATTTTTTCAGCAATTAATTTGGCAGATAAGTCGGCCAATTTAAATTCTTCAACTTGGATATCGATGTTTTGTTTACCAGTCTCCTTGGACATTAACTTGGTAATATCTTTTTTGAGAGCTTCGAGTTCTTTACCACCACGACCGATAACTAAACCGGGGCGAGAAACGACTAAAATAATTTTGATTTTTTTGGTGGAGCGTTCGATGCGGGTAGCCACGATGCCAGCAGAACTAAGTTTTTTTTGAATAAAGTCACGAATCTTTTTATCTTCGACTAAGAGTAGCGGATATTTCTTTTTGCCGGCGAACCAAGAGGAAAGCCACTCAGGGCTACCCTTGATAGTTTCGAGACGAAAAGCGATTGGATTAATTTTATTTCCCATATGTATTTAGCTTTGTATTGTACCAGATAAAATGATACTAAGTCGACTATGACGTTTTTGGATAATACCGCGGGCAAAGCGGGAACCGTGAGATTTGTCCATACGTTTGATTTTCATACCCTCGTCAACACGAATTTCAACAAATTTCATGGTTGAGGGAATCATACTGTAGTTGTTTTTAGCTGAAGCAATGGCATCTTGAATGGCCTTAGCCATAAAACGGGCAGCATTGTTGTTAGTGAATTTAAGACGAGTCACCGCGGTAGTTGGATCCATGACTTTGACGTTGTTGGCGGTCAACCGAAGTTTACGAGGAGAAATTTTAAGATTTTTGTTAAGATATTTGGCAATGACTGGTTTGGCAGCTTCGATAATAGCTGGTTTAATTGCCTTAACTACAGCAGTTTTAGCCTTAGTTTCAACAACTTTGACCTTGGGAGTGGTAACTTTTTTGGTTTTTATTTCTGCCATATGTTTTAGGTCTTTTCAATAACGCGTTTAACAATGTGTCCGTGACCCTTAAAGGTGCGGCTAGGAGCAAATTCACCTAAGTGATGCCCAACCATGTCTTCAGTAACGAAAACGTTAATGAATTTTTTACCATTATGGACGGAAAAATTTTTGCCAACAAATTCCGGAGCGATTTGACTGTTGCGGGCCCAAGTTTTGATGGCTTCTGATCCGGTCGATTTAGCGACTTTCTTGATCAAATTAGCATCAATATATGGTCCTTTTTTGGAACTTCTAGACATATTATTTCTTGCGTCGTTGAACGATTAATTTGTTAGAACGATTTTTTAGTTTACGAGTACGTTTGCCCATGGCAGGTTTACCCCAAGGAGTCTTGGGATTCATACCAATGGAAGAACGACCTTCTCCACCGCCGTGGGGATGAGCGTGTGGGTTCATAGCTACACCACGGACACCAGGACGAATACCACGATGACGAGAATCACCGGCTTTGGTCATTTTAATGTTGGAGTGTTCAGAATTGCCGACTTGACCAATGGTGGCATAAGTGTCGCCGCCAAAAGTACGGAGTTCGCCGGAAGGTAGCTTGATAGTAACTTTGTTGCCATCAATTGATTGAATGTATGCCGAAGAACCGGCAGATTTAACTAGTTGAGCACCTTTACCAGCTTGAAATTCGAGACAGTGAATGGCGACACCAACGGGAATATTTTTAAGAGGAAGGCGATTGCCATCTTTGATGGGAGCGGTTTCAGAAGAAACAACGACATCATCAATTTTTAAATTGGTGGTAGCTAAAATGTAGCTTTTAGCGCCATCTTCGTAGGCCAGCAAAGCAATATCAGCAGTTCGGTTGGGGTCGTATTCAATGGCAACAACTTTGGCTTTAATACCTGTTTTACTTCTTTTCCAGTCGATTTCTCGAAGAAAACGTTTTTGTTCACCACCCCGGTGGCGGACGGAAATGTGACCTTGAGAATCGCGGCCAGAGGTTTTCTTTTTAATGGTAAGTAATGATTTTAAAGCTGTCATAATTATTTGGTAGCTAAATTAAGAGATTCGATTTTGGTATCTTTAGGAACGGTAATGTAAACTTTTTTACGTTCAGGTTTTTGAATCGGCAAACGCTTACGAGGATCCGTTTTAACTTTACCGACTAAGTGAGCAGTGCGGAGTGATAAAACTTTAAAACCAAAAACCATTTTAAAGGCTTCGGCGATTTGATTTTTGTTGGCTTCACGATTAACCCAAAAGGAATAAACACCGCGCGACTGATTAGCCAACGATTTCTCGGTGACAATTGGTCCTAATATAATATTTTGTGGATTTAAGGTTGACATGTTATTTTAAAGATTCAACAGCCTTTTGGCTGAAAACTAAAAAGTTTTGATTAGATAAATCAAGAACATTCAGAGCTGCAGCAGAAAAAAGATTTAGCCCGGGAATGTTGCCGAAAGCACGGATAACATTTTGATTATCTTCGAGGGTAATGATACCAATTTTTTTGCTTTTTTCCAGATCCTGATTGGTGGCTTCTAATTTTTCAAAGAAATTCCAAGCTTCTTTAGTTTTTGGTTTAAGAGCGGCAAAGTCATCAATGATAATTATTCTTGATGATTTGGCAAATTTTGAAAGCAAAGAATGAAGTGCATTTCTTTTGGCAGTTTTATTAATTTTACGAATAAAAGTTTGATTACCTTGAGGCCCATGAACACTACCGCCACCGACAAAGATACCAACTTTAGAAGTACTGTGACGAGCACGTCCAGTCCCCTTTTGGGCATACATTTTCTTAGTGGTTCCGTTAACTTCGCCACGATCTTTAACTTTGGCGTGAGCGGAACGCTTGTTGCCTAAAGCGACACTGATGTTTTGAGCGATCAGGTCATTATTGATTTCAACCCCAAAAACGGATTTAGATAAAGTGAGATCGCCGACTTTTTCAGCTTGAAGATTGTAAATGGGAGCTTTGTCGCCGGAAGCGATTTTAGCAACTTTTTTGACAGTTGTTTCGGTTTTCTTAATAGTTTTTACCATATGCTTTATGCCTTATAAATCGATACCCAAGTGTTAAGGTGGCCGGGAACAGGTCCACTGATTAAGATTTCGTTTTTAACAGTGTCGATAGCAAATATTTTGAGGTTGGCAACATTCTTTTTAACATTACCGTAATGACCTGGCATTTTTTTACCTTTGATAACCTTACCGGGAGTTTGGGCCCCAATAGCACCGGGGGCACGGACACGATCGGATTGACCGCCGGAAACTGGTTGACGTTGAAAACCATAACGTTTGATAACACCGGCAAAACCATGACCCTTGGTGACACCGACGACATCAATCTTTTCACCAACGGTGAAAACGGCATCGGCAGTAATTTGTGCACCGACTTCGGGGGCAGTGTCGGCAGTTAATTGAAATTCTTGAAAGTGTTGGGGGGTAATGTCCAATTTAAGTTTGGAAAGTTTACCACTGGTAGCTTTGTCTAAGCGCTTACGTAAACCGAAAGCAACTTGGATGGCCGAATAGCCATCTTTCTCGATAGATTTGACTTGAGTGACAGTTAGTGGAGCAATAGTACATTTAGTGACGGCGATTCTTTTACCTTCGGGAGTATAGACACTAGTCATTTGGCCTTTTTTGGCAATAAATCCGGATATCATAGTTACATTTTAATTTCTATTTCGACACCAGAGGGAAGGTCCAAATGTTGGAGACTGTCAACAGTGCGAAGACTAGTATCGGAGATGTCGATCAAACGCTTGTGGGTGAGCACTTGATAGTGGTCACGGGCGTTTTTATCACCGTGGGGGCTAGTTAAAATAGTAATCAGTTTGCGATCGGTAGGGAGGGGTATTGGTCCAGAAACGGTAGCACCAGCAGTAACAGCGGCTTGAACAATTTTATCGGCGGCTTGGTCAATGATCCGATGATCAAATGATTTAAGCCTGATGCGAATTCGGTTGCCTTTGGTCATACAATTAAATTTTTAATATTTTCTAATTTTTATAGTTTTAGCTTGACCGGCTATTGTAGCAGGTTTCAGCTTTAATAACTAGATTCTAAATTTATGAAAATAAATTCAAAATTTAATTGTTAAAGAGCAACTCTTCCAATGTAGGGCGGACACACGGGTCCGCCCTTACACAGGATTAAGATTACTTGATGATTTCGGTAATGGCTCCAGCGCCGACAGTTAGACCACCTTCGCGGATAGCGAAACGGAAGCCTTTCTCCATAGCAACTGGTTTGATTAACTTAATAACCACATTGGCATTATCGCCAGGCATAACCATCTCGACACCTTCGGGGAGAGTTAAGTCGCCGGTAACATCAGTTGTTCTGATGAAGACCTGAGGACGATAACCGGAAAAGATGGGAGTATGACGGCCGCCTTCTTCTTTTTTGAGAAGTAAGATTTCAGCTTTAAATTCAGTGTGAGGAGTAATGGTTCCTGGTTTGGCTAGAACTTGTCCCCTTTCGATATCGTCTTTTTCGATACCGCGGAGCAAGATTCCAACATTGTCGCCGGCTTGACCTTGATCAAGTTGTTTGTGGAACATTTCCACACCAGTGACGACAGCTTTTTTGGTAGCACGAAGACCGACTAGCTCAATTTCATCGTTGATTTTGACAATACCGCGTTCAATACGACCGGTAGCCACAGTTCCACGACCTTTAATTGAGAAGACATCTTCGACCGGCATTAAGAATGGCTGGTCTAATTCGCGCTTAGGTTCAGGAATATAGGTATCCAAAGCTTCCATCAATTTCTTGATAGATTCGACACCTTCAGCATCACCGTTGAGGGCTTTGAGAGCCGAACCACGAATGATGGGAGTGACATCACCAGGATAGCCGTATTTGGTTAACAAATCGCGGATTTCCATTTCGACCAAATCTAAGAATTCAGGATCGGTGACGAGATCACATTTGTTTAAGAAAACCACCAATGAAGGAACGTTGACTTGCTTAGCAAGCAGAACGTGCTCACGGGTTTGAGGCATAGGACCATCGGGGGCAGAAACGACGAGAATAGCGCCATCCATTTGAGCGGCACCGGTGATCATGTTTTTGACGTAATCAGCATGTCCGGGACAATCGATATGAGCGTAGTGTCTTTTCTCGGTTTCGTATTCGATGTGTGAAATAGCAATAGTAACGATCTTGTTGGCATCGCGGACAGTACCACCCTTAGCAATATCAGCGTAGGATTTAGCACTTCCTTGAACCTTGGAAATAGCAGCAGTTAATGTGGTTTTACCATGATCGACGTGGCCAATAGTTCCGACGTTGACATGGGGTTTAGTTCTTTTATAGGTGTCAGCCATATTTTTAGATTAATTTTGATTCCGATTTCGCGTCGGAACAATTTGTAACAAATAAGTATAGCGAAAAACGCTTTAAGATTGTAGCAGTAAGGTTTTTGGTTTGCAAGAATGAAATAAGCAAACTAGATAACAATTTCTGCTTGATGATTTAATAAAAACTGTTTTTCTTCAGGTAACAGAATATCTATAGATTCAGGGAGTGTGTGCCACTCATAGTTCTCCTCGGCAATTTGGTGATTGAAGTCATCGGTTTTCATTAAAAATAAATGAATATCTTTATCGACAACTTTACCTGTTCTTTCGGTAGCTTTTCGAGAAATAAATCCGAGATATTTGGCAATTGATAAATTTTGCAATCCGGTTTCTTCGCGAACTTCACGCAGAGCGGCAGTCTCAAGAGTTTCGCTGGCTTCAACGTGCCCTTTGGGAAAACAATACTTTGGAGACAATGGCATCAGGTTAATCAAACAAATTTTGGTTTGATTATTTTCAATTTTAGTGATGATACCGCCGGCAGAAACAACATGGTCCATATGCGATTATACAAAAATCCACCAGCATTGGCTGAGGGATTTGAAAGGTAAATAAATTGTTTATTTCTTTTTGAAAAAGCTACCTAAAGCGGTACTGGCAGCATTACCAAGAGCTTTGGCAGCGGCTTTAGTAGCAGCGACAGCTTCTTGAGTTTCTTGACTCGAAGCAACTGCTTTGACTTTATTAATTCCACCACTTATAGCTGTAACAGTAGCATCTTCAACTTTAACAGCTTCGGGGGCAAGCTGCTTGGCAGCGTCGACGACTGATTGTGCACCGGTAACGGCGGCAGCGCCAAGATCTTTAACTGGCTGACTATTGGCAAAATCCTTAATCGAACTGACAACTGTGGGTTGGATTCCTTCTGAATTTCCTGGCATAATTTTGTTTTAAATTAATATAGGTTATTGTACTTGATCGGTGGTTTGATTGTCAACGACAGCTTGGCTGATAATTTCGAGGATTTTTTGGCTTTTGGCTAAAACCTCGTCTTCGTGCTCAATCATGTAGTCGCGCTCGGCGACGAGAAATTTACCGAGTTCATCGATTTGTTCTTCGGTCAGAGTATCGATTTGATCGATGACTTTTAATTTGGTAGGATCATCGATCCAAAAACTGTTTTCTAGAAGTGTGAGGAGAGCGGTTTTTTTGTCCATAATTATTTTGTTTCGGTTGAATCTTTAAAAGTCTGTGCAGCAGCATTTAAATTTGGATCTTCTTTGTTACGTTGAAAACGTTTTTGAATTTTTTCAAAAGCTTTTTTAGAGACATCTGCTACTGCGTTTTTACTACTTTCGAGCCCACCTTTAATTGAATCGCTAGTAGCGTTCAATAATGGATCGGTGGAAATAATTTCAGGCACTTTGGCTAAATTTTCCATATGTGATTTCATTGTATCAACATAGATACTGACAGTAGCCCAGCCGGCTGGAGCAAGGATTAATGCAGGATTAACAGCAACCGCTCCAATTTTTGAGCCAGTTTTTATGAGATCAGGTACGTCTTTGAGTGGATCTTTTCCTTCGATATTTTCAACTAGTTTACCGAAAGCTTCACCTCCAATTGCACGGATTAATTTTCCTGAGATCTTTTCAGGATTCAGAATCTCTACTTTATCTAATGCCGGGACTACAAGTGAGGCGATGTTGACACTATCAGCGGCAGCAACTTCACCAATCTTACCAAGTCCTGTGAATCCAATTTTAAAAAAATTTCCAACG
>CAIKAI010000106.1 GCA_903825325.1 Candidatus Shapirobacteria bacterium | reverse complement strand
GGCGATCATATTCATACCGGGTTGTGGCGCCAGTCGCATCAGATTGAGCCCGCTTAAGGCCATAGGCGTCATAACTGAACCGGGTCATTTCACCCGACGCATCCACCGTGGCAATCACAAGCACCATCGTCTTTTCTAAAAACTAATGTCGGTTTTCTTTCCGCCAAGTTAATTGTTGCACCAGCTGCAGTTACACATGGGGCACCCAGAAAAACAAGACTACTTATTTGACTCAGAACATCCAACCTTCCCAATGGCATAACAAATTATATCACTCCAAAACCCGAAGACAAACCGAAGAAAATAAAGTATAATTAACAGTTATTCTTAACTTTACAACTTTACGAACTTTTTAACTTTATAAACTGTCTTTATGATTACCAAAATAACCGTCAAAGGCGCTCGCGAAAACAATTTAAATGATGTCTCTTTTGAGTTTCCCAAAGATGAATTTACCGTTTTTACAGGAGTTTCTGGTTCTGGAAAATCTTCCATGGCTTTCGATACTCTCTTTGCCGAAGGTCAACGCCGTTATGTCGAATCCCTTTCCTCCTATGCTCGCCAATTCTTAGGCAATTTAAAGCGTCCTGAAGTTGACTCAATTGAAGGTTTGTCGCCCTCAATCGCCATCAACCAAAAAGCCATTTCCCACAATCCACGTTCCACCGTTGGTACAGTTACCGAAGTTTATGATTATTTACGTCTATTATTTGCACGCGTCGGCCATCCTCATTGTCCAAATTGTGGCCGTGAGGTCATGCCCCAAACCAGCAAGCAAATTGTCACCAATATATTAAATAATATTAAGGCCGAAGTTTCGGGTATAAAAGTCTATCGGCTCATGGTGTTGTCGCCCTTAGTTCGTTCCAAATCCGGCGATTTTCACGGCTTAGTGGAAAATTTACGTAAACAAGGTTTTAAATGGATTCGTGTTGACAATAAAATGATCGATTTATACTCTGATTTCGGCATTGTCAAAACCAACAAGCACAATATTGACGCCGTGTGTGACCGGGTTTCTATAACTAAAGATAATTTGAAAAATGAAAATGATTTGTATCTCCGTTTAGTTGACGATGTTGAACAAGCCATGAAACTGAGTAACGGATTATGTGTGGTTGCTAAAGTTGATGGTCCGGGTTTTGACTTTCCTGATCATCCTACGGAAATGACCGATACTCTTTATTCAGAAAATTTTGCCTGTCCTGTCTGTAATTTATCTTTACCACTAATTGAACCACGATTATTTTCCTTTAATTCTCCCCAAGGTGCTTGTTTAGAATGTAAGGGTTTGGGTAACAAACTCCAAGTTGACCGTTCTAAATTCCCCGAATGGAAGGCTAAAATGCTTGAAAGTCGCTATTTTACTTCCGCTTCGGAAACCATTCGCGAAGAACTCGAGCAATTTATGATCAAAGAAACCTGTCAAACTTGTCATGGCTCCCGATTAAACCCCGATGCTTTATCTATCACTATTTTAGGTCAAAACATTTATCAAATTTGTCAACTTCCCATCGACATTTTATATCACTGGATCAATGAATTGCCCGCCAAATTAGACAGTAATAAGGAAAAAGAAGTTCTTGATTCGATTCAACGAGAAATTCACACCCGCCTAGAATTTTTATTAGCTGTCGGTTTGGATTATTTGTCACTCGAGCGCGAGAGTGGTTCATTGTCTTCAGGTGAATCTCAACGCATCCGCTTAGCTTCCCAAATTGGTACTGGCTTAACCGGTGTTCTCTATATTTTAGATGAACCGACCATTGGTCTCCATCCTCGCGACAACGATCGCTTAATTGCCACCCTTAAAAAATTAAAAGAAGTTGGTAATACCGTGGTTGTTGTCGAACACGATGAAGAAGTTATCCGTTGTGCCGACCATGTCGTCGACTTTGGCCCATTTGCTGGCAAAAACGGTGGCGAAATCGTCGCCCAAGGCACACTTCAAGATATTTTGGCCAATAAAAAAAGTCTCACCGGTCAATATCTTTCCGGTAAAAAAACTATTTCTACCAATTTAGCACCGCTCGTAACCGCCGCCACCAAAAAAATAACCATTACTGGCGCCAAACAATGGAATCTTAAAAATGTCACCGTCAGTTTTCCTCTCAATAAATTAGTTTCCGTTACTGGTGTTTCCGGCTCTGGCAAATCTACCTTAGTCCATGACACTCTCTATGGCGGCGTTCGCAAGGCCACTTTAGGTGCTTATTATGGCACCATTGGTGAATACGACAAAATTGAAGGGACTGATAATGTCGCCGACGTTTTATTAGTCGATCAATCGCCAATTGGACGCACCCCTCGCAGCAATCCTGCCACTTATACCAAAGTTTTTGATGATATTCGCGATTTATTAGCCCGCACTCCCGAAGCACAAATTCGTGGCTACACTGGCGGTCGTTTTTCCTTTAACACTAAGGGTGGCCGTTGCGAAGCCTGCCAAGGTCAAGGTCAAATCAAAATTGAAATGCAATTCTTACCCGATATCTACGTTACTTGCGACGAATGTCATGGCACTCGTTTCAAAGACGAAACTCTCGAAGTCTTTTATAAAGAAAAAAATATCGCTGATATTTTGAAACTTACTTTCGACGAGGCCGCGGAATTCTTTAAAAACATTTCTTCACTCCGCCGTAAAATTTCTACCATCCAAGAAGTTGGTTTAGGCTATTTGCAGTTAGGACAACCCAGCAATACTTTGTCGGGCGGGGAGTCGCAAAGACTTAAAATTAGCCGAGAATTAGTCAAAAGAATCGATGGCCGGATTCTTTATGTCTTGGATGAACCCACCACCGGTCTACATTTTTATGACATCGACAAATTAATTAAAGTTCTTCGCCGTTTAGTTGACATGGGCAATACTGTCGTCGTCATCGAGCACAATTTAGATGTCATCAAAAATTCTGATTGGATAATCGACATGGGACCTGAAGGTGGTCACAAAGGTGGTGAAGTCGTTGCCACTGGCACTGTCGAGGATATTATCGCCTGCAAGAAATCCTACACCGGCCAGTATCTCAAAAAACATTTAGAAAGAAAATAATTTACTTAGGCTGTTCGAATGAATTACCATTGATAAATATCTTTTGGCCTTTGTATAAAGTTGTTGAAATTCCCATCCAACCATTCTTTGGTTTTATATACATTACTGGTGTTCCTTTTAGAACTCGGGCGACAACCGGCTCATCAAATTTTAAATTACCATCTTGAGCATGAAAGTTTAACAATGTAGTTCCATTGTCCACCAATATAAGGTTGAGTCCTGTTTTTCTGACACCTAAAACAGCCTCTACAGCTTCAGTACCCGCATAAACACCATCAGGGATCTCTTTCCCTCTTATACCATTTTCCTTATTTGAAAATTTCATTACCACGACCAAATTATATCACTACGATATAATTACTTGTGATCGATCTCAAAAAAATACCCACTAGCCCCGGTATCTATATTTATCGAAATACTGCTGGCGAAATTATTTACGTCGGTAAAGCTATTAATTTAAAAAAACGCGTTACCCAATATTTTCAACGCGACGACGCCCTTGGTCCCAAAACCCAAACCTTAGTCTCCCAAATCGACTCGATCGAAACTAAAACTGTTGGTTCTGAAATTGAAGCTCTGATTCTTGAATCCTCATACATCAAAAAATATCGTCCCAAATATAATTCACTACTCAAAGACGATCGTTCCTATATTTACATTTGTATTTCCCACGACCCCATCCCACGAATTTACACCGCCCGCCAATCAACCTTGCCGAAAATTGGTGACGTCTACGGTCCCTTCCCCAGCGGCTCCGCAGTTTTGTCTCTTTTGAAAACGATTCGCCGGTTATTTCCCTACCGTAGTCGGATTAATCATCCACCTAAACCATGTCTTTACTGTCACCTAGGTTTATGTCCCGGTCCCAATCCCGACCCTAAAATTTATCGCCAAAACATCGGCAAGATTAAACGTCTCCTCACCGGCAAATTTCAAATTCTTCAAAAACAACTAAAACAAGAAATGAAGTATGCCTCGGCTGCCAATCAGTTTGAAATTGCTCTCGAGCGCCGTCAACAACTCGAATCAATTAATTACATCGTCACCGGCTGGAAAAACCTCACCAACCTATTCGAAAAAATTAATTTACCAGAAGACAACCAAAGTTCGGCTATTTCCGAATTAATTACCACTTTAAATCCCTATTTAAATATTTCCAAAATTAATCGGCTCGAATGCTACGACATTTCCCAAATGGGTACCAAACATTTTGTCGGCTCAATGACTGTTTGGCAAAATGGTCAAATTGATAAAAGCCAATACCGCAAATTTAAAATTAATACGAAGGGTACCCCCGATGATCAATTCATGATTAAAGAAATCGTTTATCGTCGCCTCCAACATCCGGAGTGGACTTTCCCGGACCTCATCGTCGTCGATGGCGGCAAACCGCAGCTTAACGCCGCCTCATCCGTTACCGATTTACCCATTATTGGCCTAGCCAAAAAATTCGAAACTATCGTCATTAAAATCGATGATAATTATCAGGAAATAAATCTTCCTCAAAATTCCCACGCTTTACTACTTCTTAAATCACTTCGCGATGAAGCTCACCGATTTGCTAATCGATATCGAAAGGAACTTATGTCAAAATCTATTTTATGAAGATTTCAGTCATAATTCCTTGTTTCAACGAAGAAAAATATTTAGATAGCTGTTTTACCAGTTTAGTAGAACAGTCACTTTCAGCTGATGAAGTCATTCTGTGTGACAACAACTCCACTGACCATTCAATTGGCGTTGCTCGCAAATATCAAAAAAAATTGCCACTGAAAATAATCAATCAGCCAATTCAAGGAATTATGCCAACTGTAGAAAAAGCATGGCAAGCTTCTTCCGGTGATATTATTTTGAAAATTGACGCTGACACAGTTTTACCAAAAGATTGGACTAAAAATATTGTTAACCATTTTAAAATCGATCCAAATTTAGCTGCCTGCGGCGGCAATTGGGTACCTTACAAAGAAAATGCCTTTTGGAGAACCGTTGTTTACGTGGGATTCACCGCCGGGGATATATTTCTTCCAATTTTTAGAGGATATAAGTTCTTGTTTGGCCCAAACATGGCGATCCGAAGAAAAATTATGGTTCAAATTGAAGGATACAAAACTAACAACCAGAATATCGTTGATGACCAACTGATCAGCGAAAAACTAACTCTATCGAAACTTAAATATCAAAGATTCCCTGATTGTTGGAATTACCACTCCGGCCGACAGTTTCATAAAGGCACAAAACACCTCATTATTTATGCTTTAAGTGCCTTCTTTCCCTCAATCTACCCGCTCAAAACTACTTAATCGTCAGCAGCCCCTTCATTTTTTCCAAAGCTGACTTATTTTCCGGAATTTCAAAATGTTTTCTCGCCGGTTCAAGTTTTTTAATCAACCATTCCGCCAAAGAATTTTTTAAATCGAGTGGGAATAATTCCCCGCTAGCATAATCCATCACCACATCGGCGTACTTTGTGTATGATTTATTACCTCCAAACTTTTCCGGACGCTCAATAACAAAATTACCATCAACTTCTCCCCAAAACACCAAAGTTTTTACCCAGTTAAGTAGGGGATTAAATTCCACCTCTTTGGGTGGTCCGTAAGCTTTTTTAATCTTATCTTTTATTTCCTCCGGTGTGTCGTGCACAAAAATGGCTGACCCTGGTTTTGATTTGCTCATCTTTAATGATTCGTCATCATTAGTCCCCGGCTCTGGGGCGGTCAAACCAGCGATTAGATTTTGATGTATTGCCACCGGCGTTTGATGATTACCGGGAATCTTTTTAATTGCTTCACGAGCAATTACATGTGCTTTACGTTGATCCATTCCTGCATGGGCCAAATTAATGTCCATGGTCACGATATCCGCTACCTGTAGTGGTGGGTAAAACAATGTCGCCATATTTACCTCAGTTCCTAACTTCTTGCCCATAATCGAAATTGATCGCAAATTTCTCGCCAAAGTCACCTGTTTGCCAATTTCCATAAAATTTTGCCAGTGCTCTGGATGACTTTTGTACAAATCATCACCGGAAATAAATTCCACCTCATCGCCATTTAAGCCGTAACATTTCATTGAAGCAATCAACGCCTCTTTAAAATAATGCTCCGATGCCCAGCGGATATCATCCCATTTTCCACCCAATTTATTATTTAGGAATGTGTGAAAATCAGCTAAAAATACTCTACAAGTTACTCCCGCTTTCAAAAAATCGGCAATTTTGCCCATGGTAATTAGTCCAGTCCCCAAATGGACCATGCCCGAAATTTCCAATCCAATATAATGGCGAATTTCTTTCCCCGACTCAATCAGAGCTTTTAAATCTTCCTCTGTTAGCACTTCCTGACAATTGCGAGTGATTAATTTTATTTTATCTTCTGTCGTCATAAGCTATTTTATCTCAAATAGAAGTTTTTTTACGAATATGTTCTTTCGCGGTGGCTGTGATTACAAAATGTAACCAATTTTTATTGACGTTGGCTTTTTTTGACGTTAAGATCTCTATGTAATCCCCAGTTTGTAAAATAGTATCAATCTTCTCCATTTTCTGGTTAATTTTTACTCCAGTGCAACAGTCGCCAATGTGGGTATGTAGCCGATAGGCAAAATCCAAGGCCGTGCTCCCCACTGGTAACTGGATGGTGTCACCTTTTGGAGTGAATACATAAATATATTTTTCCAAAACCTTAATCGTGTAGTTTTTAATATTTTTATCCGATTTTTGCCATTTAATTAAATCTCTTACCCATTCGAAACCCATGGCGCCATCAGCATCTTTACTTAATTTGTAGGCAATGTGTGATGCTGGTCCGAACTCATTAAACTCATGCATTTCCTTAGTCCGAATTTGTACTTCGACAGTCAGTATATTTTCCCAATTTAACGTTGTTTGAATTGATCGATAACCGTTTGGTTTTGGATTAGAAATATAATC
>CAIKAI010000105.1 GCA_903825325.1 Candidatus Shapirobacteria bacterium | reverse complement strand
GTTTAGTTAGCAATATTTCTTTAGGCATTTTGTCTGTTTCTCTCTGTTAAAAAATTTATAAATTAATAATTAACACTTCATATATTTTAATATATTGGCGCTTTCTTGTCAAGGGTTTTACTTTACATTTACTTTTGTGGAAAATACTCGTTGATAGCCGCCTTAATGACTGGCCCAGCCGTGGCATAACCCTCGCCACCACCCTCGATAATAACCGCGATCGCTAATTGCGCGTTTCCATATGGCGCAAAAGCTGTCATCCAAGCGTGAGTCTTATCCTGATCACCGAACTGCGCCGTGCCGGTTTTAGCTGCTACTGGCACAGACAAATCTTTCAAAGCCTGGCCTGAACCAGAAACCACTGTTTGGCGCATCCCATCCTGAACAATTTTCATATTAATCGCCGACACGACATTACTACGCACTACTTCCGGGCTAAATGTTTGTATAAGATTACCATTATCATCGGTAATTTTACTCACCAAATGAGGTTGAAGAAGCTGACCACCATTGGCCACCATCGCTGTAGCCATAGCCATCTGCAAAGGTGTAACCAATACGTCCCCTTGACCAATCGCCATATGATAAGTATCACCCAAATACCAAGGCTGTTTTTCGATTTTTTGTTTCCAAGCTGGCGTCGGCACTAGCCCAACTGCCTCTCCAGGCAAATCAATCCCGGTTTTAGCACCGAAGCCAAATAAATCAAAATAACTGGCCATTTTATCCGGTCCTAAGCCTTTAATATTTTTGCCAACCGCCGCCTACTGCATAAAAAAATATATCCACACTCTCAGCAATGGCTTTTTTAACATCGGTCAAACCGTGGTACTTCCAATCCGGAAAAGTCCAGTTACCCACCTTAATTTCAGCCGGACAATCTAAGGTAGTGTTTTCGTTAATAATTCCCTCTTGAAGCGCAGCCGCCGCTACCATCGGCTTAATAGTTGAACCAGACGGATATTGACCGGAAATAGCTCGATTGAAAAGTGGTAGACTTTTGTCGTTCAATAACTTTTGATAATCTTGAGCGCTTACTCCTTGAGAAAAAATGTTATCATCGTATGTAGGTAGACTAACCAACGCCAATATTTCTCCTGTTTGCGGATTAACAGCCACAGCGGCACCAGCAGTAGCGCTAGCAGCTTTAATTTCAGCCTCAAGCGAGGTAGAAATCGCAGACTCTAGTCCAGCATTAAGTGATAAAACTAAATTATCGCCTGGCGCAGGAGCTAAGGTTGTCAATGCTCTCTGTTGACGTCCATGGGCATCAACCTCGATTTCATTTACCCCGTCTTGACCTTTCAAATATTGCTCGTAAACTTTTTCCAAACCGTCTTTACCGATTAGTTGGTCCAAGCTCAAATTATGGTCCTGATTATTTTTTAAATCCGTTGCCGTCACTTTCCCGATATAACCTAAAACCGGGGCCATGCCAGCAACTTGGCTATATTGCCGTACCGGCTCAGCCGCAACTTCTACAGCTGGCAGACCGGTTAATTTAGTTTCTAGAATCAAGGCCGTATCGCGATCAATATTTTCTTTGAGCACAACTGGACTAGCCGATCTTAACCCTTTTTGATCGACCTGATCTTTAATCTGATTGGCCGGAATTTGAACAATATTACTAAGTGCATCGTAAAAACTCTGCCTGGCTGCGGTAGTGGAGGGTAAATCAACCGGGTACAATTGCAAATCAAAAGAGGCATTATTTAATGCCAATATTTTACCAGTGCTATCATAAATCAAACCCCGCGGCGCGGGTACGAGTCTTGTTCTTAAACGATTACCATCAGCCAATAATCTATTAAAGCTCCCGTGAGTAATTTGTAAATTAAGAAGCTGAAACAAAAACAAT
>CAIKAI010000104.1 GCA_903825325.1 Candidatus Shapirobacteria bacterium | reverse complement strand
GGACGGAGGTTATGGTATTGATAAACGTCTGTCTAAAATTGAAAGTGATATTAAGATTATAAAAAAATCTCTAATAGCTAAAAAAACCACAAAATATGGACTGACGTCCTGGTTCTCGGTATTATTATTAATTCTTGCGGCAATCTTCTTCGTCTTTTCGATTGCTGGGTTTTGGTTAAAAACCAACATTGTTAATACTGATGTTTGGGTAAGCAAAACAAGTGAAGTAATCCAAAATCCTAATGTTCGAAATGATATTTCCACTTCTTTATCGAATTCCATCTTTTCAAAAGTTAATGTAAATAACTATGTCTCGGACTTGTTGCCTGACAGGGCAAAACCATTGGCCGGACCAATCAGTGACAGTTTGCAAAGTTTTACGCAGCAACAAATCAACAAGGCTATGCAAACGCAAGCATTTATTAGTGCGTGGGAGAAACTGAACCGCCGGGCTCATAGCGGATTAATCAATAGTTTGCAAAAAGCAAATACTAACAGCCTGAATAACAATGACTTAATATATTTTAATGGCGATAAGCTGATGTTAAATATTAACCCAATCTATAGTAATATTAGAGATAAACTTTCTTCAAAAGGCCTAGGCTTTGTAGATAGTATAACCCCAGGACAAATTAACAGGCAGGTTCAAATTGCCCAGGTAAATAAAATGCCAACTGTGTTATTTGCATTTAATATTATTAATAAAGCAGCCTTTTATATGATAATTCCAATGTTAATATTTGGTATTGGTGGTTTATTTCTGGCAAAAAGCAAACGAAAAGGATTAATGATTTTTGGCGTATCAAGTATCGTCTTACTTATCCTAAATGTTCAAGCAGTGTATTTGTCACAGTATCCTTTTATCGCCAGTTTGAACGATGCCCTTCAAAACTCAAACAGCGCATCGGCACAAGCGATATTTGATATCTACACAAAAGATTTAATCTACTTCGATAGAGTGGCGATTGTTTTGATGATAGTCTTGGTGGCTTTTGCATATCTGGCGGGTCCGGCACGATTATCAGTATGGCTTCGAACGCAAATATCCAAAATCTTTCAATCAAAATACGACTCATCGTTAGTTAAATGGCTAACCAAAAATACTAGTTATATTATTTCTGGACTATTAATTGCAACATTCTTAATGACAGTGTTCCCGTTGATAAATAGTGCCTGGTATCTTCTGACATTATTTGTTGTAGTTGGTATTTTATGTCTCTTTTTGCTAAGTTTGAAAAATGCTCAAAAACCAAAAAAACGACAAATCAAAAAGAAAAAGTAAGATAAAATTAAGAGTTCGCAAGTTTTCGAGGGTGGGTTGAAATGTATATGTCTACGGTTGTCATAAGTAGTATTACAATTAGTGGTCCATATACGATCCCCAGCGTTCCAAAATAAAATATACCACAGAATGTAGCCAGTGTTGTGACAGCCGGAATCAGGTTAGCCTTTTTAGGTATGAGGTGAGGTCGAAGCACACTATCGATATTACAAACAACAGTTAGGTAGATTAACAAACACCAAAATCCGCCCCAAAAATCACCGGTTATCATTGCAATAATTCCAATTGGAATAACCACGATACCGCTTCCAAGCGGAACCATTCCAAGAAGTGTGAAAATAATTACAAAAATCATAAAAAACGGCCAAAGTCCGAGCGTGAATCCCAAAAGGACTGCCGAACTGATTGCTGTGGAAATTGAAATGATAAATTGTCCTTTTAAGCTGGCGGTAACAATTAGGCCGGATTTTTCAAAAAACTTGTCATTTTGCTTGTCTTCGAAAGGACTAATTGATTTTGCTAGTCGCACGATAGATTTATTATGTTTTAAAAATGCCATAAAAAGGAAAAGATATACGATGGTGCTGGTAAATAGTTTTGGCAAATTACTTAGAAATCCCAATACGACATTTCCAATAGTATTTATAACACCAGGGATAACTTTGTGGGCAATATTTACAACCGAATCGCTATTTATAGCATGGGGGTTACCGACAAAGGGTGCTAGCACTTTATTTATATTTGATACGGCACTTCCACTAAGTTGAAATAATGTACTACCTGGTTGTACGCTTAGGTGTTGTAAAGTGTTCGCTAATGAAACTGCTTGGTTAATTACAACTATCGTAATAAAAATCAAAGGAAT
>CAIKAI010000103.1 GCA_903825325.1 Candidatus Shapirobacteria bacterium | reverse complement strand
GAAAAAAGTTTGGATTGGAGAAGTCTTGAATCAAGTAAGTCGCCGCCAATGGCGCGACCGGAAACAGCTAAAACCTTTTTGTCGGGTAGCTTCATGATGCAGACATCGAGGGTGCCACCACCAAAGTCAAAGACCAATATTTTTTGGTCAGTGTTAATGTTAATGCCATAATTCAAGGCAGCACCAATGGGTTCTAACTCAAATTCGATGTTTTTAAATCCGGAATTGACAGCAATCTGACGCATTCGACTGAGGGCTGTTGACTCAAGCCCGGTGCCGACATATTTAACCGGGCGACCGATGACGACGGAGTCAATAGAGCTAGACAAATAGTTTTCAGCCCGGGTTTTAATCTGAGATAAAATTAAGGTGAGTAAATCTTCAAGTGTGTAGAACCGACCAAAAATGTTGGTGCCCACAAAATTGGAACTGGTGAGTACCGATTTTAGGGATTGAAGTAATCGTCCACGACCACTGTCATCAGTTTCAATTATTTCAGGAATCCAATCAGCTTTCATGATGCCACTACCAGTAGGGACCATGATTTTGATTTTGCGTCCGGTATAAACTACCCGAGGCGGCTTTGAGGGTAAAGTATCGAGATCATGAAGGTAATTATTGATGGCGTCCGAACCGACGGTAGATTCTTGGGCGGGGTTAATATAGATTAAGGACTTAAGAATGTCCGGATTTGAATTGGCTAAATCAAGAGGAACTGTTTTGGCTTGATGGCCGTCAAATATGGCCAGGGAAGAGTTGGTTGTACCAAAGTCAATTCCACAATACATGTGGAGGAAATTATACTACAAAAAAATTTATTTTAAGATTATCTTTGGATCGAGGGAGGAAACACCATGGTGAGTAACAACCAAAGGATTGATTTCAATTTCGGAAATGGCCGGAAAGTCGAGAAAAAGTTGAGCTATCTTTTGGAGGGTCTGATAAAGTGGATCAAGGTTGTAGACCGTATCACCACGAAAACCAGAGAGAAGTTTGGCCACCTGGGAGTTGGTTACAAAATTAGTAATAGTGGTTGAGGTTAGGGGTAAAAGAGTTAAATTACGATCGGAAATTAGCTCGGCAAATTTACCGCCAGCGCCAAACAGCATGATGGGGCCAAAAGTAGAATCTCGTTTACAGCCGATGATAATTTCAATGCCATGATCAATTTGAGTTTGAATTTGGAGTGTGGGCGAAATGGCAACCAGTTGATTAAAAGCAGATGAAAGTTTGAGGGAAGAATCGATATTGAGAATAACTCCACCGACTTCGGTTTTGTGAAGAATATTACTGGAAGAAACTTTTAAAACAACTGGGAAATTATTTTTTTTAACAAATTCCTGGGCGGTATCGAGAGAGCCGATGTAATCTGTAGTTGGAGTGGGAATAGAAATGGCTGAAAGTAAGTTTTGGGCTAATTCATTGAGAGGTGAATTATCAAAAACTGATTGAATTTTATCGTGGGGAAGGGTTGTGGAAATTGGAAAAGGCTTGGCTTGTCGCCATTGTTGCCATTGCCACAACGAGCTGAGGGCGGAAATCACTTGTTCGGGGTATGATTCGGGAATCAAAGAATAAAAAATTGGTTTAGTTGAGATTTTGGTAATTTCGGCGACAGCTTGAGCAGTTTGACTCAATTGGGTCATCAGTTGGGGGGTGACGATAACGATAACACTATCGACGTTGGGGTCCTGAATAATAATTTCGAGGGCTTTTTGAAAACGGTCGGCTGGAGCATCACCCAATAAATCAAGGGGATTATTAGTACCAATAATGGGCGGCAAGGAATCAATTAATTTTTGTTTGGTGTTTTGGCTAAACTGAGCCAATTTGAGTCCGGAAACGGCCAAAGCATCAGTGGCTAAAACCGAGGGTCCGCCGGCGTTAGAAATGATAGCGACGTGAGGGCCAGAGGGAACTCTTTTTTGAGATATAATTTTGGCTAGAAAAAAGAATTGATTGATGTCGGAGCAACGAATTGCTCCAGATTGATGCAAAGCCGCATCGAGAATAAAATCGGGAGTGGCGATGGAACCGGTGTGCGACTTCATGGCGGCAGCAGCTTGGGGAGATTTGCCGGGTTTAAGAACTATAACGGGAAAATTTTGGCAGACTTTGGTGATGAGGTCGACAAACCGGTCACCATCAGAAATAGATTCGAGATAAAGACCCAAGGGAGACTGGTCGTTTTCCCAATAATCAAGGAGGTCATTTTCGTTGATGATTGATTTATTTCCCAAAGTGACACAAGTATTAAAACCTAAATTATTTGAGCGACAGTATTCAAAATAAGCAGTGGCAATGGCGCCGGATTGAGAAATTATTTTTAAATCTCCAGTCTGCTTAATTACCTGACCAAAAGTGATGTTGAGCTGATCATGAGGGGAAGCTAAGCCCAAGCAGTTAGGACCAATAATGTTAAGGTTGAATTTGGAAGCAACATCAATTAATGCCTGCTCAAGAGGTTGGCCGGCAGGGCCAATTTCTTTAAAACCCGCGGTGAAAACGACAAAGTTTTTGATGCCAAATTCAGCACAACGAGTGATTTCGGGAATGGAGGCAGCAGCAGGGATGGCTATGACAGCTAGATCGGGAATTTCGGGTAAAGTTAGGACACTTTCATAAAAGTGCATCGCCCCGATGTTTTTTACATGAGGATTTATTGGATAAATATGGCCAGTGAATCCAGAAGAAATGATATTTTGTAGGGTGACCGAACCCACTTTTAGCGGCGACTCGGAAGCACCGATAACGGCAATCGAATGAGGTAAAAAAAGCTTAGTTAGATCTCGAGCCATATCAGGAAAGCAGGACTCCCCCATCAACGACAATTTGGGATCCGGTCATGTAACTGGACATATCAGAGGCAAGAAAGAGGGCTACTTTACCAATTTCGTCGGGATCACCTAATCTTTTCAGTGGAATTTTAGCGAGGAATTTTTCCATAACTTCCTTCATCGCGGGGGGAAGTTCAACCCCGGCGCCGGCGCCAGGAGTGAGGATACCACCCGGGGCAATGGCGTTGACAGAAATGTGGTGAACTGATAATTCTAAAGCTGAATTTTTGGTAAAACCCCAAATGCCATGTTTGGAGGCATCATAAGAAGCGAGACCAACTGAGGAAGGATGGAGGGCGTCAACCGAAGTAATGTTAATTATTTTGCCGCCTTTACCTTGTTTGATCATGACCGCAGCGGCGGCTTTGGTAAACATAAAGACACTATTAAGGTTGATATCTTGGACTTTTTCAAAATCATTGTAGGACATTTGCATAATAGGGACAGTGGGATAAATGCCTGCATTGTTGACCATAATATTCAGCTCTCCATAGGTGGAAACGGTAAAATCCACGGCGGCATTGACTTCAGCTTCAACACTAACATCGGTTTTGATAAAAGCAGTTTTATATCCCTGTGCATTGAGATCGGTGGAAGCTTTAGCACCAGCTTCAGCATTAAAATCGGCAATGACCACTTTGGCTCCAGCTTGAGCATATCGAGTGACAATTCCTAGGCCGATACCCATAGCACCACCGGTAACAATGGCAGTATTAGTAGAGAGATCGAGGAGTTGGGAGTTGGAAAGGGTATTCATAATTAATTTAATAATATCACTTTTTGGATTCGAGTTTTTTGATTTTGTCTTTGAGTTTAACCATTTGAAGTTCGCGACCAACCATGAATTTATTAAGTTGTTGAAGTGCTTCAACTTTTTCTTCAGTAATCGCACTAAGCTTTTTTTTGTCGTCGATGTCGATGATGGAACCAACCATCCGGACAGGTTTATTGTTGGAATCATATTTAACGATGCCGCCACAAGAATACCAGCGATAGGTTTGGTCTTTATTTTTGAGACGATAGTCAATGGAAAATTTTTGGTGATTGATAAAACAATTATCAAGTAAGGCAAATGTGGATTTTAAATCACCGGGGTAAATTAGAGATTTAAGATGCTCGAGAGATGGAGGAATCTCATTTGGGGCATAACCGAGAAGCTGGCAAAATTTAGCGGAGTAGGTAATATGATTTTGGGGGATATCCCAATCCCAAATGCCGGCATTGGAACCCTCGACAGCCAGGGAATAGGTTTCGTGGGACTCTCTAAGCTTGGTTTCCAGGGTTTTTTGCAATTTTATAAGTTCTCCCATGGATTGAATCTTTGCTTCTAAATCGGTACGAAAATTAAATATTTCCCAAAGATTACCTGGTTTGTCACGGGTAGATTCGTTGAAACCTTCAGTTCGTAAATAGAGAGTGGTGATCGGGGTGATAACTAGGGCGAGAACCAGACGAACGAGAAGACTACCTTGAAGGACTGACCAATATATTGGCTGACCAAAATAATTACCGCTAACGAAGATTAACGAATCTAGGGAATAAGTGGAAATAATTACCAAAAATATTCGAAGAGTCAGGGGCAACTTAGACATTTTAGCTAGAACTTCCCAAAACAAGGCCAGAAAGATAACATCAATAACGATGGCAGTGACTGACCAAAAATAACCGTTGATACGAGATAAACTAAGAACGACAAATCGAGAAGTGTCTACTTCTTGGCTAATGAAAAAGACCATAAGAACATAAAACAGCGAAGCAGCAATGATGGTTAACAAAGCCAGCCGGACAGCACGTTGACCTTCAAAAAGGTAAAGAAACAACACCGCCAACATTAAGCTAGTGAAAAAGGTGAACGAGGAAATTAAAAAATACCAATGATTAATCACAAGAGCAAAACCAAGGTCACTAAGATTGTGCGTAAAGATGGTTAAAACGGCGAGATAGCCGTAAAGTGGGACTAAAGTAAAACGATGCTTTTGTCGATATAGAAAGACAACTAAAGTCCAGCAAAAGATGGTTTGAAAGCAAAGAATCAAAAAAGATGTTGGCATGATTAATGCTAACACAATGCAAAAATCAACGATAGATGAGGGGGATCGAAATGATTAGGGACGAGGATTTCGTTTAAGTATATCTTGACCGACTGTGGCAGGAAGTCCGTTTGGATTTTGAATAGCTCTCCGAACAGCTTTGCCTAAAGCATCTTGACCCGAAGCGCCTTGATCGGCTGCCATTCTTCTTTCGGCTTCTTCAGTTTCGCGTTCAATTCGGGCAATTTGAGCTGGAGTAAGTGGTTTGGTTTTTATTTCTGTGTTTTTTTGGTCATGCGACAACCTTAAAGAAGATCATAGCTAATATAACAGCGGTAATTAAGCCAAAAGTTCCGACAGTCTGAAGAAAAAGCTTGACGCCAACTTTTTTGTGGCCATCAAGATACAGCTGAATAGGCTGATAACAAAAGATATAGCCCATAACTGCAGCGGAAAGAGTAAATAAAGAAATGGCGGCAAAGGGAACAATAAAGGAATTAGGTCGACCGGACATGCGATTGCCAAAGGTCATGACAAAATCGACCGCGAATATATAAACGAAGGCAACGAGACTGTTAATAAAAGGATTTCGAGTGATAGGTGATTATATACTATCTTCGATTCTCAGTTCCACTGGGACGACCGGATGGTCGAGGTGGATGAAAATCGCTGACCCCAGACGGTTTTTTGACAACCTCTCCCGATAAAATTGCAGTGGAAAGATTATTGGCTTTAAACCAATCAGCCAGTGATTTTCGAAGCGCAGTTAATTCTTGTTCTTTAACTGATATAGCATTAAGGCGGCTGAGAATTTCGTCAGCCTGAGCTTGGGAAATTTTGCCACTGGCGACTGCTTGAGTTAAAGTAACTTTGAAATCAGTTTGAGTTTTGGTTGGTTTCGGAGTCAGAGAATCATTTTTTTCGCTTGAGCCAACATTTTGATTGTTGTCTTTCTTTCCAAGCATTTTGTCGAGTAATCCGCCGAAAGCACCGGGGTGAGGTTCGTTTAATTGAGTGGTGGCACCTTTGACTTGGCCTTGGATCCAATCGAATGGCCAAAAAGCCGAAGCCTGGGACGGGAGTAATAAGGCAGTGGAGACTGCAGCAACTAAGACTATTGTTTTAATGGTGATTTGTTTCATTTTATTTAAAAAATAATAGTTATTTAATAATATCATTAGTATTAAGGATTTAATGTGCTTTGGGCGATATAATACAAAAGTGATAGAGATATTCAACTTTAAGATTGATTTGTGGACGGTTTGGGGTTTGGCAGCTCAAGGATTATTTTTGTTGAGTTTTGTCGTGCAATGGTATAAGTCGGAAAGAACTAAAAGAAGTTTTATCCCGATAGAATTTTGGGTGATGCGGATGGTGGCGACAATAATGTTGCTGTTTTATGTTTATCAAAGAAAAGATGTGGTTTTTTTGTTGAGCTCTTTTTTACAGATGGTTATTTATAGCCGAAATATATGGCTAATTAAGAAGACTAATGAACAGAAATAATATTGAGTTGTCGGTGATTGTACCGGTATATAACGAAAAGGAATCAGTAAAAAAATTATTTTCTGAAATCACGGAGTCTTTAAAAAAGATAAAAATGACCGCGGAAATAATTTTTGTGGATGACGGGAGTACCGATGGGACGGATAAGATATTGGCAAAATTAAAACCAATTACGGTGATTAGTCACCGAAAAAATTGCGGCCAATCGACAGCGATAGAAACGGGAATACAACATAGTTCTGGAGCGATGATTATTACTTTAGATGGGGATGGACAAAACGATCCGGCCGATTTTTCTATACTATTAGATAAATTAAATGAAGGCTACGATGCTGTTTGTGGGTGGAGAGCCAAGCGTCGGGATACGGAGTCGAAGAAATTTATTTCCCGAGGTGCAAAATTGTTAAGAAATATTTTGATTCAAGATGGAGTTCACGATGCTGGTTGTACCTTACGGGCATACCGACGGTATTGCTTCAATGAGGTTCATTTGTATGGAGAATTACATCGGATGATTCCGGCAATGTTGAATATGCGAGGATTTAAAATAACCGAGATTAAAGTTAATCATCGACAAAGACTGAGGGGTAAGACAAAGTATAGTTGGAGTCGAGTAAGTAATGGTTTTTTGGATATGGTTCAAGTGTGGTTAAACCAGAAGTACGGCAAAAGACCATTGTATTTATTTGGTTCATGCGGTTTGGTATTGATGATTATTTCCGGTGGTTTACTGGGGCTAATGGCGGTAATGCGATTGTTTTTTGACTACCATTTATCGGACAAAATTTGGCCATTAATGGGAGTATTTGGATTTATTTCGGGAATGCAGTTATTAATATTTGGAATAATAGCCGACTTGGTAATTAGTAATAGCAAACACTGGTTGGAAACGCCAATAAGATCGATCCAAACTTATGAATAAAGGACAATGGGATAAAGTAATAGTTGGATTAATGGTGTTGACCTATACCGTGGTAATGTCGTATTTTTCGATTCATCGATATAATGCTTTTGCCTCGAGTTATGATTTGGCCAATGCCGACCAAACGGTGTGGAATAGTATTAGGGGAACGTTCTTCAGCTTGTCGGGGACAGTGGGGACGGTATCGAGATTTAATAATCATGCTGATTTGATTTTGGCGGTGATATCACCGATATACTTGATTTGGGATAATGTGCGAATGTTGCTGATTACCCAATCTTTATTAATTGGACTGGCAGCTGTACCAATTTGGTTAATCGGCAAATTAATATTGAAAAATAAGTGGCTGGCACTGGGAATTGCCGGAACGTATTTACTGAATCCAACGGTAACTTGGGCAAATATGTATGATTTTCATGGTGTGACAATAGCTATGATGACCTTGCTGTTCTGCTTATATTTTGGGATGAAGAAAGAGTGGAGGTGGATGTACATGTTTGCGCTGCTAAGTGCATTGACTAAAGAGGAAATACCGCTAATTTTGTCAGTTTATGGGCTGATATTAATGATTTTTGATAAAGAAAAAAAACATGGTCTGACTTTATTTTTAGGGGGAATGGTGTGGACAGGGGTAATGACTTTCTTAGTTATCCCCTATTTTTCGGAAAGCGGGACACATTGGGCTTGGGGGTGGTTTCAATTAAATCAAGCGCCGGGAAATCATGTTGGATTATCAGAGAAAATTATGTCGATTTGGATAATGATAATTGGAGCAAGAAATTATTATGTGACGATATTTTCCCAATGGCTTTTTTTGCCAGTCTTGGGGTTGCCTTGGACTTTGTTGACGGGGCCAGATATGTTGATTAATACACTGAGTAGTCATGTAGAAACGAGAAACACAATTATGCATTACGAAAGTGGGATTATGCCAGGAATGGCGGTGGGGACAATATTTGCTATCAAACATATTGGGTTACTGATAAAAAAATACAATAACAAATTTGTGATAACTGGACAATTTGCAATTGTGGCAATATTGGTGATTTTTATTGCCAGACTAAACTACTTTTATAGTCCCTTACCAACGACTGGAGCACAGTGGAAACTGATGTATCCAATTGGGGCGGATGAAATTAGATTTGAAAAAATTTTACAAAGTTTACCTAAAGATGCCTCGATAACAGCTTCGTCAGAAGTGAGGAACCATATTACTCACCGGATTAATGCTTATAATTTGCCTGATATGGTAGGTAAAACTGATTACGTTGCCATTGTCGACCAAGGGCGGACTGTCGGCGATATTGTCCCAAGAGAGTATGAGACAAGTTTGATTCAACAGTTAAGCAAAGATAAAGCGTATCAACTCATCAGCCACTTGGGGCATTTTTATTTGTACAAAAAGGTAATTTAGAAGTAGGAAACGGAGTTGAGGAGGTCATCGAGATTGGCGGTGGCCACACAGAGATAACTGTCGGCACCACCATAGTAAACAAAAAGTCGATTGTTAACGACAACTTGACCACAAGGGAAAACGACATTGCCAACTTGGCCTTGACGTTCGTAATGGTGGGCTGGTTCAAGAATAGGATTGGCAATTTTACCAATGATTTTACTAACGTCGTGGAGATCAAAAAGCATGGCACCAACCCGATAATTAAAATCGACTTTGTTAATAGCGTGATATAAAACCAACCAACCTTTGGGGGTTTTAATGGGAATACCGGCGACGCCAGTTCTTAAGTTGTCCCAATGATTAAAATTGAGGGCTAAGCAAAAATCAGAAGTTAAACGATAATCTTTGAAATCGAGATTGTCGACAGAATCAACACACATACTGTCGCTACCGGGACGATGGAAAAAGACGTATTGACCATTAATTTTTTCGGGGAAAAGACAACCATCTTTGTCGTCTTTTCCTGGCTGAGAAATAAAAATAGGCAGCGTCCATTTGGACCAATTACGATTTAAAAAATCCGTCAAAGAAATTGAGGAGAGAGCGATGCCGGGCGGGTCGATGCCATTATAGGCAGTGTAAACGAGATAAAGGGTGTCGCCTATTTGAGTAAGGCGCGGATCCTCACAGCCGGAATTACCATTGGAAATTTTTTTTATTTCAAAATCAGCACGAGGAACATAGATGGGATCGGGGTGAAAATAGTCAATGTTGTAGCCATCAGAAGAAGTGGCGTAGCCAAAGACTGAAGTATTGTCGTTAGACATGGCCCGATAGACGAGGTGGAAAATGCCGTGATGATAAATTACTGTTGGGTTAAGGACAGCTTTAGCCTGCCAGGAATAGTATGGATTAGGCTTAAGGATAGGATTATTTTGATATTTGTCTAACTTTATTTGATGCTTGGGGGTGGGATGCATGGCGGCAATAAGGTCGCTTAGGCTCATGACAGAAACAGCAGTGGAAGTATCCGCAGCACCGTAATATAGATAAATTAAATCATGAGAGAGAAGCGCTCCAGAAGGGAAAATTACATTGGGAACAACTCCTTGAAGCTCGTAGTCTTCTTGAGGAACCATAATTGGTTGTGAAGTTTGAAATAAAACTTTAGTGGGATCGTCCTTATCTAAAATTGCGGCTTCGATGCCGAAAACTTTAGACTCGCTATAATAGTTTTGAATGTGGGAAAAGAAAATAAGCCAGCCTTGGTCAATCTCAATGGGAGGCGCACCAACCTCGACCCGGTCAGTATTGAGCCGACCAAGATTGATCCGATGATGATCTAAATCATTGGTCCAGTTTTGCCAAAAATCAGGTGACCAGATGTCGGATTTTTGAGGAAAACTAGCATAAGCAATGGTGGAATTGCCCTGTTCGGTGCCGTAAGTAAAAATAACTCCATAGTTCCCATTTATTTTTTTAGGAAATAAGGTCATGGCCTTAGCATTAAAAGGGGTGACTAAATGTTTGGTAGTAATTGTTTTTAGATCGGGTGAGAGAGCTAAACCAATGCGAATACCGTCGCTGGTGATGGGGTAATTAGAAATGGCGGTATAAAATACGAAGAATTCATCGTCTAAATGAGTGACCCGGGGATCTTCGCAACCGAATTTTTCCCAATTTAATTCGGGAACGACTAATTGGCGACGATGAGCAAAATTAGTTTTGTCCTTAGAATCGGCAATGCCAACGGTGGAAAGATGAACGTCTTTATCTTCAATTTTGGTTTGACCTAAAGCACGATAAAGAAGATGATAGTGATCACCGACTTTGATGGGACAGCCATTAAAAGCACCAATTGATTCCCAAGGGTGATGGGAATCAGGGCTGAGAATAGGGTTGCCGAGGTAGCTTTTAATAAACATATTAGATAACTTGATTGATGATAACTGATTCTAAAGAGACGGGTGGCTGCTGTTTTAACTCGGACAGAAACTGATCTAAATTGGCGGTAGCGACGCAAACATAGGAATCGGCACCGCCATAATAAACGTAGAGGGTACCGTCCTTTATTACGGCGCCGGAAACATAGATTATACCGGGTTTAAAACCTTCGTTTTCGTAAGAGGCCAATGATTCTAAAACCGGAGCTTTGGCCCGGTAAATAATTTTGGTAGGGTCATCAAGGTCGAGAAGCATAACGCCGATTTTATAGTTCATGGAATGATAAAACATGAGCCAGCCATAATCAGTTTTGAGAGGGGGTGACCCGGCACCACGGAGACGTTTGTCCCAGCTATTGCCATGAGCAGAAATTTGCTGTGGATCGAAACTGTGGGTAATTTTTTTATCGCCGGTAAAATTTAAGTCGTCAAAATATTCTATGCAAATATTGGGGGTAATAGCATGGAGGATGGCGTATTGGCCATGAATTTTTTCAGGAAAAATTAGCCAATTTTTGTGGATTTGCCCCGGGGGAGAGATATAAATTGGTGGCTGCCAATTCCAGCAACCATTAATAAAATCGGTGACACTAATTGATGAAAGGCCAACCCGAGGCCGGTCGTCGAAAGCGGTATAGGTCATATATATAGTATCTTCGTCGCCGACACGGACGAGACGAGGGTCTTCAGCACCACCAATACCACCGCCGGAAGAGTTAGAGTAATTAAAAGTCAGACCAGAAGGCGGATTTATTTGGTGAACAAAAACAGGGTCGGGGTGGCGGTGGTTGATCGTCAAACCAGTTTCGGAAATGGCATAACCTAAACGGGAAACACCATCGTTACCAATAGCCCGATAGAGGAAATGAAAATGATCGTCAAGATGAATTACCGCCGGGTTAAAAGTTTGACCGGATTCCCAGTTGTTTTGGGAATTGGGAGAAATAAGGGGATTATTTTCAATACGGTTTAGTTTAGGTGAAATAGCGGCAAAAACTGAGCGACGAATTTTATAAGAGGGATAGACGACAGAAAATATCTGATGATCCCCTAAGTCCCAAAAAGCAACTAAATTTTCCTGATGGCGAATTAGACCAATAAAAGTAGCCGATTCGCCTTCCCACTCTAACGGGCTTTGCCAAACCGGGATATCGGACCGATCGATAAGTCGCTTTTGGGAGTCAAAGATAGCAAGACCAATATAGTAAATTCCGGGAGCAATATTGGAGTGATAGTAGACAAAGTATTTTGAAGAAAGTAAAAAGACATTCTCAATAACGATGGGACCGGAATCAAAAAAACCAGGGCGGGGAGAAATCAAATTTTTTAGCCACCGAGGCTGAGAGGGTGGCTTGAGAACTGTAGTTTTATAAACTTTATAAAACTCGAAATTAGAACCATCAACGCTTTCGGCTATTTTATAAATTTGGTTTTTAACCGTCGAACCAGGATGACGGTAATAAAGGTAAACTAGGTTATTTTTGGACAACACCCCATCCCGCTCTAAAAAGAGTGAATGTGATTTTTTCGATACTAGAGTCCCTACCTTTGGCAATTTTATAATTAATTCTAATCTTAATTAAAGGTATTGAATAGAGATGAAAAGGAACTTGACTAGAAGAACATAAGATCATTCTTGAATTTCCGTTTGCCAACAAGAGCCGTAATTGTTTTATATCCTAAAAGCGATAAGGCAACGCAACGATGATTACCATCATTGATGTCGTATTTACATTTTTGATAATTCTCGAGATGAATCGGCCGGCGAATTTTATTGTGACGGATGATGTCGCCTTCGAAAACAATGATGGGTAAATGTTTGGCGATTATTGGAGCATATTTAGTTAAATTTTCGATATATAAAACTCGGGCGGTTTCTAAGGTAATTAAATTCTTGTTGTCAAGTAAATATTTTACATATTGGGCGGTATCCTCGGCATTCCCATAAGTGGCTTGAGGGGGTAGGTTACCCATTTTGGGCCAGACACCGCAATCAGAAATATTAATATCTTTGAGTTCCCAACTGGAATTTAAAATATTATCGAATCTCATTCCGTCGTTCTTTTGGGCAAGAAATTTTATTAAATCTCGATTTGACAGTTTATCAACACCGTTTTTTGTTTAAGTAATTCTGATTCGTAACTTTTGGGTGTAGTTTGAAATATTTTTTTTAAGAGGACATCAGAAAAATAAAAGGCACGAATGGCGTCAATTGGACTAAATTTTTTTTCCACGAGTTTTGAAATAATTAATAATTAGGGCAATTAGGGTGGGGAAGTAATTCAAAATTAGCAAACCTAAGAAAACATACCATAACCGAAAACGAACACGTTCGCTAATAAGCGTGCCGAGATAAACGAATAAGACAGTTTCGGGAATGGCACCGACAGCAGTGGCAACTAAAAACTCATTGATTTTCATTTGGATTAAGCCGGCGAAATAGCTGATATTAAAAGGCGAAGTCATGGTGGCCCGAAGGACAAAAATTGCTAAGGCGCCTTGCTTTTCG
>CAIKAI010000102.1 GCA_903825325.1 Candidatus Shapirobacteria bacterium | reverse complement strand
TAAAGATGATTATCCTAATGAACTTCTTCAACAAGTTGAAAGTATTTATTTTTCAAAGAACTTTTTTTTGAACTTGAGTCCTGTCGAAGGGTCAATAAAAGCATTGAATGAAATGAAAACTATGAATTATGTGGTAAAAATATGCACTGCCCCATTAAATCACAATACTTTTTGTATAGATGAAAAAAAACTGTGGGTTAAGAAATACTTAGGCCAAGATTGGCTTAATGAACTAATTTTTGCCAAAGACAAGTCGTTGATTGATGGAAAATATCTAATTGATGATAAGCCAGAAATAGCTGGAAGTAGAATTCCTGATTGGAAACAAATAATATTTGATAGACCATACAATAGAAACATAAATAACAAAAAAAGGCTTGAAGGTTGGTTGAATTGGCAAAATTTAATTACATGATTGATATAGGACAATTATAAAATTGTTCCAGTAAATCAATAAAATGTTAGCAGCTAAAATAATCTTGATTGATTTTGGATTTATTTTTGGTAAAATATAAAAATTATTAGTCTTATAAAAAAATATGCCCATGGATCCGGCTTATCAAGAATTGGAAATGGATATAACTGAAAAATACTTGGGGACTCGGGTTTGGCAAGAAATGGCCAAAAGTCCAGCTTTGCCTGGCGATAATGTTGTTAATTCTAACCCGCACGGAATCTACCCAAATCATATGCGAAGAAAAAAAGAAAAGACACAAAATGCGGTTGAAACTGAATCAACCCAAGTAATGCGCAAGGGAAAAGAAGAATAGATTTGTTAGAATAGTTTATGACGACTGACCCAGTCAAGAAGTCTTATAACCCAACACTTGATGTTTTGCGCCTGATTTCTATATTGGCAGTGGTGATGATTCATACTACGACCAAAGTTT
Organism: Candidatus Shapirobacteria bacterium; assembly: GCA_903825325.1. Classification (GTDB taxonomy): domain Bacteria; phylum Patescibacteriota; class Microgenomatia; order UBA12405; family UBA12405; genus UBA2283. The sequence continues at coordinate 3,025 of CAIKAI010000102.1, read as the reverse complement.
TTGAAATTACCGGGAATAACTTAATGCAGACTCCCCTAACCTTGTTTCTAAATCAGACGGCAAGGTTCGCGGTGCCATTGTTTTTTATGATTTCTGGTTTTACTTTGAAACTGAATTATCCGGACAATGCTAATTTGTGGGTTTATTTCAAAAAAAGAATTAGTCGATTACTTTTGCCCTATGTAGTTTGGAGTGGAATTTATTATTTTTTAATATATCGGGGTAATAACCAATCTTTTTGGCACACCTTAGTTTACGGTGGGGCGTCATATCAGCTTTATTTTATCCCGACGATTCTGCTATTTTATTTACTATTTCCACTGGTGAATCAATTTTGGAAACTATTTAGTAATAAATATGTGGTGATTATGTTGGGATTAACTCAAATGTGGATTTTGGCTGAAGTTTATTATGGAAACCAACAATTCACTTATAGTCCAATGACGACGGCTAAATTTAATTTTTTTCCATTTTTGATTGGGGCGGTGGCGAGTTATTATGAACCACAAATGGAATATTGGATTAAAAGATTGAAGAATTGGTTGATGGTATTGACACCAATTTTAATGCTTTATGTGACGTATGAAGGTTTGAGCCGATTTTTGGCGACAGGAAACTATTTGTCGTTTTATTCGCAATGGCGGCCGAGCATACTAATTTATTCAATGATGTTTGGACTAACCGTCTATTATTTATGTCAAAAAAATAATTATAATCCGGTATGGCTAAAAACATTATCTGGACTGACTTCTTTTGTATTTTTTGCTCATGTGATGATTTTAGAATTCTTGTGGCAACATTTGATGCATAGTATTTTTCCCGCAAATTGGAATTGGTTAATTATTTTTGACTTAACTTTTTTTGGACTTGTGGGGATTTTGTCATTTGGACTGGCTGGCTTATGTTATCGAATCCCCTACTTTAAAAAGATTCTTTGAATATGGATGATGAATATATTAATGCGATGTTTGAAAAATGGCCATTTGAGGGTGAGTTGTTGGCGGATAAAGTTTTTGAAAAATGTGAATTCAAAAAAATTAATCTAATCGGATTTAAGTTTGAGAATTGTAAATTTGACGAGTGTTCTTTCATAAACTGTGTCTTTTCGGCAGTGGAGTTTAATAATTGTCGGTTGAATGATGTAAAAATCGAGAATTCAAAAATGGTGGGTATTGATTGGACAAAAACGAAGGAAGTTGTGCGGTTGAAGGTTAAGGATTCAATATTAGATATGTCGAATTTTGGTTTTTTAAAGTTAGCTAAATCTAAAATTATTAATTGCAGTCTGCGGGAATGTGATTTTACGGAGACAGATTTGGTTAAGGCTGATTTGAGTGGCAATGATTTTGACAAAAGTCGGTTTTTTAAAACTGATTTGAGCGGCGCAAACTTGATGGGGGCAAAAAATTATGTAATTAATGTATTTGGCAATAAACTGGCAAAGGCAAAGTTTTCTATGCCGGAAGTAGTAGATTTGTTAAAAGGTTTGGATATAGTCATTGAGTAAATACACGGTTTATATTTTATTGACTGACAGAAATACCCTGTACACTGGGCAAACTAATGATTTGGAACGACGATTAGCTCAGCATCGGGCAGGTAAAGGGGCAAAGTATCTGAGAGGTTTTAAAACGGTGGAATTGGTGTATCAGGAAGAATTTACTTCTTTGTTGCTGGCTTTGAAGCGGGAGTGGGAGATAAAGCAGTTGGCGACGGCGAAGAAATGGGAGTTGGTAAAACTAACTTCTGCGATTCGAGACGCGTGAGTACAGTCCAATCAATACTTTTGTAGGATAAATAGCCGGCGTAACTTAAGAGGACAAAGAAAATAATAATTAGAGTGTAGCCAATAGGATCAATTTTTTGAGGTTGCATAGTCTATTTTAACCGAGAAATAGTATAAGTGGTAGGGAATTCGAGAAAGACAACTGGAGATTCCTCCAAGAGAAATTTTTGAAAATCATAATAAATGCTTTTACGTTGGATTTGGTCGGAGGCTTGTCTTCCCTCCTCTAGCAACTTGTCGATTCGGGAGTTGTTGAAGTGAGTGATGTTGGTTTTGGTTTGGGTCGAGTGCCAAAAACTGTACTGATCGGGGTCAATGGGAATTTGACCGTAACCGAGGAAGGTATCATAATTATTTAAATCAATTTGTTGATTGGCCACGGTAACATTAACTTTAAGTTTGAGGGCCGACTCCCAACTTTGTTTTATTTTATCGGCGGTGGGGAGTAAGCCAGGATCAGAAACCAAAATGTTAATTTGTTTAAGACTATCTTTGACCATTAATTCTTGAGCACGGGTGGGATTATAGTTATAGTTTTTTATTTCGGGATTGTAGGCCCAGGAATTTGGGGAAATTGGACCAAGACAGCGACTGCTTTTATCATCGGTTTTGGGGGTGGCATAAGCTAGGGCTTGACGGTCTTGTTTGTTACTGATTTTGGCAGTATTGATAAAAAGACCGAGGTATTGTTGATCGCTGATAGTCTGAGTTATCTTTAACCTTGGCCAAGTTGCCAACTGAGTGTCAAGAATATTTAAGGTAATTTCATTAACCTCACCCAATTTGAAAGCATTGATGAGTTCCTGGGTGTTGGAGTAAAAGTGATAATTAATTTTCTGACCAAGATTGTTGTTTCGAAGAGTAAGCTGCTTGACGTAGCCGTCTTGGTAAATGATGTTTTGAGTCGAATATTGAGCCGCCAATCCAATTAAACTATCTTTTAAAAAAAGTGGTTGGCTTAATATTGAGAGTAAGGGTGAGTAAGGTTTGGAAACTCCGATTTTGACTTGGTTGGGAGCAATGGGGGTAACGACGACACCAGGAATGTTAAGATTTATGTCGGACGGGCTAAATTTTTTACCATTTTGCCAATAAAGATTGTCACGAAAGGTAAAGGTGTAACTTAAACTATTGTCACCAACAGACATTTGATTAATGATTGAAGAAAGTGTGGGTTTGTTATTTTCTGAAATTAAGGTAAATCCCTGACTAATTTGGTTTAAAATTGAATTTGGAAGC
>CAIKAI010000101.1 GCA_903825325.1 Candidatus Shapirobacteria bacterium | reverse complement strand
TCTAAACCTAAAGCCGCCAGCGTCTATCTCGACGGTTCTCTAATTACTGCTACCGACGACACAATTAATCTATCCCCTGGCAAATATCTTCTTAAAATTGTCAAAGATGGTTTTTTACCTTGGCAAAAAAACATCCAGCTTAAAAAAGAAATTGTCTATCAATCTGATGCTCAACTCTTTCGTTCCTCGCCCGATCTCCGTCCCATTACACTTGCCGGAGCCATTAACCCTATCATTAGCCAGGATTTTAGTAAAATCATTTTTTCTGTTGCCTCCGCCTCCGCTGTCAGTGACAATGGGCTTTACATTATTGAACTAACCAGCTCTCCAATTTCCCTCAACAAAAACACTCCCCGCCAAATTGCTACCAACTTCCCAGGGGTAGATTGGTCTAAAGCCACTTTCGTTTTTTCCCCGGATTCTCAACAAATTATGGCTACTTTTAAAAATCTAAACCAAAGTTTTCTCCTCAGCCTCGGTAGCAACATCACTCAACGCAGCCTGGTTGACGTCACCGCCCAGCTTTCCATTATCAAAACCGAGTGGCTCAATCAAGACAAAGAACTTCTCCAAACTAAAATTGATCGGCTCCCCAAAGAAATTCAACCTCTAGTTTCCACTAATTCTTCCCAAAGTATTTCCTATTCTACAGCCGAAGACAAAGTTCTCTATCTTGCTGCCGCTGACGGCCAAATTCCCATCAACATCATCAGCCCTCCTCCTGCCCAAAGTACCCAACCCCAAATTAGAAAAGTGCTTAAAAACAACTACTACATTTACGACTTCAAAGACGACACCAACTATTTACTTGGTTCATTCGAAGCCGTCAAACATCCATTTTGGTTGCCCAACTCAACTAACATCGTCTACACCGATGACAATCACACCATTGTCGCCGCTGATTACGACACCACCAATAAAGTCACTTTATTTGCTGGCAACTTCAATCCCGAAATTGTTTATCCTTCCGCCGAAGGTGATAAAATTGTCACCCTTACTTCCGCTTATAGCGGTGCTCCTGAAAACCTCTACGCCATCACCATCAGATAAATAAACTTACACAAACCTCAATTGCAGTCTAGAATTAAAACGCAAGATCTTCATCTCTACATAGAAAATACTGAAATAGAAAAACTATTTACAAATGCTTGCGTCGATTTGTTGCACTTCAGTCATTAATCGATCAACTGTCTCTCTATCTAAACCACCCTGGCTTAATACATCTTCTCTTTGTTTCAATAAACCATCAGCAGTTTGTTGATCAATACAATTTTTGGCAGCGCCATCAATTTGGTCGTAGGGAGCTTCAAGAACTGGTGCTGACGCCGCGGGAGAAACTTCTGCCACTTGCTCAACTCCTAACACCTGGGGCTGACCTAGATTATCAGACATTTGACCTACTTCTACAAATCGCAAAGGAATCAAGGTAAAAATAGCAATCACAAAGCTAACGATTAGCGTTCGAATATTCTGATTTGATTCATTCATAATATCAGTCTAGATAATATTTTAAATTAGTCAAGCATTTAAATTATTTATTGGATATCTCAATCAAAAGGTTATCAAAATAACAATAGCAAGCGGTCATTATCTCTGCCAAACAAAAACCAATCAGTATATACAAATAGTCTAATACTCATCTTTATGTATCCCCACCAGGAATCGGACCTGGATTTCAAGTTTAGGAAACCCGCGTTCTATCCATTGAACTATAGGGACCTGCAGTCGGGGATACTGGATTCGAACCAGCAACCTCAGCGTCCCGAACGCTGCGCGCTAGCCAATTGCGCCAATCCCCGATCCCCTATTATACCCAAACCAAAATATATTTATAGAGATATAGCCGAAAAAGTCAATTACCGCAATTATCAAAGCTAAAACAATTGTTTTACCGCGCCTTCCCCGCAGTTAACCGCAAGATTTTTGCAGATATTTTCACAAAAATCGCTAAACTTATTACCGCATACTATCCCACTATATTCTTCTACCTAAACAAATCATTCAATAGCTTATTAAGACATAATAACCGCATTTTATGCAAATTTTGGGCTCTTTATAATAATATTATCAATATATCTTCAATTATTTTTCACTAAACATTAGTTTAATTTCCTAAGTGTCTACCTTCACTATTCCACTATAATTTCTATATCAATCAAAATCAAAATATTTTACATTATTTAGGCATCGATTCGTCTCAAAATCCAACTAATTCACCAAAATATTTATATACAGTTGGCTATATTATCCGGTACATTCTTATAAATTTATGTATTCAAGCCTTCTAGCAGAGATTAACTTACTTTGCCAAAACAGTCATTTCTCGAATCTCTTCGGCTTTGAACAAGTCATTAGCCAAGCTCCTCACCTCACCCAAAGTCGACTTCTCAATTATTTTTAATTCCTCCATCGGTGTTGTCAATCGATCTTCCAGCAACCACTTACTCCCCACATATCCCGACCAAAACTCACTTTGATCAAGATGGAGTTCGATTCGACCATTTAAATAGTTCTTTGCTCTAATTAACTCATCCTCATTAATTGTCTTTCCTACAGTCATAATTATTTCTTTAATTACTTTTACAGCATCGTCGAGGTTCGCTAAACTCACTCCAGCTTGTACTCCCCACATTCCTGCCTCACGAAACATTTCACTAATTGGGAAGACATAATACGCCCAGCCCCGGTTTGATCGGATTTCACTAAACAACCTTGATGATGAGTTTCCGCTTAATATAATATCCAGCAACCTCGCTGTATATCTCTTGTCACTTTCCCAGCCAAAGCTCGGTACTGCCAATGCTAAATGGCCACCTTCAACCTGACGCGATTCTACCGACTTCATTTGCCCGTTTATTTCGATCGGCACCTTAGACACTACTTTACCTGTTCTTACTTCAGAAAATATGCTTTCGACTAATTTTAGATCCGCTTCCTGTACATTCCCTGCCAAAACCACGGTCATGGCTTCAGTATTAAAGTATTTATTTTGGAAATTAATAATATCTTCCCGACCCACCTTTTGAATCTGGTCCAATTCACCTGAAATATTAAAACAACCTAATTTTGACTTCCCAAAAACAAATTTCATCATTTCCGATCCTAAACCCATCATTGGATTATCTTTATACATCTTTATCTCTTCACAGATTACTCCTCTCTCTTTTTTGACCTCGTCTTCGGGCATAATACTGTTAAAGATTATGTCGTTCACCATGTCCACTGCCCAATCCAAGTTCGATCGCACCGTTGTAATACTGTAAGAAGTATTTTCCAAACCCGTTTCCGCGTTAAAATCTGCTCCTCTCACATCCATTTCTCGAAACACATCCATTTGCTTAGGTCTTTTTGATGTCCCTTTAAAGGCCATATGCTCTAAAAAATGACTCAAACCATGTTCCTGAGGCTCTTCATACTTTGCTCCGATCTTTACACTTGCTTCCACCGTCACTGCCCTTAAGCCCTCGATTGGTACGACTGCTAATTTAATTCCATTCTTTAATATTTTATGTATCATTTTATTACAAAGTTTACCATCTTCCCCGGCACATATATTTCTTTGATTATTTCTTTATTTGCTAACAAATCCTTCATCTTTTCTGTATTTTTAGCCATTTCAACCACTTCTTTTTGAAGATTGATCATTGAAGATTGAAGTTTGATTTGATCCCTAACTTTTCCGTTCACCGCCACCATAACCGTTACTTCATCCTCTGTTAAATACTTTTCCTCCGCTTCTGGCCATTTCTGGCTATGAATTGAACCTTCATTGTATTTTTCAAATAATTCATCCGCCAAATACGGTGCCATTGGTGCCATTAATTTAATTAGTTTTTTAATGTCATTAATTTGAAGGTTGAAGTTTGATGATTGAAGTTTATTCATGCATTCCATCATTTTTGCAATTGCCGTATTGTAGCCAAATTCATTTAAGTCTTTGCTTACCCCAGCAATCGTTTTGTTGATTATCACTTTAACATCATCACTGCTATCACTCGCAACTTTCAATTGATAATCAACAATTGCCTTCTCGAATCGATCTATAAATCTTTTTACCCCCATCAATGTCTTTTCATTCCAAGCCATGGTGCCATCAAATGGCCCCATAAACATCAAATACATTCGCAACACATCAACTCCATATTTATCGGCCACCTCACCCGGCACAATCACATTGCCGTGAGATTTACTCATTCTTTGGTTATCCGGTCCTAAAATCACGCCATGCGACACCCGCATATCATATGGCTCAGGCTGTTCTTTGGGAAATAGTCCTAAGTCATACAAAAATAAGTAAATAAACCGAGAATATAATAAATGAAGAGTATTATGTTCGTCTCCCCCAATATAAACATCCACTGGACCCCAATATTTTAATATATCAAAGTCTACCAGTTTACTATTATTATGTGGATCCATATATCTCAAAAAGTACCAATCTGATCCAGCCCAGTTTGGCATGGTGTCAGTTTCCCTTTTTGCCGCTCCACCACACTTGGGACATGTACAATTTACAAAACTTTCGATTTTCGATAGTGGCGATTGACCATCATCTGTTGGCTCATAAGCCTCAACCTCAGGCAAGACAATTGGTAAGTTCTCCTCTTTTTCGGGGACCCAACCACAAACCGGACAGTTGACCATGGGAATGGGTTCTCCCCAATAATGCTGTCGGCTAAATATCCAATCACGTAAATGATAATTATTCGTTCCCTCGCCAATGCCTTTCTCCTTTATATATAGTATGGCCTTCTTAATTGCTTCTTCCTGACTCAATCCATTCCACATTTCTGAATTAATGACTTTATTATTTTCGTCGTAAACCGGTACAATTGGCAAATTATATTTCTCTGCAAATTCTCTATCCCTTTCGTCATGTGCCGGCACCGACATAATTGCCCCAGTACCATAGCTGGCCAACACAAAATCAGAAATCCAAATGGGGATTTCTTTATTAGTCACCGGGTTAATCGCATATAGCCCGGAAAATACTCCGGTTTTGTCTTTAGCTAACTCGGTCCGTTCCATATCGGACTTTTTTCTCGCCTGTTCAACATAATCTTTGATATCTTTTTGTAGAGACGCGCGATCGTGCGTCTCTACTAATTGTGAAACCAAGGCGTGTTCTGGCGAAATCACCATAAATGTCGCCCCATATAATGTGTCCGGCCTAGTCGTAAAGACTTCTAATTCTTTTATATTGAAGTTTGAAGTTTGAAGTTTGAAGTTTATCTTGGCTCCTTCACTCTTGCCAATCCAATTAATCTGCACTTGTTTAACTCTTTCAATAAAGTGAGTGTCCTTTAATCCGTCAATTAGCCGGTCGGCATAATCGGTAATTTTAACTACCCATTGCGAAATATTCCTTCGGCTAACTTCGGTGCCACATCTTTCGCACTTCCCATTAACCACTTCCTCATTGGCCAGTCCAATTTTACAACTGGGACACCAGTTGATTGGCATCTCTTGTTTGTAGGCCAAACCTTTCTCAAATAATTTAATAAATATCCATTGTGTCCACTTATAATAGTCCGGATCAGTCGTATTTACTTCCCGGCACCAATCAAATGACAGTGCTAATCGGTCCATTTCTGCCCTATAATTAGCCGTATTCTTCTTGGTAACGTCCTGTGGTTTTTGTTTCGTTTTGATCGCGTGGTTTTCTGTCGGCAATCCAAAGGCATCATAGCCCATAGGAAACATTACATTCAAACCCTGCATCCGTTTAAACCGGGCGTAAATGTCCCCGGCTGTATACGAAAACGCATGACCCACATGCAGTCCCGAACCACTCGGGTAGGGAAATTCATTCAGTACATAAAATTTATTGCCTTCAAAATCTTTTGCCTTATACAATTCCGGCATTTCTCTCCATTTCTTCTGCCATTTCTTTTCAATTTCCTTAAATTCCATTGCCTATTTTACCACCTCACCACTTTGACAAAACAACTCGTTTCGCTCATAATACACATCTACTACACAGTATGATTGCTCTCACCCCCAAAATATTAGTCGCTGAAGATGATTCTTTCTCTGCCAACACCTATCGCAAACACCTTGAAGACTCCGGCTACACCACAATGATTGCCCGCGACGGCCGCCAAACTCTTGAACTCGTTGATTCTTTTCAACCAAAACTAATTATCCTCGATCTCATTATGCCTGTTATCGACGGTTTTGCTATCTTAAAATTGCTCCACTCCAAAAAAACCTTATCCAAAATTCCCGTTATTGTTATTTCCGACCTCGATCAACCAGGTGACATTCAACAATGTCTCGATCTCGGCGCTAAATTATTTATCACTAAGACTTCCATTGACTACCCCAAGCTTATCCAGACTATAGATCAAATTCTCGCTCTCCCTGTTCATCCGTTCGCCAAATCTTGATTCCTGCCTGATTTAGTCGGTCTAAAACCACTTTAGTCGGATGGCCAAACCGATTATTTTTCCCCACCGAAATAATTGCCTCCGCTGGATTAACTGCGTCTAATAATTCCTGACTCGTCGCCTCCGCCGATCCATGATGACTAACTTTTAGAACATCCACTTTATATAATTCCTTCCTCCACACTAGTTTCTGTTCCACATTACTGGTCACATCGGCCATTAATAAAAAACTCAAATTCTTTACTTTTAAAACTCCCACCGTCGAGTTATCATTCTCATTTCCCCAATCCTCGCTCGGTGATAACACCTCATAAACTATCGATCCATATTTTAGAGCATCACCTTTGTGCAATGACCATGAATAAGCATTTTGTTCATTAATTTTATAGTAACTTCTAATTTGTTTTAATCCTCCACTATGATCCGAGTCGCTGTGGGTTAGCACTACTGCTTCTATGGTTTTATCCCAAAACGGCAAATGCTTTTCTAAACATTGCACCATTTTCATATTTTCCGGGCCAGTGTCGATCAACATCTCAAAATTATTTTGCATTACTAAAACTCCATCCCCTTGTCCTACGTCGCAAAATATCACCCTCGCCTTCCCGTCCGGCCATGTCATCCAAAATATTCCTGCCAAAACAATGATGGATATGATTAAAAATATTTTTAATTTCATAATTTAAAAATTAAGCGAAGTAAACAATTTTTTGGACCGCAGCGATTGCCACCAAGTTTGCGCGTGGCCCGAAGGTAGCGAGGACCACAAAAATTTGTTTACGAGCGATAATTTGCCAAATATTTTTTTATTAAAAAATAAAACAAAACCACATACCACCCAATTAACATTGTCCCATTAAATTTAAAATCCAATACCGGCAATTGCCCGCTCCACTCTATTAATATTGCCAAATATTTTAATGCCGGATAAACCACCCACAAAAATACCCCTCCACCCAACATTGTCGCCACGGCCCCCAACACCGTCACGATTTCTACCATTCCCACCACCAAGGCATTGGTAATCGGCGACACCACACTAATTTTGCCAAACACCATCGCTATGATTGGCGTAATCCACACGCTCACCCACACCGTTTCCAGCCACCATTTTATTTTCATTTTACGACCAAACACAATTCCTAAAAATGCCATTATCGACATCCAAAAACTGACACTCATTAAAATTGTAATTTCCCCAATCATCATTAGCCCCACTCCCAAAATCAGCCCTCGGGTCAAATTATATTTCCTCCCCCACAATTGCGCCCAGTACATGATCGACATTAACATCATCGCCCGCACCACCGGTATCTCCCACCCCACCAAATTGGCATAACCCCACCCCAAAATCAGTCCGACCACAATACTTCTTTTCCGCCCGAGATAGCCCGCCAGAGACTCTATCCAACCTCCTATTAACAACATCACATTACTACCAGACACTACCACTAGGTGGACCAACCCTGAGTTCTTTAATGCCTCATAAAAACCCCTATCAAATCCACTTTTATCCCCCACCAAAATCCCTCCCAGCAACCCGGCTTCCCGCGGTGGCAGAGATTGATTAATTATTCCCAAAATATTTTCCCGGGTGACAAATTTATAAATTATCACTATTCCCAAAACACACAATAGCCAGGTCAACATTTCAGTAGTCTTTTTGTTTTTTAGCAAGGTATTCTCTCCTCTTTAAAAATAAGTTTTCCGAAAAACCACCGTTTTTAGTAAATTTTTCGATTTCGGCTTTAATTTGTCGATCCAACAAATAGGTTACCTGATGACACATCGTCAGCAGAAAATTTGCGTCGGTCTGCAGTTTGCCAGACAATTTCGGTCTTTTGATCAAGTTTCCTAAGTCACTTAAGTTGCTTAAGTTACTTAATTCAAAAGCAAATTGCCGAAATTTAGTAATTTTTGGGCTAGACCTTGGATATATTTCTAATCGCTGTTGCCGCAATATGTCTTCATAATCAGCCAGAAGTTCTTCAAAAGACGCTTTGGCCACACCCAACAATTTTATCAATCCTTTTTCTGAAGTTTGCGATTGTCCCACACCTTCAATAATGTTTTGTTTTCCGGACCTAGCCGCCTGTTCCATTTGATCCCTGGTTCTAGATTTATAGTCGACATATTGTTTCGCAAAATCCATTGTCAAATCGTGAATCATTTCCGCATAGCGATAGCTAAGTAAATATTTGACTTTGTTCATATCCCAATCTCGTCTTTTATTTTCTCAAACAGCTTGTCGCCAATTCCCGACACCATTTTAATTTCATTGACATCTTTAAATCCCCCGTTCTTTTCCCGATAATCAATAATTCTTTGGGCTAAAGCTGGCCCAATTCCCGTCAATTTATCCAATTCCGCCACCCCCGCCGTATTAATATCAATCACCCCGCTGTTGTTTGTCGTTGTTTCTCCCAACACGCTCGCGCTCTTAGCCTCATTTATCGAGGCCTGCCCGCCTAACTGTCCGTCAGCAGCGGACTGTTGGCGGGGTATGTATATCTTCATCCCATCGGCAATTACCTGCGCCCGATTAATATTTTTCTCCACCCACTCTCGATCGGCGTTGGCACTCAAACCATTGGCCGCCGTCAGCGCCTCGCCAATTCTTGAGCCCTTAATCAATTTATAGACTCCCGGATTTAGCACCTCACCACCTATATCAAACGTTACCTTATTATCACCTTGTACTACAACAGTCGGCATCACCCCCGCTTTTATTAGCTGGATATTGGGACTGGCCAGTTTATCTTTGACATTCATCCCAATCCCAATTGCCATTAAGATCAAACCCACCCCTAAAATCGCATCAACCCACTGAAGTTGACCCAACCTTTGGAACATAAACAAATCATAGCACTCTTTGCTACACTATTTTATGGTCCTTTTATTGTTGTCGCTCACCAGTCTCATCTCCTACCTTCTATCCTTAACCATTGTTATCAATTATTTACCTCAAGCCGTCGCTCTTCTCTCCATACTATTTATATTCTTTCCCAAAAAACCCCTCGCCACTCTCTGTCTTATTTCTTTGATAATTAATTTGATTATCTTTTCTCAAAATGGGGTTCAATCACCCCTCTTTTTTTTAATTTATTTTCTCTTATTCATTGCTGCCTTTCAGCTGCCCCCATCCACTTCCCTTTCTTTTTCCCTTGTCACCACTATTCTCTTACTTCATTCCACTAACTCTCTTCTTTCTTTAATTCCCATATTCTCTCTCCTTTTCATCACCCCCATTGTTTGGTTCATCAGCCGTCAATCCCAAATAAAATCTGAGGATGATCAAATTATTGCTCTCGAAGAAACTGATTTTCAAATGTGGCTCAATTTAAAATTTAAAACCGGCATTACCTCCCTTCTCGATAGTGTCTCTCAACTTCAAAGTTCCCCTCTGACCTATTCTCAGAAAACTCATCTCAAAAAAATTAAAGATAGTGCCACATCTTTACTTCACTCTGCCCAAAAACTCTCCGATGAAATTTAAAATAGTTATCTTCCTCTTACTTTTAACTTTTAACTTTCAACTTTTAACTCGCGTCGCGCACGCTCAGCACTTCTCTTCCACCGATTACATCATCGACTTTGGCAACTTCAACATTACCTCCGGTCACAAAAATTCCGCCAATTACTCACTCACCGATACTGTTGGTCAACTCGCCCCCGGTCAGTACAACAACACTGGCTACATTGTTAAAGCTGGTTTTCAATACATCTACGATCTCTTCAATCAGTTCACTTTTTCCATCAACAATCTTAGTCTCTCCCTTGGCGATCTTGTCCCCAACATTGGTTCCACCGCTACCAATATTATTTCTATTAGCACTCCCTCCGGCCATGGTTATCAAATTATGGTTCAACAAAATCATTCGCTTACTCAAGGCAATGGCATCACCATTCCCAGCACTGCTTGCGATTCCGGTCCCTGTACAACTACCACCTCTGCTCCCTGGACCTTAGCCTCAACCTATGGTTTTGGCTTTAATGTTATTGGCATTAACAGTAGTGGTGTCGTCACCGGTGTCGGCACCAGTAATTACTTTACCAACAGCACTTATTTTCGTCCCTTTTCCACTGCCCCTATCAGCCAAATCGCCATGTCCGAAAATAACTCCACCAGTGGTGCCAATTCCCTTCGTCAAGCCCGAGTGACCTACAAAGCTAATGTCTCCGCTATCCAAGCCGCCGGTAGGTATGAAAACGGGATTATTTTTACTGCTGTTCCCAAATATTAATATGGCCAGCTTCAACTTAACTCTCAAACCTGCTCAAACCGAGCTTGTTGCCCTACCTGGTTCAACTATTATTCAAACCTATGATGTCACCAACAATAGTTCTGAGTCCTTAACTTTATCCAGCCAAGTTTTACCCTGGGTTCCCCGCGGTAACGATGGCTCTGTCGATTATCTCCAGGCTCTGCCTAATCCTCATCTAGCTTTCAGTCTCACTAACACCGATCTCCTACTTGGCCAAACTTTCACCCTTGCTCCTGGCCAGAAGCGTCAGTTAGTTCTCAAAATTAAATCCGACTCAACTGTGCCTCTTACCGACGTTTATTATACTTTTTTTATCAATCAAACCCCGGGGTTTTCCACCTCCAGCACTTCCCAATCAGCCGCCTCAGGCCGAATCGGTTCTCATCTTTTAATTTCCTATTCCTCTTCCGACACCCCACATTCTCAATTCTTTTTGTCGCACGTTTCCGTTTCCCCCCGTTTTAAGGATATTCTCTTTCCTCAACTCAACATTTCCGCCACTGCTGAAAATGATTCTCCCTATTTTGCCAAAATTCAAGGTAAATTAGTCGTCGCCAAAAATGGCTTAGTTATTCAGCAATTTGACCTTTTCCCCGACAACGTTTTAGCCAACTCTCCCCGTCAAATTCGTTGCCTCTCCGACAATCAACCAGTCCCCTGCAGCCTCAACCCACCCTTTTGGCCCGGTGCCTATACCGCCACCTTAACTCTTGATCCCAGCCTAAATGCGCCCTCAGCCACCGTTTCCTTTTTTATTTTCCCCTACACCTTAACTCTTATTCTTGGTTTTGTTCTCACTTTAATTTGGTATTTCAGCCGTCCCCAAAAACATATTTCGTCTACCCCTTGACAACATTTAAGATAAATCATACATTTATATATCGCATGAAAAACAAATATATTCTTATTCTTCCGGTACTTCTGTTATTGATTTCTGTTTCCGCCTTTTTTAAGGTTAAAAGTGTGCATTCTCTGCCGGTACAGACCATGTCCGACTCCTTGTCTTCCTCTCAATACTCCTATTACGGTGGTTTACCCTCTGGTAACGTTGCCGGTAACAGCTACATTAAACTTGATCTTTCTAATAGCTTTCCTTCCCGTGATGCTAACAATCTTTTCATTGGTGATACAGTCGCCATTGGTGTTGGTGGTAGCCAAAATTTTTACATTGTCAAAGACATTGGTAGTACCGCCATCGTTGATTTAAATATTGGCGTGTCTAGTATCAATACTGTGGCTGGTAGCACCGTCATTGCCACTCGTTCAGCGATTCATACTGTTACCTTTACTCCCACCATGACTGCTGCTGGTGGTTTCTGGCAGTTTTTAATTAAAATTGCCAACAGTGGTATTGGCGAAAGCTACGGTGATGGTATTCCTGATCAAACTGGTTTTGATACCCAAAGAATTGGCTCCACTGCCGCTATTACTTGTCCTCCCGGAGCCACTGCCTCCATCGGGGCTACCGCAACTTACACTTTAGGTTCTCCGGCGGTCACTTCTAGTTATCAAATTTATCAATGTACTTTAGGCACCGGTTTAACTAACCCAATTAATGTAGGCATTAGTATGGTCATCGGTACTGGTAATAGTGCTCTAATCAATCCCTCCCCCAGCAGTGGTAACACTGAGGGTATCGCCTCTGTCTTTACCTACATTCTGCGTCAAGGTGATTCCGGTGGCTTAATTGTCGACTCGACAGTGGGTAAAATCGCGGTTGTCGAAGCTGTCCGGATTACGGCTACTGTTGATCCCACCTTATCTTTTAGTATCGACAACAACGGTGCCACCAGCGTTGGTGCATCCGCCTGCGGCCTTGGAGTTAGCCTTTCTTCTGGAGCACCCAATACCACTGGTGACAAGGTCATTTTTGGTTCTTTAGCCATCGGCACAACCGCTAACAAACTCGCCCAAAGACTGACTGTCACCACGAATGGAGTTAACGGCTATGTGGTCACTGCCTATGAAGGCAATCCGATGATTAACATTGGTTATACTTCGTCTCCAGGTGTGGCCTACACCCTACCCGACACCATCTGTGATAGCGGTCCCTGTACTAACAGTGGTGGTGGTGGAACCTGGTCCATCGGTACAACTTCTGGCTTTGGTTATTCCATCTACACCGTAAGTAGTGTTGGTAATACTTCCTTCTCCAATGGCGATGGTACCAAATTCCGCCCCTTCGGTAATGGTTCAGGCAATGCCAAGAACATACTTCAGTACTCAACTTTCACTAACGGACAATCGGCATACGTCTGTTATCAAATTGTCGCCAATGCCGCTCAACCAGTCGGCGACTACGAGAGTAAAATTGTTTACACCGCAACGACAACGTTTTAATGATACGAGCATAATTGTATTTTATTGACAAAGATTATTTGAGAAGGCATAATGACGACATGCAAAATAAAGTTGATCAAATAAATCCGACAACAGTTGATTATGCCGGCTCTACGAATGAAGTACCAATCCTCGGACCGGGTAGCGTTAACGCAATAAAAAATATAGAGAAGCCAGGTGCTAAAGTAGTTTTACGTAAACAAGTGGAGAAGATGATAGCTAGACTAAAAGAAGAGAGTGGTCAAAGTTTGTAGATTCTGGTTTGGCCGGAGGAAATAAATTCTAGAGCAAATTGCGAGGTTGAACAAAGACACCAAAAAATGCTAGTAGAGCAAGGATAAACATGGTTAAAAAGAGAATGGGAAATCCAAGATGGGAAACGACAAGACCACCAATAATAGTGGCAGCGGCCATTGATAAATTGGAGATAACAATCCAGTCAGAACATTCAGATATCTGCCGACCTTGATCAATATGAATGGAGCGAAGAGCATCAAAAGAAGGCGATCCCAGAGCTTCTCCCAATCCAAGGACAATTTGTAAAGCAAAAATTACATAGATATTAGTGGTAAAAATAAATGCAAACCATACGGCGGCCCGGATTAAGAATCCAGCCAACAATCCATATTCTTGTTCAATAACTTTGTCGCCAAATTTAGAAAATAGATATGAAAAAATAGTGGTGGAAATTATAAAAATTGCCCAGGTTAGACTAATAGTGAGAGCGCTATGATCGAACTGCTGGATATAAACAGCAAACAACGGTCCAATTAAATTGGATGCAAAAACAAAAATTGAATTATAAAGATAAAGAACTTTTAAGGCCTGATTTTGTTTCATTACAATTTGTAAATTCTGGTTTGGCCGGAGGAAAAGATAACTTTAGCACCGAGATCGGTGAATGTTTTTTCATTTAAGTTAGGATACTTTTCCCGCTCTTTATCACCGACAAACACGTATTGAACTGAATATTTTTGCAAAAGAGATTTAGCTTCATTGATATCTTTAGACTCGTAAATTTTTTGAACATCAGTTTGCCGGGCGGCCGGTTTGTCATAACCGCCACGCCAGAGCCATTCATGGACAATCCAGCCTTCAACTGTGGGTAGGCCAGTGGCACTACTGACTTGTTCAAAAGTAGTATAACTATCCCCGACTGCTTCAAGCATGACCGGTTGGCCAGTAATGTTCTGATTAATCCAACTTATCGCAATGAAATTATCAGGATATTGTTCCTTGAGGTAATTGAGGCCATATAGACCTTTGTAATCGGTAAGTCCATAATATGATTTTATGGCAAAATAAGGATAAATCATTTGACAAACAAAAATGGTCCCGAAAAGAATTTTGTAAAGGACATTCTTTTTAAATTTGATGAGGATATACCCAGATATAAGGCAATAAAGCATGAAGGCTTGATAAACTAATTTGAACATAGTATTGGCGCGACGATGTTCATAAATGTAGATGTCTTTGATGTAACCAATTTCGGGAATGATAATGAGAATGGTGGCGACTAAAATTAGCGAGAAGACGAAAAGATCGGTGGAAGACACTTTTACTTTTCGGAATACGGAATACGTAATCCGTAATAGGAAGGGCAAACAGATGAGCCAGAAGCCGCCGTAGAGAACAAAAAGCTGATAAAAGGGTGAATGAGCATCAGCAAGGCGGAGACCGTCGGCCATAGGGGTGAAATCAAGAGAAAATGGCAAAGTAAAAAGGTACCAAAAAAGAATAATCAAAAGTCCATGTTTAAAAGTGTAAATTAGTGAGGATTTAAGATTGGTGAAGTAGGACTTATCAATAAAACTCGAGGTAGCAAAAACTAAGCCATAGACGGCAAAGTCCCAAGCATTGGTCATGAAAGCCAAAGAAAGTAAAAAGCCAGCAGGAATAACTAATAACCAATTAATACCACTGCTAAGCGAAGCTGTTGAAACAGCCAGTAGTACGGTGCAAAAAAGAATAACTACCGGGATATCATTCATATGACCGTGAAGATCAGCGACCACAAAGCTGTATAAGGGAAATTCGTGGATAGTTTTGTCATTAACATCGGGGTCGAAACCAATAAAACGGGTAGCATCGGGATACCAATAAGCAGAGGCGGCAGTATTGAGAGCTGATCTGGTCAGAACAAGTTTGCCATGATTGTTAGTCATGTCAATCTTAGCGATTTTATAAATTACATGAAGATTTCCACCAAAAGTCAAAAGTAGAGCGGAGAAAAGTCCTCCGACAATGACGTTTTTGAGGTTTATTTTTTTGGCCATACCAGCGACTAAATTAGAAGCAAAAGAAAACCCGCTAACAAAAGTAATGGCACAAGTCGAAGCAATGGCTAAATTGTAAGTAATAGTTGAACTGATGTTCGATAGCTTAGTTAGGACAGCAATCATTAAGTGGCCAAAGTAGTAGTAGTTAATGGATGAGCCGGCAAACCACATATCGGCTGGAGGCATGTATTGGCTACGTAATGCTGAGTTGACAAAACCCCAATCCATGTATTTTTCTAAACCTTCGATATCGGGGGCGAAACCTCGGACATATGACCAGGCAATGAGAATCAGCAAAAACATAACTTCTTCAAATATAAAGATATTGCGCTTGGAGTTGAGAGTTTTGAAAAACTGATGATAATTATCGGCATAGCTAAGATAAAATAAATCGGCAATTATTCCGACCACAATCAAGATAAATAAGGAGGGATTGGTGAAAGGAATTATTTTAAAAACACCCATGACAAAAATGAAGTAGGTGAGCAGGGCCAAAGAAATAGTTTTGGTAAAAATATAGCCGCGATCCCATAAGTTTTTGAAAAGCTTGAAAACCAATGGCAAACTAATCCAGCCTAAAATTAGGTAAACTAACCACCAGAGAATGATGTATTTCAAATCGGAGAGCATTTAATTTAGTGAATTAAAAAGACAATGTTAAATATAGTATGAATTATAGCGGTTAGAAAGGGAGGAAAAATGATTTGATGGGAAATACCCCAGATGACTATGCCCACAAGGGCTCCACCGATCATATCAAGTGGGTAGTGAAAACCGATTAAGACACGAAAGAATAGCAATGGCGTAACAAGTAATACATAATACGTAAATGGGAAAACCGGATATTGAATGAGAAATAAAAGAAAGAAAATTGCTTTGATAGTGTGGCCAGAAGGAAAGGAACCAGTTTTATACCAGCGGTCGACCATGCCGACTGGGGTACTATCGTTGCGTTGATACAATGGACGACGCCAAAGAGCATGGCTTTTGCCATATTTTTCAACAATTTCGCCGATGACCGTAGCAACGAGGAGTTGCCAAAAGGTGTTGGGGTTGGATTTGATAAGTAAATAGGAAAGATAAAACAAAAAAAACCAGATTAAGTAATTGGCGATAACAACAAAATATCGACCGTAAGAGTTTTTCTCAAAAAATTTAAGATAATCGAATTTTGGCTGCCAAAAAAGAAAAGAGTTTTGGTTCATATGTTAAAGTAGCTATATGAGCCAGATGAAGGTGCTAATTGGGTTAACATATTATTTTCCAAATATTTCCGGTGTTAGTTTGTATGCTGTCATTTTAGCTGAAGAGCTAGCAAAAAGAAATTACAAAGTAAAAGTTATTTGTGCAAAATCCACCCCCGACCCCTCCTTTGATAAAAGGAGGGGGGTAAATATCTTTAGAGTAAATGGGTTTTCTTTGGGAAAGGGGTTTATCATGCCAATGTATTGGTTGAAGTCATTTTTTTTAGTTAAAGAAACGGACACAGTTAATTGTCATTTACCTTCGATAGAATCTTTTTGGCTGGCATTATGGGCAAAAGTGTTTCGCAAAAAACTAATCACCACCCACCATTGTGAGTTTGGATTTGACGGACCACTAAGTAACAAACTTATAGCTTTAGTCTCCTACCCCATTCATCTATTTACCTATTTAATGGCGGATAGAATTGTGGCATACACCGAGGATTACGCCCAGCATTCGATGTTTCTAAAATTATTTAAAAATAAAGCGGTATTTATTTTGCCACCAATTAAAATCTCCCCCTCCACCCTTCCAGATAAACCGGACTCCGAAGCTTTAAAGAAAGAGGGGGAAAACAAAGTAGTTGGATTCGTGGGGAGGATTGCTTGGGAAAAAGGATTAGATGTACTGATTGAAGCAATGAAGCAAGTCGATGCCAAATTAATTTTGGTCGGACCCTACAAGAATGTAGCTGGTGATGTGACTTACAAAAAACTGAAAGATGTTGAATTGGTAGGACCAATTGAACATGAGAAGCTAAATAAATATTATAAAATATTT
>CAIKAI010000100.1 GCA_903825325.1 Candidatus Shapirobacteria bacterium | reverse complement strand
GCAACACCAACCAAGCGCCAATAAGCGAGAAACCAATAGAAACCAATAAAACAATCACAAATAATGCCATTACCACTTTCACTGTACCTTCAGGTGAAAGCGAATTATTTGGCTTTAAAATTATTTTATTAACGTGATCTACTGCTTCCACACACTACCTTTGAGTTAACAAATTTAAACTTAACATGGACCTAGTATTTGATGCGACATTTTGTCACAGAACCTAGCGCCATTCAAGCTAATTGTTACAAACTCGTAACAATTAGCTCGAGCAGGTCAAATGCACCAGTTAAATCTGAGTGCTTTGACACAAATTTTTTTGCCGTAAAAAAAGCTTAACAATTGATAAGCTCTTAATTTACTTAGTGCTGGTGGGAGATAAACGAACGTTGACATAAATTTCAGCATCTTAAACAATCAAAAATACTGCAAAAAAAGTATATTTACAAATTTTACAATTGGTTGCAAATTAGATATAGAATCCAATTTGAAGTTGTTTTTTTAGTGAATTTTAATTCTTTGTAGTTTATTAGAAAACACTGGTATGCGTTAATTGGGCTAGGTGATCCATTTGGCTCAATGGTTGATGTAAGAGTAGTTGGTAACTTGAATGAGCGTATTAAATACTTAGTCAAAGACACAGATTATTGGCTAAGAAATGATGTGTTAAATATAGTAGCACTTTGAGCAGTAAAACTTGAACGCCTGAGACGTCCTCGGCAAACTATATTATGAACAGAAATTTCATATGGTGTATCACTCCATAGGTATCAGTGTATCCAGAATTAATAGAAATATACCTAGAAGACATTAATACAAGATAACCAATAGTATCCAATAACAATAACTAATAAGGAACCCTAAATGATCCAGATACAAATTAAAACTAAAAATGAACTAGTCAACATAACCATCAAATTGAGTTAATGCAATTTTTTCTTCTTACTATTCTTCCAAATCGACATTCATCCCATTTTTTAATTAACTTTAAATTAATAGCATATGAAAGATTATCTAGCGCTTTAACCTTTTGAGTAATCCTTTGGGTGTGAGTATAAACCTTGTCGCCGGTTGATCTATTATCCGAAGAGTGCCCAATAATGCTGTCAATAACTCCATCCAGAACATTCGCATCAACTAGTCTTGTTCTAACTGTATGCCTAAAGGAATGGAATGATTTCCGTTTATTTAAACCTAAGTTATCCTTCACCCCGATATAACCAATTTTATAACTAAATCTTTTTGAAATGGCATCGAACTTACCTAATGGGGTTCGTTTTTCATCTGGAAAAAGCCTTGTTTCTTTAGACTTTAATAAAAAGTCTCTATAAGTCAGTAAACCTAATTTAATTAACTCTTTATGTATTGGCACTAACCTCTTAGAACCACCTTCGGATTTTATTGATTTATCTTCGTCATCATCATCACGCTCATCATTAATATCAATTACCCATACCCCCTCTTCTTGTCTAATATCGGATAGGTAAAGTTGGCATATTTCCCCTAGCCGAGCACCAGTAAAAAGAGCGATTAATGGAACCCAATAGTCACTTGCCCTATCAATAGACCCCTTTAAGTAGGATTCATTATTGAAGATCAGCATTAGATCATTATCATCAAATGGAAGAGCTAATATTGAATTAAGCTTCTTGTTCTTTTTATTACCCTTAGTTTTACTATTTCTAAGAATACCTGCGAGTTCTTTATTGACTGGGTATCCATCACCCTCAGACCACCTCAGAAAATCAGACACAACACTTGTATATTCGGCATAAGTCTTATCTGAGATAGGTTTTAAACCTAATTTAGATAACTGTATAAAAGACTTACCAACAAGGTTATTTGCTTTACGATAGGCTGGGACTTTCTTTAATAATTCGTAATATTCACGGATTAGATTAGATGTAAGTTCTGATCCCGTTGGTTCCGAACCATTAAGCTCAGTAATAATCTTAAGGAATATATCAATACGCTGTTCAAGCGATGAAATCGAATCAATCTTAATCCCAGAACCTCGCCTGACTTCTAGCCACTTCTGAATTAAAAATGATATTTTTGGATTATTCTTTTCAGAATAGATTACAGGGCTAATGCCAGTCTGGATGTGATTTGTGTGTTCGAGTAATTTTTTATAATGATTAATTAGCTGCTGTTGTTCAATCTCTTTGGCTGAATACTCGACTCTCATTTTTATGGCTGAATCTAAGAGTGGAATTTCTGATTCAGAATCCAATTTATCGAAGAATTGCTCTTCGATAGTAGTCCAATCACAATTAATAAAGCTATCGTATCTCTTTAGCAACTCCATCGCCTTACCGTAAGACGCTGGATCTCTAAAATATTTATCAGCCAGTTTATCCATAATTAACCACAGAAACCTCGCTTGTTTGAGTGCTTCACGACGATTTCTCGT
>CAIKAI010000099.1 GCA_903825325.1 Candidatus Shapirobacteria bacterium | reverse complement strand
GGAATTAATAATTATATTTTGGGAATAATTTTAGTAGTTTATTTGGGTTTCAATTTAGTCTGGTTAGTGATGAAATCGGAAATTGATCAGTCTTTTCTTTATCGAGAGGAAGTGGTGAACTATATAAAAATCGATGCAATTAAAAATAATTATCCGTGTGTGGCCTTGAATTTTATCGCCGATCCGGGGGTTGGGGTCGGCTTTCGCTATTTGTTTTGGTACAACGGAGTTAAATTGGTTAAACCGGAAACATTAAATGTTCCGGCTTATAACATCCCTATTCCATGGCAACTAAGCGCTGGTGAGAATCCGGTGCATTACGGCCGATTTGGGGTGTTACTACCAAGACAAACTAAAATGAAAATTTCAGAGGCTCAATGTGATAATCCAAAGAACCAACTGGATCCCCTATTGGGATATACAGAATAGAGTTATTGCTTAATCCCTTGAGGGTTGTGAATGAGTCGGAAAATTTTGATGCCATTAATTTCCCATTGAGAATCAATCTTGGCCCAACCAAAGGCGGCAACACTCCATTCTGGATTATTAATGGGATTACAGTCAATTTGAAATGGCTCGCAGACAACGAACAGTTGATCGGTAATTTCGTTTTGGAGCAATTGGACGGGAGCGTTGAGCTCAGACAAGAAGTAGCGATACCCCGGATCGTAATTCATTTTGGCTAATAGAGCAAAATTAAAGGGTTGACCATGAGCTGACTTAATAATAGATTGATCAATTGAGTAAGTAGTTGCCATCTGTTTGGGCGCTGTCCATCGGAATGGATTCTCCAAAATTGAAAATATAGTTAGGACGATGAGAAGGCTTAAAGTCAGTATTTTGGGTAATTTGACGATTAAGTAGGCAAACAAAATGAATAAAACTGGGTATAAAAAGCCAAAATAGTGATCGTAAATATGTTGTTTATAGAGTGCCAATCCGGTCAAACCGGCCCCTAACCAAAGAATTAGCCAGTTGGAAATAGTGTTGATTTTTTTACTTTTAAATTGTAGAAAGACTTCATAAAAAATGAGTAGAGAAAAAATTATCGTCACAAATAGACCTAGTTGATCGTTTTTGCCAGCAAGTAAACGACTATTGAGTTGATTAAATAGTGGACCGATTTCAGGCAGGGCTTTATAAGCTTTAAGATTGACCGTGGTTTCCCGGTTGGTGAAAAAGGAGATAATGGAGTTAATATTTTGACCATGGTGTTTCAGGTCAAAAAGGATTTGAGGGACGAGTGAAACAATAAATATAACAATAGCGACAGTTAACTGTTTTGCGAGTGTTGGACGAAGTTTGGGTGTTCTTAGATATTTTAATAAATATATTAGTCCGCCGACAGGTAAAAGAAGCAAGGCTAAATAGTGTGAGTTAAGGCACATGATAAAAGCCAATGAGGCAAAAACAAAATTTGATTCAAGACAAAAGTTGAAGAACAATAATGCAAACAAAGGCATTATGTTGGGGTTCCAGGAAAAGTCAGAGTATTTGATGACGACTGGAGAAATTGTATAAAGAAAAGCAGCTAAATAGGCAGTTTGGTAATTAAACCATTTTAAACTAAAGCGGAAAATTAAGTAAACAGTTAAAACTCCAAGTAGAGCAACAACAATGGATGGTCCGATTGGATTAAACCAAGTTAGAATTAAGCCAGGGACAACAACTAGATAATAATAAAATGGTCCAAGATACATGTTACCAATGCTAGTAACTGGCCCAATAGTAAATATATGTCCTTCTTTTAAAAATGAGCGAGCAACGACGACATCACGACCTTGATCTCCTAAAAATTCCATATACTGGTCAATTTTATAAAGTCTAAGAAAAGCGGCTAAAATTAAGATGAGAAGGAACAACCAGTTTCTAGTGACGATTTTAGTCATGAGATTGAAAGTTTAACTTAAACCAAAGCCGGAACAAGTCTTTAAAGCCGGCAATAATGACGTTTAATTTGGTACCGGTAGCTTCACCAAAAACACGAGGGTAATGGTGAACTCCAGCCTCAGTAATTTTAAAGCCAGAGCGTTTGGCCTTAATCAGAAACTCAGAGGTAATAAACGGTCCCCTTTCCGCTTCAAGCTTGGGTATTTTTGTCACAACCTGACGGTTAATCAACTTAAAACCACAATCGGTGTCGGTAACCCATAAACCAAAGAGGATATAAACTACCATCTGCCAAGCTTTTGAACCTAAAACTCGATATATAGGAACTTTTCGCCCAAGATAGTAGCCAATAGCCAAATCTGCTTGATGCTTCTTTTGAGCCTCAATTAAGATATAAATGTCGTTAAAATCAAATTGTCCATCAGCATCTGTGAGGGCGATCCATTGATATTTGGCACCATATAAGCCACTTTTAAAAGCAGCTCCATAGCCACGATTTTGTGGGTGAGTAATTACTTTAACGTTATTGGTAAATTTTAGGGCAATTTCCTGAGCAATTTTCCCAGTTTTGTCCTTTGAGCCATCGTTAACAATGATAATTTCCCATTTATCAGCAACCTGTTCAATTATGGGCTGAACCTGATTAAAGGTGTTTTGAAGATTTTTTTCTTCGTTGTAACAGGGTAAAAAGAGTGATAGTTCGGTAAGTGGCTTGGTAGACATAAATTTAGTATATCAAATAGATCTTGACAGCTGGAGATTTACTGATATAATATCCTGTAATCTTTAATTATTACTATATATTTATTATGAAACTACTTCAGCCAAGAATGATTTTGTCGCTAATTTCCATGTTTATCATGGCGGCTATATTCTGCCCTTTTGTCGCAATGGCAGACTCATATAACTCGAATAGTTCTAATCCGGTAATTGTAATCGACAAAAAAATTCGTGCAGTCGGGGAAACGGTTTTCTACGATAATATTCCTAGCTCGCAAAAAACTTTCGTCGAGGGTGACCAAATCGAATTTTCAATTAAAGTTGAAAACCGTGGAACAATTAATTTAACCAACATTAACGTTGTCGATTATTTACCAAAATATTTAACTTTAATGATATTCCCAGGGGTTGATAATTTAACTGATAACACAGTCAAAACAACGATTGATAATTTAAATCCAGGCGATTCAAAAGAATATATTATTCGTGCCCGAATTAGTGATTTGCCGTCTTCTAATTATGCCAATTCTTTAATTCAACTAAACAATCGAGCTTGTGCATCAAATAGCCAAACAGGCGATTGTGATAATGCTAAGTATTTTGTGGGCATGAGCACGACACCAGTAACTGGTACCAACGATATAATGATTGAAACAGTTTTCGGTTTAGTCTTAATTGCTGGATCAGTTGGTTTTCGTAAATTGGCTCGAGGATATTAATCTATTTACTAATTAGTCGCAAACTCATAATTGAGCCCAGACTATAGTGGTCAGAAAAGTTTAAATCAGCACCAAACCACGGGTCGTTCATTTTATAGTTGCCATTGCTGCCGCTTTTGATAACAATAAAGTGCATCCCGGAGGAACTTCCTCTCATATATAGTTGGACAATGATCGGGTGCCCATTCGATAGCGCGTTATCTAAAAAGCTTTTGTTGTAACCGCTAGCTACTTGGCTTCCGAATCCAGGTGGAACCTCGGGAGCCAACATCCAGGCGGTAGAGCCGGCGAAATGATCTGGACGGGCAGCATACATTGAAGGAGACATGTCAAATCCGTATTTCTTCCAGATCATTGCCACCGAAGCAATAAAACAGCCAACTTCGCCGATAGTGTCTTTGGAATAGCCAATGTATTGATTACACCATTTGGGATCGCGTTGACTATAAAACCAACCCCCATCACCCCCACCAGGAGAGTTTGTTAAACACATGGGACCATTACTATTGGAAAAGTTTCTTAACTCATTCAATTGAGCAATGGCGTCGTCGAGTTGCTTTTGAGTTAAGGCTAAAGTGTTCTTTTTAACAATGTTTTGACTGCTAAGGGTATTCTGTTGAACTGCTAATTTGGACTGAAGGTCAGTTAGCTGTTGTTGTTTAGTTGTTTTCTCGGTTTTTTGTTGATCGTCTTGAGCACGAACTGTTTCTAAGTTAACCAAAGTATTTTGACTGTCTTTTTGAACTTCACTAATATATTTATATTGTTCGAGGACATGATTAAAATTCGTCGTCAAGAAAATAGAAAAAGGATTGTATCTTTTGGAAAGTTTGTAGTTTTGAGCCACTTGTTGAATGTAGAGATTTGATAGTTGATTAAGTGATAAATCAAGTTGACCAATTTTTATAGTTAAATCAGCAATTTCTTTTTGAGTGGACTTTATACTGGCTTGAGTCTGGGTAATTTTAAGGCTGGTTAAGGAAATTTGTGAATTAATAAGTTGGATTTGATTTGAAAGGGTGGTTTTAGTTGATTGAAGTTTATCGATACTATCCTGAAAACATTGAACCGGGTCTGAAGATTGACTACAATCTTGTCCATAGATTCCCTTAGGAAAGATAAGTACCAAGGCTAATAAAAGGGCAAGACTGATAAGTTTTTTTTTTAACATCAGCCGTTAAAACTTAATATATCTTTTAGCACCTAACCAACTGGCCAAAAATCCAATCATTGAGCCGAGAGCTAAAGATAAGCCGAGGAGATAAATATAAAAAGATATATTGGTAGAAATAAAAGTGATTGGACTAAAGAAATGGTTTATAGATTTGGCAAAAAATTGGCTAAGTCCAAAGGCTGATAATGCCCCCACAAAGCCACCGGTGAGCCCATAAATAATTCCTTCTATCAAAAATGGTTTTTTAACATAAAAGTTAGAGGCACCGAGAAGACGGCTGATACTAATTTCTTCTTTACGATTAGTGATTTTCATGCCAATAATGACGGAAATAATTAAAAAAGTAATTAGCGTTGACACTGAAACGGAAATTATACCGACTTTACGAATAATATCGGTCCAATTGAGCAATGATTTAATAATATCTTTTTGGTAAATTATTTCATCAACCTGATCCTTTTTAGCAGAAAAGTTTTGAGAGATTTGTTCAAGAACAGTCGGGTTGGATACAGAAACCTCAAATGAAGCCGGTAAGATACTGGCTGTAACCATTTCGGTTAATATAGGATTATTTTTATTTTGTTCTTTGTATAGGCTGAGTGCTTTATCTTTAGAAATAAATTTGATCTCACGAATTCCAGGGTAACTTGTCAACTCCTGTTGAAGATTTTCAACAGTGGTTTTATCAAGTCCATCCTTTAAAAAAATGGTGATTTCAGGCTTAGTTTCAAAGTATTTGAGGACATCGGACATCCCGTTGCTAACTATTACGAACAAATTTAGGCTTAAAAAACTTATGGTCATCACCAATACAGCGACTAAGCTTTGAATAGGAGATCGACGAATATGATGCCAGGCGTTTTGAGTTGGGTTCATTTTCTTTTTAATTTCTTTTTAAATTTAGTTTTTTCAACTTTAACTATGTCAACAACCACCGGTTGGGAATCAGTGGCAATAGCACCGTTTTTGACAGCAATAATCCGTTTATTGAGAGACTGAATTATGTCCATATTATGGGTGGTCATAATAATAGTTGTACCATTTTGGGAATTTATGTCGGTTAGAAGTTTAATTAGCATCCAGGAATTTTCAGGATCGAGATTGCCGGTGGGTTCGTCGGCAAGGATTAACTTCGGTTCAACTGCTAAGGCCCGAGCCAAGGCGCTACGCTGGAGCTCGCCGCCGGATAGTTGGGAAGGGAAAAGGTGACGGCGGCTGTTGAGATTTACTTGATTGATCACTTTTTCAACGCGAGCAGGAATTTCTGAAGCGGGAACTCCGTTGATATCAAGGGCTAAAGCGATATTCTCCTCAATTGTTTTATCGGCAATTAGTTGATAGTCTTGAAAAATAACGCCAATATTCCGTCGAAGTTTATCGACAATTGATTTGTGGTGTAAAAAGATATCTTCTCCATCAAGATAAATGTGGCCACTACTGGGGTGGTATTGGTGAAGAACTAATTTCAAAATACTGGATTTACCAGCACCGGATGGACCAACTAAAAAGACAAAGTCCCCCGATTTAATTTCAAAACTAACATCATTTAAAGCGTTGATGACGCCAAAATGTTTAGAGACGTTTTTAAAAACAACATTCATTATTGAACTATTTTTATACTACAAACATCTAATAACCAACCGGTTTTTTTTGAGGCATTAGTTTGTCCAGTAATTGTGACGTTTTTACCAATAAACAAATCGAGATCGACCGCCGAGGAAGTTAAAGAGGCGCGTTGATCGGCTCCACCTGGTCGATTTAAAATATGTGTTCCCTCACCATTAATACTGCCTTTGGCCACAGTACCGGTGGCAGTGTCTTTGCAGTTTGGATCGGATGAGCCGTAAACGGTGCCAACTTGAAGTTGGCTGGCACTAGAAATACTATCCGTAGATTTGGTTTCAGTAACCGTTTGACCCGATAAAGAAGCTACTTTACCCTTGGCTGTGGGATAAATACGAGAAAGCCAAAAGCCGATACCGAGAGAAATGACAATAATACCGATAATTAATGGTAAAGAAAAATTATTTGTTTCAGATTTAATATTTTCTGGTTGAGCGGAAAGATTAGGTATATCCATATTGGTTTAAAAACTAATAATTCAGTATAGCAAATTGTTGATGAATAAATTTTTGAAAAGCAAGGTACTTTTCATCTTGGGGAAGAAACACCCATTGAGGGTTGGTAAATGTTTGAGGGTGATAAAGAATGTCAGTTAGCTTGTTTTCACCAGTAGGTATTTCAATCTTATTAATTTTAAGATTAATAATAGTACTTTTCCCTTTAATAATTAAACTAACAAAATCAAGATCGGTAAAGTTGGAATTAATTTGTTGATGCCAAAAATTGTAAAGAGACAAGAGTTTTTGGGGACTGTGAAGAATTTGAGGAGAACGGATTTTCTTGATCAGGGCGTCGATTAAAAATTGTTGACGGATAGTTCGACCAATATCGGTACCGCCAGCAGCTGCTGTTTCGGCACTATGACGGGAACGGACGAAAGGGGCTATGTTGGTTGAATCTAAGTGATTTAGGCCTCGAGGGTAGGAAACGGTAATATATATAGGAATGTTGGCTTGGGGATTTTTAACGTAAACAGGATTAGGATAAAGTTTGTCTGTAAAACCCTGGTCTAAATAAACGTCAATGCCGCCGATTAAGTCGGCAAGTTTCTCAAGATTTTGAGTAGTAATAATAATTGTTCTATCGATGGGTAAGTTTGTTAAATCACTGTAAGTATTTTGAATAAAACTGAATGGGAGAGGTTGCTTGAAAGATAACGGATAAATTTGGTTTATTTTAGCGTTAATTGGATAATACCAAAGATCGCGGGGTAGCGAAATTATTGACAGTTGCCAATTTGTGTTAAACCGTGCCAACATAATAGTATCCGTAACTTCGGTCTTTTCGAGAGCATCATTACGTGGGTCAAGACCGAGAATCATGAAGTTAAAGTCGGGCGTTAAACTAGGAGCAATTGAAGCCTGATAAAAAAGTTTTATAAATAGTAAAAACAGTGAAATATATTTCATAGTTTTAGCTCAGCGGCGATAAAGTTATCGAGGTCTCCATCCAAGACGGCGATAGTATCTGAAGTTTCGTAACGGGTACGAAGATCTTTAACCATTTTATAAGGATGAAGCACATAAGAGCGAATTTGGTGTCCCCAGCCGGCAATAACGTTATCACCTTTGAGATCACGTCGTTCGGTTTTTAGCCGTTCATCCTCAATTGCCCAGAGCTTTGATGAGAGCATTTGCATAGCTAAAAGACGGTTTTGATCTTGAGAACGTTGACTCTGACAGGAAACGACAATTCCAGTTGGTTTATGGACTAACCTGACGGCCGTGCTAACCTTGTTAACATTTTGACCACCATGACCACCGGCTCGGTAGGCGGCAAATTCTATATCCTCTGGACGAATATTTAGATCGGTAACATTATCGATAAATGGAGTTACCTCAACTTTAGCAAAAGAAGTTTGTCGAAGTTGGTCAGCATTAAAAGGTGAAAGTCGAACTAGGCGATGAACGCCGTTTTCACCACGAAGATTACCATAAGCGTAAGTTTCACTGACCTTAAAATAGACTGCCTTTATCCCCGCTTCTTCCCCGGGTTGGATATCAAGCATTTCAAATTTCCAGTTTTTTCTTTCAAAATATCGCATGTACATTCGCTGAAGCATAGAGGCCCAATCCATAGCCTCAGTGCCGCCCTGCCCGGAATGAATAGAAATTAGGGCAAAATTCTTATCGTATTTTCCAGAAAGAAATGTTTGAAGTTCCAAATGGCCTATTTCAAAGGTAACTTTGGCTAATGAATTATCAAGTTCGATAGACATAGAATCGTCTGGGCTATTTTGAAGATAATCATTAACTTCAATTAAGTTATCAATCTCTTTTTGCAAGTTGTCGATTTGGGAAAGCTGCTTTTCAACCTCAGTTAACTCCTGCATAATCGGTGCCGCTTTAGTTGGATTTGACCATAAACCAGGATCTAGCGATTGTTGCTTGAGTTCCGATAAACGTTGGATACTTTGAGAATAGTTGAGTTTAATTTTTATTTCGGTCAGTTTTTGATTTAACTCAGTTAGTTGGGACATATTATTTAGCGGGGTTGTCGATTGATTTCATAACATTTTGATAAATTTGATTAATGACGGCTTTTTTAATGTCAGCTATTTGCTTTTGAGGGAAACCATTAGTTTCAGTTTTTAATTGATCAATTTTGGAATTAATAAACTTTATGACTGGCGTATCGGAAAGATGATTGATTTGCTGCTGTGAAGCAGGAGGTAGTTTTTGATAGAGATTGTCGACGACCGGTTTAAGCTCGATATGTTCGCCAAGTACCAACGACGGACTCTGTTTGGAGGAAAAATAGATAATAGCAAAATAAACTACAATGAAAAAAATAATCAAACGGATTAACAGGGAAAAGCTGAAATGAAATTTGTCGTGTTTTGAGTGGTGAGCCACAGTTCATTTTAGCACTCGAGCATTAAGCCAATCGATAATAGGTTGATCGCCAGAAATACATTTAGAATTAGCCTTATCATAGGCAAGAGGAACTCCAATTCCTTGGGCAGTATTAATTTCGGGACATTTTTTGACTGTGGCGGTCAACTGATCTTGATTGGTTTTGTTGTAATAAACTTCTTTGTAAGAAATTTTTACTTTGGAATCAAACTTATTATCGACTATATATTGCTTAACTTTTTCACAATGGGGGCAACCATCACCCCAAAACAAAATAAGGTCAGCTTTATCATCAGCGACACCGAGTGGTTTATTAGTAAAGAGTTTGTATCCAAAAAAAGCGATGACGGCAACAACAATAAAAATAATTATATTTTTACTCATTTGGTTTTGGTGGTAATTTCAATAATTTTGTCTCCCTGACTTATTTTATCAAGAACGTCGAGGCCGGAAATGACTTCACCAAAATTGACGTAATCACCGGTTAGATGCTGACAACCATCAGTGGTAAAACAAATGAAGAATTGACTGTCGTTGCTGATGTCTTTGGAAACTGGGGTGCGGGCCAATCCGAGAGAGCCTCTTTTAAATGGTAAATTATTTAGTTCTGATTTTTGACTGCCGCCACCTGTGCCAGTTCCGGTAGGATCACCGCCCTGAGCCATAAAACCAGGAATTACCCGATGCCAGGTCAGACCGTTATAAAAACCAGAGTTGGTCTTTTGTAGAAATGTGGCGACGGTATTGGGGGTAATATCCGAATAGAGTTTGACGACAATTTCGCCATCCTTAGTTTTAATACCGACCAATGTTTCGACGGCTTTTTTAATAATTGAAGCGGGTGCGGTGGTAACTTGAGTCATGGTTGGAGTTGTTGGGCTATTTAAATTAATATTTTGTTCAGTACTCTTGGGAAAAAGTGAACAAGATGAAAGTAACAATGCAGAAAGAACCAAAATGAGGTTTTTGTGATTCATGTGACTATTTTAACAGAACTAAAACTTTTTTTTCACCATTTTGAATATCTTCTTTTTTGCCGGATGAGGGAAAATCGTGGATACTTTTGATTAACAAATCATAACTATAATGGAAATAGGCCCCAAACTGAGTGCCAACATCGTGAACAATAAACTGTTGAGAGGTGTCATCATAGCCAAGAATTACCAAGTTGTGATACCAAGGGCCACCACCGTTAAAATGTTTATTCTCAAGGTAGAGAATTTTACCATCAGCGGGGACGATGACAGGTAAATTGAGGGAAAGGTATCTTTTTATTTCTTGCACCGTCGGTTGGTCAATTACTACACTTTGAAAATTATAAAGCTGCAAAGAGATTTGTCTCATTTGGGCGATATTTTGGTCGGATGTCCAGTTATTCTGATGCTCTAAACTGAATATTTGCTGGTAATCAAAAAGCAATTGATTTTGGGAAGGATTTTGGTCCAAATAGTAATATTTAACCGTTAATATGGCGGCTTCCTCACAGGCATCTTGCCATGGTTCAGTCCAAATTTTTTGAGGCGATTGAGGGATAAATGCAGTTTTGATTAGGTATTTTGGAGACAAACTCTGTCCATATGATGCAAACAAACTCATCATCAGAATCACCCATTTCATGGTTCTATTTTAACCTATTTTGTGGTAAAATGGACGAATGCCCAAATATACAGATATCCGCAATGTGGCCGTAATCGCCCACGTTGATCACGGTAAAACAACTTTAGTCGATGCTTTATTGAAACAGACTCATACGTTTAGGGAAAATCAAGCAGAAATGACCGAAACAAGAATTATGGATAGTAATGATTTGGAGAGGGAGAAGGGAATCACAATCTTATCTAAAAATACCTCGGTTTTTTACAAAGGTACAAAAATTAACATTATTGATACTCCTGGTCATGCTGACTTTGGTGGAGAGGTAGAAAGAGTGCTGAATATGGCCGATGGTGCCCTATTGATAGTCGATGCTGCTGAAGGCCCATTGTCTCAAACAAAGTTTGTACTTAAGAGAGCTTTAGATTACGGTTTAAAAGTGATTTTAGTAATAAACAAAATTGATCGAAAAGATGCTGATGTGAAGAAAGTTGTTGGAGATGCTGAGAACTTATTTTTGTCTCTAGCATCAGATCCAGAACTTTTGGATTTTCCAATCATTTATGCTATTGGTCGTGACGGTAAGACTTTTTTTGAAATGCCTGAGTCGATGGATGCACCCGGAGATACGACTCCCCTATTTGAAACTATTGTTAAAACAATTCCCAGTTCGAGAAAAGACATTGATAAGCCATTTCAAATGTTAGTCTCAGCTTTTGAGAAAAATGGTTATTTGGGTCGTTTGGCTGTGGGAAGAGTTAATCAAGGAGTTATAAAAAAAGGACAATACGTTTCATTGGTGAATGTTGATCAAAAAGTTGCAGGAAACTTCAAAATTGAAAAAATGTATGTGAATGAAGGGATGGTTAAAGCCGAAACAGATGAAATTGAGAGCGGAGAAATTGCCTATTTAGCAGGTATTTCGGAGATTGAAATTGGCCAAACTTTAACCGACCCACAATATCAAGTGGCTTTGCCAACTATTGAAGTAGCTGAACCTACTTTAAAGGCCAGCTTTGGACCAAACACATCGATATATGCTCGGGAAGAATCAAGATTTTTGACCTCAAGAGAGTTAAAAGAAAGATTGCACGAAGAAATTGACACTAATTTAGGATTAAAAATGGAAGACGACCCAACCGATAGCATTCGTGTTTTAGTCTCCGGTCGGGGTGAACTTCATTTAGCAATTTTAATTGAAAAACTACGCCGTGAAGGTTTTGCCATGGAAGTAGGTAAACCAGAAGTCATCTTGAAAACGATTGATGGTAAATTGTGCGAGCCATTTTCGGAACTAACAATTTTAACCCCGGAAGAATATGTGGGGACAATTACTTCAGAATTGGGCAAACGCAAAGCTCAAATGTTGGATATGACGACTGACGACCGATCGGGCGTAAAGATGATGTACAAAATCAGTGAGAAGAATGCTTTAGGTTTGAGAAGTGCATTGATGACAGAAACCAAAGGTCAAGTGTCGATTAGTTTTTTGACTTTAGGTTATGAGCCAAAACAAGAAGAAACTCCGAGAATTAGAAATGGTGTCTTAATTGCTTCGGAAAGTGGCAAAGCATTGTCGTTTGGATTGGATTTAGCCCAAAAAAGAGGGATTACTTTTATTGCCCCAACCGAGGGTGTATATGAAGGACAGGTGGTTGGTTTTCGACCAGTTCAGGGCGATTTGGAAATTAATATCTGCAAAGGTAAACAGTTAACTAACATGCGTTCATCTGGAAATGACGACGCGATTGCGTTGGCACCTCCAGTTAAATATTCGATTGAAGAATCACTTGATTTTATCGAAGCAGATGAACTTATTGATATCACACCCAAAACAATCCGGTTACGTAAAAAGTGGCTGTCTAAAGTCGACAGAGTTCGGGCAGAAAGAAAAGGGAAATAAAACTAATTCAATTTGATCGTTGGAACGGGAACAATTTTAGACCAATTGACCTGGGACATGATAGATTCAAATTGTTGACTAAGAATCTGAGTCCAATTAAATTTGGAAGCAAAGTATA
The DNA here is from genome assembly GCA_903825325.1 of Candidatus Shapirobacteria bacterium. Classification (GTDB taxonomy): domain Bacteria; phylum Patescibacteriota; class Microgenomatia; order UBA12405; family UBA12405; genus UBA2283. The sequence continues at coordinate 11,588 of CAIKAI010000099.1, read as the reverse complement.
GACCAGCAAAGATAATTATCAGATAGCAGATTAAAACGCCTAATGTATGCAAAAAACCAGACAAGAAGCTGTCGGCTAGGCCGTGATTTTGTTTAGCTAATTGCTGATTAATTTTTTTAAGCTCTTCGAGAATTTCTTGATCGGGGGTCATGACTTAATTTTAGCAGCAATTTCTAATAATTCGGTGGAAGTTTCTTCTAACCTAAATTTGTCTATTTGATCAAAAAAACTAACAAGAGCATCATCTTGATATCGAGGAATAATATGAAGATGAGAATGTTCAACTTGGTTACCCATAGTTAAGTAATTCACAAATTTGGGATTTAAATTAATGAGTATTTTCTGGGTTACTTGATGAGTAAATTGCCACATTTCTGAGAATTCAGGGACATCGTAAGTCCAGCGATAATGTTTTTTGGGAACTATTAAAACGTGCCCGACTGCAAATGGTTTAATGTCAAGAAATGCGAGAAAGTTGTTGTTTTCGGCGATTTTGTAACTTGAAATTTCACCGGCGACAATTTTGCAAAAAATACAGTTATCCATTAGCTTAATTCTAGTTTGTTGGTAGTAATCCAATCAAGAAGATATTTAATAGTGAAATTTAAATTTAGTTTTTTACCGAATCGGTCAGACTTAAAGCTGGAGCCGGCGGCACGGTCGTGGCCACCGCCAATATCCAGTCTTTCAACTATTCTTCGAACGTTGACTGAACCGGGTAATGAACGGAAGGAAACACTTATTTCATCTTTTTTAGGTGTGGCGATAAATCCCCATTTATAATTGCCGATAGTCCTTAAATATTGAGCCATATAAATATGTCCGGCCTCGCTAGTTTCACCATCAGATAATTTGTTTTTATCTATAAATTCTTGGGTAAGAAAACTGTATTGGTAACTGTTTTGGGTAAGGTCAACAAATGTAGTGTTGCGAATGTATTCTTGAATAATCAAAAATGTTGATTGACTGATTTGTGAGTAGCGCGATTTAAATTCTTGAATTTGGACCTGGCTAATTTTGATTAATTTTTTGACATTATCGAAAGTGTTGATTTGATTTGGTTTTAGATAATTAAAAGTGCCGGTGTCACCAAGAATGCCAAGAAGAAATGTTTCGGCGATATCTTTTGTAATTTCACTGGTTTTGTATAACACGTCCATGACAATTTCCGAGGCGGAGGTGGCATCTTTATCGATATATTTTAAATCAAACTTGTCTACGGGTGAGCTGTGATGATCAAAGCAAACCATTTTGCAAGAGTGATTAGGAATTTTTTCTGGTTGCCGTGAAAAACGATCATATTGGCTACCATCAACCATGATTAATAAATCAACGTCGGTTAATTCAGTTGAAAGATCAGGGACAAATTTTATTTTATTGTAGTTAAAAAAAGTGGAATAACGGGTATTTTTCCCGCCAGTAATAATGATATTGATTTTTTTATCGGGATATTTGGTGACCACCCAGTCATAAGTTACTAAAGATGAAGCAATGGCGTCGTCATCAGGTGAATAGTGTGAGGTAATGACAATATTATTTGATTTCTTGACTAAAGCAGTGAACTTCTTTTTAACAATTGGTCTTGATAAGGTCATGGAGAAGTATAACATCGAAAACAGGTCGATTAGGATTATTTTCCGACGGTGGGGAGACTATCAATTCGAGCTGCCATCTTACGTTGCAAATCTTGCAGTGAGTTCGTGTTTATTGAATCATCAGGAAGAAGCCCAGTGGCTCTGGCGGCGTCTATTTTGTCGGTTCCGGCTTGTAATAATTGGACAGCAATATGAAATCGTTGGGCAGGTATGGAGATGTTTGGGGTGGTATCGATAACCGGTTTTGATGATGCTCCCATTGCAGCATATGCATCGGCAACAGTTTTGCGCATTAATGGTGGCAATTGTTTGATAGGAAGTCTGTCGGTCATATTATTTTGAAGTTGACTGTGTCTTAATTTGCGGCCTGTAGTTGCTAAGATTTTCGGCAAGAATAATCATTAATGGCGAAATGATCTCATTTTGGTTACCATCTGCTTTGGCAGGATCTACCGCTAAATTATTATTAGTTTCAGACGATTTGATTTGGCTATAGAATAAGACGTCAATAGTCATATCTTATATTATAAGATATACGTAACAGATATGTAAGTGGATAGACACACCTATTCTAGGTTATGACAGCTCGGGGTAATGGCATTTCTTAAATTTTTTTCCAGAACCACACCAACAGAGGTCGTTTCTGCCTAAAGCTTGGTGATTAACAATGGGACGAGTATTGCCTAAAGGAGCCATAACATTGGGTAAATCAGAAGTTGGTGGGGCATTGGGGTCGAGAATTTCTCCCCGGCCTTCGGTGGCGTTAACGGGTTTGGTGGGAGGCGGGGAAGTGACTGGCTCAAGCCGATACAACATGCGGGACAAATTGGCTTGATATTGACCCATTAAGGCTTGGAACATTTCGTAACCTTCTTTGCGATATTCAACTAAAGGATCTTTTTGAGCATAACCACGGAGACGAACCCCATCGCGAAGGTCATCTAAGGCAGTTAAATGTTCAACCCATAAAGGATCGAGGGTTTGGATAACAGCGTATGACAAAATACTTTGGGTGACATCTTTGCCAAAATAATTGGAACGGGTCAGCCATTGATCTTGAAGTAGTTTTAATAAAAATTCTTCGGTATTATTAGATTTTTCTAATTCTTTGCGTAAACGACTACGTTCACCGTCGGGCATGGGAAGAATCTCGGAAAACTCTAAAACAATTTTTTCATAATCGGGTTCACCGGTTTCATAATTAGTATTAATCGAAACAATTTTTTTGATTTCTGCCTCAAGATTTCTATTGATTTCGGCGAGGATTTTTTCGGGTTCGGATTTGGCATTAATGAGAGTTTGATCACGAAGATTATAAATAATTTTACGTTGTTTATTAATAACATCGTCATATTCGACCAAACTTTTACGGACATCGAAGTTGTAGCCTTCGACCTTGACCTGAATTTGTTCGATGACTTTAGAAACTAGTGGATGAGTCAAGGCCTCTTCATCGGGCATATTGAAACGAGTCATGAGTGAAGAAATTTTTTCGCCACCAAAGATGCGCATTAAATCATCGTCAAGAGCTACATAAAATTGGGAGAAACCTGGATCGCCTTGACGGCCAGCACGACCGCGAAGCTGATTGTCGATGCGCCGAGATTCGTGGCGCTCGGTACCAATGACATATAAACCGCCTAAACTAACAACTTTGTCATGATCGGCTTGCCATGTCTTTTTGTTGGTTTCGTCCTTTGGTCCACCTAAAATAATGTCGACGCCTCGGCCAGCCATATTGGTGGCGACGGTAACCGCACCAACTTTTCCGGCTTTGGCAATAATTTCGGCCTCGGAACGATGATTTTTGGCATTAAGCATTTGGAACGGGACGTTATTTTTACGCAGCATTTGGGAAACAATTTCGTTCTTTTCAATGGAAGTGGTGCCAATTAAGACCGGTTGACCGGCAGCATGGAGTTCGGCCACTTTGGCAGCAATAGCAGCATATTTAGCCCGTTGAGTCTTAAATATAAAATCATTGTCATCAGATCGCTTTAAATCGCGATAAGTGGGAAGTGTGATGACATCAAGATTGTAGATTTTTTTAAATTCTTCAGATTCAGTAGCGGCAGTTCCGGTCATACCAGCCAGTTTGTCGTAAAGGCGAAAATAATTTTGGAAAGTAATGGTCGCCCAAGTTTGGGATTCACGCTGAACGGTAACATTCTCTTTGGCCTCAACAGCTTGATGAAGGCCGTCAGACCAGCGACGACCGGGCATTAAACGACCAGTAAATTCATCAACGATGATAATTTCACCATCTTTGATAACGTAATCTTTGTCTTTGTGAAAAATGGCTCGGGCTTTAATGGCATTCTCGATATAATGAATGGTTTCAAAAGATTCTTCGTATAAATTACCAACTTTAAGAATATTTTCGACCTTACGAATGCCGAATTCGGTGAGTGAAGCGGAACGGGATTTTTCGTCAATGGTATAGTCTGATGGTTGTAATGAAGCCGAAATTTCGGCAAACTTGTAGTATTTGTCGACTGGTGAATTGTTGGGTGAGGAAATTATTAATGGAGTACGAGCTTCGTCGATGAGAACAAAATCAACTTCATCAACAACGGCAAAATAATGATTATTTCTTTGAACTTTTTCGGAGATGTCGGCGACCATATGATCGCGCAAATAATCAAAACCAAATTCATTGTTGGTACCGTAGGTAACATCCGCTTGATAGGCTTCAGAGCGGGATATAGGCCGAAGATGAGCCAAGCGATCGTCGATTGTTTCTGAAGGATCGGTAAATGTTGAATCTAAGATAAAAGATTGTTCATGAACCATGCAGGCGGTGGAGATCCCCAACAAGTTTAGGGCTTGAGGATACCAACCAGCACCAACACGAGTTAAATAATCGTTTGGCGTAATTATGTGGACACCAAGGCCAGTGAGGGCGTTTAAGTAAGCGGGGAAGATAACAGAGTGAGTTTTACCTTCACCAGTGCGTTGTTCAGCAATAGCACCTTGATGAAGAGCAATGGCGGCCATGAGTTGAACATCATAAGCTCGTTCACCGATGGTGCGTCTAATAGCCTCACGACAAGTTGCATAGGCTTCGGGAAGAATATCGTCGAGGGTTTTGCCATTCTTAAGTTGTTCTTTAAAATGTTCGGTTTGGGCAGCTAATTCTTTATCGGAAAGATCTTTGATGGCATCTTCGAGTTGATTAATTTTGGCAATGATGGGTTTAAAAGATTGAATCCGGCGACGGTTATCATCAACTAGGTTTTTGAAAAAATCAAACATGTGAGTATTATACTATGTACATATTGTTTAAGATTGGTAGATCCTTATTTATGTATTTATGATAAAGGGATTTTTGGCATTTCAGACAATTCTGGCTAATAGTCCTGACCGATTCCTTTGTTTAGGTTTCTTAATTGAATTGGACCTATATTAAAGTGTTGTACAAAACCTTCTTTTTTTGGATAAATATATGAATAATTGCCCCCGCGACCTTTTCCACAATAATATATAGGTGTATTGGGATCTTCTGTAGTATATTGAATGTAAATTATGCCATTTAATTCAAATTGTTTGGTATCTTTTTCTAATTTGAGCATTGATATTTTAAATTTGTAAAGATGCTCCGGTCCCGGTGATTCTGATAAATCAGAATACCGGGGCGAAGTGGCTCCTCTATAAAGTAGAACGAATTTCTTTAAACCCGGTTAAGGGCCAAAGGCATTCGGGAATTTTGATGCTACCGTCAATTTGTTGATGGTTTTCCATCAGAGCTAAGACAGCGCGGTCGGTGATAACGGTAGCGTTGAGAATGTGGACAAATTCGTTTTTGCCATTAATTTTAACTTTGGTATTTAAGCGACGTGATTGGTAGTCGGAACAAGTGCTGCACGATTGAGTTTCGCGATATTTGCCTTGACCGGGAAACCAGGTATTAATGTCAAACATTCGTCGGTTGGGTTGAGGCAAGTCGCCACTGCAACAATTCATGACCTGATAAGGTAAGTGCAGATCTTGCATTAATTCTTCTTCGATTTCAAGCATTTCCTGCTGCATGGCATCGGAAATAATGTAATCCGGCAAGGTAAAAACGTTCATTTCGACTTTGTTAAAGTTATGAACCCGGAACATACCTTTCATATCCTTGCCGTAGGTCCCAGCTTCACGCCGAAAACAAGGAGAGTAGTTGACGTATTTAATCGGAAACAGATTTTCGGCTAAAATCTCATTTGAATGATAAGGAACTACCGAATGTTCGGAACTGCTAATAAATATTAAATCGTCGTCGGGAGAACTGTAAGCGGCGTTAAATAAATTTTTATTGCTAGTGTAGCCGCAGCCCCATTCAGTTTGAGATTTGATCATGACCGGTGGCACCATGCCACGCCAGCCTTTGGCGACAAGTTTATTAAAAGCATAAAACATGACAGCCATTTCCAAAACGGCGCCTTGATTTTTAAAATAACCAAAACGACTCCCCGATAATTCACTGGCTTTTTTGACATCCAGAATATCAAGCTTTTCACCGAGATCAATATGATCGAGGGGAGTGAAATTAAATTGAGGAATATCACCAACGGTTTTTAAAACTACATTATCGGCATCATCCTTACCAACCGGGACATCGTCGGCGGGGATATTGGGAATTTCTTCTAAAACCTCATTAAGAGATTTTTCAATATTTCTTAATTGTTCATCGACAACTTTTTGTTTTTCTTTGATGGCTTTACCGGCGGCAATTTGATCGTCGGTGGGTTTGCCTTTGATATTTTTAGAAATAGAATTTTGCTCAGCACGAAGTTTTTCAACTTCACCAAGAACTTGACGATACTGTTTGTCGAATTCGAGAACTTGAGTTAATAGCGACTCATCTTTTTGCCTATCTTTCAAGCACTTTCTGATGGTGTCCGGATTGGTTCTAATTAAATTGATGTCTAACATGGATCTCCTTTATTGTAACAAAAAATAATTATTTTATTACCGTAATTTAAATCTACCCCTAACCCCTCCTTTGACGAAAGGAGGGGAAAAAAATACAAAATCGTATTTTCCGCAAATTATTACAGTAAAATTTTAACCAGTTTTGTCGGGGTCGGTTATAACCCCAAGGTAGAGGCGATCGATTGCATGGAGGTCAAACAAATTTCGATGAATTTTTCCAATGGCAAATTTAGTCCTTCAGGCTTGGCACATTCAGCAACTTCATCACGACGAGTACCGGCAGCAAATTTTGGTTCTTTTAAAAATCTTTTTAAAACAGAAGAGACTTTAACCGAAGCCAATTTGCGATCAGGATAAACGAAGGCAACTGCAGTAATTAACCCAGTTAGAGAATCAGCACAATATATTGACCATTTGGCTTTACTATCCATAACAATATTCTGACGTTTATCGTGGGATAAAATTATTTGCTGAACAGTATCGTTGATCTCTAAACCGTATTTAGCCAAAACTTCTTTGGTGCGGAGCGGGTGAAGTTCTTTGGTTTCCCCGGCGAAATCAATGTCGTGAATTAGACCACTAATCCCCCATTCTTCACGGGTTGGTTCTGTGTCATCGAGCAAATTACTACTTTTGAAATAATCATAAAGCCCAAGCATACAGGCCTCGAGGGAAAGACTATGATTGTAAATATTATTTTCTAAATTGCTTTTGACAGCATCGGCGAATTTTTGTCGGTCCATTTTTTGTTATTTAAATAAAGAATATTTTCCTGTAAATTCTTTGAGAATTGTAGTGTCTCCAAAAAGACATATCCCGAAATACTCTAAATCTTTTTCATTAGTGTTTTTAGTTGCTTCGAGTTGCTCTTTTGAAGTACCTAAAGTCATGGTGCTAGTAAAGTCGGTAAAGTGGATACCTTTTTTAATAGCTTCGTCCCTGATGTTTCTAATCTTATTAGAATTTGAAGCTTTTAAAACTATAAAAGGAAAATGTGAGATATTTGGATGCTGACTGCCATCTTGATCTTGATATTGAAGAAAAAGTAACTCTTCTTTGTTAAAACTTGAAGTTAATCCGGCGGTCATATGTCCTAAAGCATTTGCAAGTTTACCGATATCAACTTTTTCGTTAAGAACAGCAATAAATCTTTTCGAACTATCTGGAGGTAGTTTGTCTACATCAAAATCGCCATCAACTTTTGTAAGTGTTGGTTTTATTTTGTTTACAGCCAAATAGTTTTTGACAGGTTCACCTAAATGTTCTTTAAGTTTTTCGTCGAGTAAATATATACCCGAATGATCGTCGCCGAGGCCTAGTTCTCGAGTGGAACAGAGCATACCATGTGATTCGACACCACGGAGTTTGGCGACAGAAATTTTCATGGCTTCATGATTTTCATCGTAAACTTCAGCGCCAATGATAGATACGGGGACGATGTCGCCTAATTTAATATTTTGGGCACCGCAAACAATTTGAAGAACTTCTTGGCCAACATTGACTTTTAAAAGATGAAGTTTATCGGCATTTGGGTGATCGGCAAATTCGACAATTTCGCCGATGACAATATTTTGATTTTCAAGGCCGACTTGTAAAGATTGCTTCGCTGCGCTCGCAATGGCGTTTGTATCCTCGTTACGCATTGAAGGAAATAAAATAACATCCTTAATAGTAGGAGAGTTAGTAATGAATTGAGTAAAACGATCGATACCCATGCCCCAACCGGCGGTGGGAGGCATACCGTACTCTAAGGCACGGATATAATCGTCGTCCATTTGCATGGCAGTTTCGGCACCTTTCTTTTCCAATGCAACTTCGTCGAGCCAGCGATCGTGTTGATCTTTGGGATCGTTAAGCTCATTGTATGCTTTAAGTAATTCGGCACCAGCGGCAAGTAATTGGAAAGAAGCAATTTTTTCGGGATTATCAGCTTTTCTTTTGGCAAGGGCAATCATTTCTGCCGGATAATCGGTAATAAATACTGGTCCAATTAAAAATGGTCGGACATATTCTTTATATAAGGCATCAAAATGCGCGCCGAGACCAACAACACCGGATAAATCTAATTTCAAATTTTTATTTTTAATTTCAGCTTTAAAACTTTCTTCGGTTTTGATCAAGTCAATATCAATGTTTAATTTTCCAAAAATAGCATCGCGGAAAGTAAGCCTTTTAAAGGGTGGAGTAAAGTCGAGTTCTTGATCTTGAAATTTGACGGTTAAATTACCATTAACCGTTTTGATGGTGTGAGCCACTAATTCCTCAGTAAATTTCATTAATTGGTCGTAGTCGATGTAGGCCCAATAAAATTCGATTTGGGTAAATTCGGGGTTATGAAAACGGGAAACACCTTCGTTTCTAAAGTCGCGGGAGACTTCGTAAACTTTTTCGAAACCGCCAACAATCAGGCGTTTTAAATATAATTCGTCGCTGATGCGTAAGTACATATCTTGATTAAGTTCATTGTGGTGAGTGACAAATGGCTTGGCTGAGGCGCCACCATAAACTGGTTGCAATATCGGTGTTTCGACTTCAATAAATCCATGATCGTCAAGAAAATGACGCATGGTGGTCAAAATTTTGGTGCGAGTTAGGAAAATCTGCCGAGATTCAGGATTTGTAATCAAGTCAACATAACGCTGACGATAACGCTCTTCAGTGTCGGTTAAGCCATGAAATTTTTCGGGTAGTGGACGCAAGTTTTTGGCCAAAATTTGGAAATCTTTGACGCGAACAGTGATTTCGCCGGCAGTGGTTTTAAAGACTTCACCACTAACAGAGACGATGTCACCTAAATCCAACAATTTTGTTAACTCCATTTTGTCGAGTAATGTATTTTGCTCGAAGAATATCTGGATCTTCCCGGTTAGATCATGAAGATCAGCAAAAAGAATTTTGCCATGGCCACGGAGGAGCAAAATACGACCCGCAACTGTAACCTCGAGACCGACCATGGCCAGTGATTGGGCGGTTGATTGACGATCGACTAGATTTGGTTGAGGATAGGGGTCAAGTTTGAGCTGACGGATTTTTTGAAGCTTATCTTGCCTTTGTTGAGTCAAAATATCGGACATGATTGATTATAGTCAATATTTAACCATTTATCATTAAACCAATTGGTTTAATTAATGGCGACGATTTTGTAGCTGATTTTGCCAACTGGGGCTTCAACTTCAACCGTGTCGTTGAGTTTCTTACCAATTAAGGCTAAACCTAAAGGCGATTGATCGCTGATTTTATTATTCGTCGGATCGGCTTCGAGGTGGGTAACAATGCTAAATAACTTGGTGGAATTTCCTTGAATTTTGATTTTGACATTTGAACCTACCTGAACTTCCTTTTTGGAAAGTGATTTACTGGTAATAATCTGGCTCATCTCTAAGGCTTCTTCAAGTTTGTCGATTTTATCGTTAACCACTTCCAGCTCTTCTTTGAGTTGGGCGGAAAGACCGTCTTCACCCGATTCATCGGGAAGAGCAACTTCTTCAATTTGAGTCACTAAATGCTCTTGACGCTGTTTAAGGGCGACGAGCTCTTCAGTTAACTTATTAAATCCTTCTTGAGTCAATAATGTCTTATTGGACATTGGCTGTTTTAATTAATATTGTTACACATCCGTTACAGATGTTAGGTTCATTTTTAGGTCTAAAGCCTAAAAAAACCTCTCAAATTCAATTTTTCGGGTCATAATTATATAAATGACCCAAATTAAAAGGAGAGGCAAATTTGTTTGGCCGCAATAGCGCGCGATGGCATTTTCGTATAGCTATTTAGGGTCATAGGTAGTTATACTACTTTAACTAGATTGTTTTGTCAAATATGTGGTTAGATTATTTTAAAATTACGCCTAAAACTCGGAAAGTTAAGCTAAAATGGACTAAACGAGGAGTGCTGTTTAGCAATCCAAATTGGTTTAAAAAGGGTTTATTTCACTTGGGCTCATGGCTATCGGTATTAGCGATATTTTATTTGCTATATTTGTATTATCCTATAGGTTCGGCATATATTAATTATTACTCTTCTAAGCAGTCTGAAGCTGAGGTAACATTGCCAAATCACTTTGTGCCGACGCCAACCTTGGTGGTCCCTGCTCAACCCGCAAGACAAGGTTATTGGATTGATATACCTAAGATTTCGGCTGAAACAAAAGTGATAGATAACGTGTCACCATTTGACGCCAAACAGTATATGAAGGTGTTGGAAGATAACTCCGTTGCTCAAGCGGCAAACACAGCAGAACCGGGCTCTGGCAACGGCACATCAACATATATTTTTGCTCATTCGAGCGGGGGTGGATTAGCCATGATCCGGAAAAATGCAGTTTTTTATTTATTAGGTGAACTAAAAAATGGTGATGAAATTTCCCTAGAAAAAAATAGCAGAATTTTTACCTATCGGGTTTACAACCAATTAGTCGTAAAACCGAGCCAAACCGAATATTTAAAGTATTCGGATCCGACGAGGGAAGTGTTAATTCTGCAAACTTGTTGGCCAATCGGCACTGATTGGAATCGATTATTGATTTTTGCCGAAAAAGTTAGTGATTAGAGTATAATTTAGCATGGAACTGAATTTGGCGTTGAATCGAAAAGGAAATTTTTGGGAAGAATTATCATCATATCTAAATAAGGAGATTGATGTTGAACTGATAAGAAAGGCCTATAATTTTGCTGAACTGGCGCATAAACTTCAAAAACGCGAGTCGGGTGAAACTTACATAAGTCATCCGGCATGGATTGCTAAAGTAGTTGCCCAAATGGGTGTGGGTGAAGAAGCCATCATGGCAGCTTTATTGCATGATTGTGTGGAAGATACACCGATTACAATCGATAATGTAGCAGAAAATTTTGGCGATGAAGTGGCTTTATTGGTGGAAGGACTGACTGATGTTAAACGCAAAACCCAAGGAATAGAAGTTCATAAAACCAATATTGAAGTATTTCGAAAATTTTTGTTTTCTTCAGTAAATGATGTCCGAGTGTTAATTATTCGATTGGTCGATAAATTACATAATGGGTTGACGATTGATTCTTTGCCAAAAGACAGACAAATTAAATATGCAAAACGAATTTTTGGGAT
>CAIKAI010000098.1 GCA_903825325.1 Candidatus Shapirobacteria bacterium | reverse complement strand
TTTACCACTAATTTTTTGATTTTTTGATCACCACTTACTTCAATAAAAATCCCATTCTCATCTACCGACACAATTTGCTGTTCCACTGCTTTTTTTAACTTAAAGGCTTGCGCCAACATTTTTGCTTTATCAAACATATTTATGAAAAAAATCTTTAACCTCCAATTCTATCATTATTCATCAGAATCCAAGTAGTGTCTTCATTTGGTCTCTTTTCTCATTATCTTTTCTAAGAATTTCAAATTTTCTCCTTTCTACAGGATCCATTTTTCCAACTCTCGACCGGACATCCATTCCATGTTGAGGATCACCAGTTATTTCTTCCATTACTTCATGGGCCAAGGCATGGTCCAAATTACTAAGATTAATTATTCTCCTTCCCATATTTCGTGCCGGCTCGATATGATGTCCTTCGGTCGTTGGATCCCCAGAAATTGGTGAAGGTCTGCCAAGATCAAACCTCGACATTAGCCAAAAATCTCCTTGGCCACATCATAAATATCTCCATTGGTTTTTGCCGTTTCTTCCAGTTTATCGTTAACTAAAGCATTTGGCGTATCGTTCTTAATAATCAGTGGTGCTTGTTTACTTTCACTCAAAACACACTCAAAGATTACTTCGATCCCCAACGCTTCTTTAAATCCTGTTTCCACAATTCTTCGATTCTTTTGCTCTTCCAGCCGATCTTTATGAAACGGATAAAACACTTCCAAAGTTACCAAATTACCATCTATGGCTTTCGGTCTCGCTGCCCTCAAAAATGCTTCAACTGAATGATTGTATGGCTTCACTGCCGTCAGCACTCTCCCCCACCCCTCTTCAATTTTAGCGACATCAATGCCTAAATCTACATCTTTTTTATTTACTGAATGAGAAACGATTTCCTTTTTAGTTTCTTCAATTTTTTGTTCTGGCTCTTTTTTTTGATTGAAGTTTGTAGATTGAAGATTTGATTTGAGGAACTCTGCCACTGCCAATTCCATTGGTAATTGGTCGATAGATACTTCTTTTTCCTGTTTCCCTGCCGCAATTAATAATTGCAACCACCTTTCTGTCGCCTCCGTTGACATTTTTGGCTGCCCTCGTCCTTCCACCCCCAACCCACCCAGTAATTTATCTTGGAAATAAACTAATAAGTTTTCTCTAAAAGACTTAAAGTCCACTCCTTTTTCAGCCATTTTTTCTAAATTTGTCAAAATTAGTTTGACGTCCCCATCTACCAAATCGTTTTCCAAAGTTTCCGGGGTATATTCCCCCATCTTCGTTTCAAAAAAGGCTTTGACATCATCCGCCTTAACTTTTTTACCAAAATTCAAATATATTTCATTTAAAGTCCTTTGAATATTTCTAAAGCTACCGTCACTTTTGTCCACTATCAAATCAATTGCCGTTTCTTCGATTTCAAACTTTTCTCCCTCAACAATCCGTCGTAGCGAATTATGGAGTTCACTTCGGTTACCTTTTTTAAAATCCACTTTCACCAACCTCGACAGCACCGTTTCCGGAATTTTCTGCCAATCAGTCGTACATAAAATAAATATAGTGTGTTTTGGTGGTTCTTCAATCAGTTTTAGTAATGCATTGAAGGCATCCTTAGTCATCATGTGAACTTCATCGATAATGAACACTTTTTTGGGCAACTTGCTTGGTAGCAAATAGGCTTTTTCTTTTAAGTCTCTAGCTTCTTCAATTCCTCGATTACTCGCCGCATCTATCTCAATCACATCAATACATGAGCCTTTCATCACCTCTTTACAGTTGTCACATTTTCCACAAGGTTCGCCATCTTTTGGATTCTCACAATTAACCGCTCGAGCCATAATTCTGGCTGCCGAAGTTTTTCCTGCCCCTTTCGGACCGGCAAACAAAAATGCCTGTGGCATCTCCTGACTTAAAACAATTTTTTTCAAAGATGCCGAAACTTCCACCGAATCTAAATCAGATATTTTCTGGGGTCGATATTTTAAATGAAACACAGACATCGCATCATTCTAGTCTTTTTTGAGAAGGTTTTCTACACCATGTACCAACCAATTTTCTAGTACTTTTTCCAAACTACTTTTTTGAAACACTACTTCATATTTCAATTTTTGGGTGCAAATAACGATATCCCCTAAATGGATCAATCCATCTTCAGATTTATCCTTATCCATAGGAAACCCCAGTACTTGGGGAACATAGTCTTTATTTCGATATTTTATATTCAGTTCCTTAGCTATTTTTCGGCCGACGAACAACAAACTTACTTCAACATCTCTTAATTTCTTTTGATCCAATGCTTTATTGGTTAAATCGTGCACCAATTTCTCGCTAAGTCCCCAATTCTTCGGATGCTTGATTAAAATAACGTTAGCCATTAGAAATTTTACTCTTTACCAGAGGTGCAATCTTCTCTCCCCCAACTCTTCCCGCCACTTTTGTCATTACCACTTTCATTACCTTTCCAAATTCCTTGCCTTCTGATAAAACGGCTTCATCCACAATATTCTCCAGTTCTTCCTGACTCATCTCTGCTGGCAAATATTCCTTGACCACAATAATTTCATAATCAAGTTGTTTAACCAAATCATCGCGGTTACCTTTAACAAACATTTCCCTGGCTTCCTCTTTATTTTTTAGTTCTTTTCGTAAAACGGCAATTTCTTCGGCCTCTGTCATTTGCCCCGGGGGCAGCTGCAAAGCTCTTTTATCGATTAACGATATTAAAAACCTCAGCACATCCACCCGGGGCTGGTTGTGATCCTTTAAAGCAGCAAAACTGTCAGTTCTTAATTTATCTTTCATTAAAATCGGCGTTTCTTTGCCCGTCGACGGCATTTTTCTCTCCACAATATAATCTTTTTCTTAGCATAACGCTTTTCTGCCGGCTTGCTATAAGCACTCCGTTTACGAATTTCCTCGGTAACGTCCTCCTCGACACTTAATCTTCGAAATTTACCGATAACGTCATCTTTTGTTTCGCCTTTTTTCTTTTTGACTATAATTGGCATCAATTACACCAGCCTTTTTTTAAACTTGATAATATAAGTCGTATTCTACTGTTTATTTTTTACTTTGTAAACACTTTATCATGTCCACACTATTAATTACCCCATTATGGTCAAAATCAATCCCAGCACAACTATTACTTCCGGTTGGCAAAACAGTTGTTGCCGGTACCACTGATGGAACTGTTCCTCCACCATTTTTAAGACAGTTTATAAAATCAATCGAATTAACAACCCCGTCATGATTGTAATCAGTAGTGTGATCACAGCCTGAAACCAACGTTGTTCCCGTGGTTGGTATTAAAGCGATACTCGGCGTTGGTACAACCGCCATCGTTGGGACCGCATCACCTGGTTTGGTCTTGAAAGAGTAGGGAATACCGCTATTGTCATACACCTGATCCCCAATTCGAATCCGAAAATAATAGCTCGTATTTGGTTTTAATGGCGACAAACTCACCTTATGATCAGTCGTCGGATCAGCTTCTAAGCTTCTTAACAATAAGCTTGCCGGTGAGGTGCCATATTCCACCACCCCTTGAACCGATTTATCAGTTGACCATGCCACACTCGCGCTCTTTCCATCTGAATTTGGGTTGGCGATTACATTTTTTGCATCCGAACCCGCCGCTGCCCCGCTCATATAAGTTTGTACCGCTCCCACTCCCAACACCGCTAATACCCCTACCAATACTAAAATCACTAAAACAATTACTGTTTTTATGCTGATCTTTCCCTTCATAAGAATTTAAAATACATTGCCACCACCACACTACTCAAACCAACCAATATCATTGCAATTGTATCTCCTACACCACCTGTGCTTGGCAAAGAATTCGACTTCGCTCCAGTAGTCGGAGTTGTTACCGCTGAACCTGGCGTTGAGGTTGGACCGGAACCGGAATCAGCAATAGTATAAGATCCGCTCTGATTAGCCGAACAATCGACGACATCATTTCCGGTATCATTAATTATATTTGTTTCTGTTACTGAATTAGCTTGACATACATAACTAAATGTTGCCACTCCACTCGCTTTTGGTCTAAAAGTTACCTTTAGCAATTCTTGCTTGGCGATCGGACCAGTCAATGCACTTTGATTTAAGGGTGTCAAAGTCACTTCAAACATTCCCGTATCATTATGAATGATGGCTTGCCCTGTGGTATATGAAAATTGATAACCAGTATCAGGTACATTCCCCTTTTCTATTGATACCACTTCCAATCGCGAACTATCAAAGGTCGCCTTTACATCAATTCCAATTACTTTTTGAGTATCTGAATCAACTCCCATTATCACGCTAAAATTTTGATTAACCGACTCATTAGCACTAGCCGGATTCAAAGTGAAATGTGGCGTCGCCATAACAGTAACAGGAGTTACTAAGGTAATCGCTCCTAAAAGCAAACCACTAGTTAATAATTTCTTTAAATTCATTTACCCATCACATTAATCGATAACTTATTGCTCAAAAACGGTAACGACTTAGCGGTACCATTCTCTACAATCATAGTAGCAGATTCTTTTGAGTCAACGCCAGTACTTATTTCAAAATTAAAAGTCCCCGCTTTGACTGCCTTAAATTTAAAGGTCATCAGATTCAGCTCATCATTAGCTGGCAGATTTAATCCCTTTGCATCCGCAATCAAAAAGTTAGCTACTAGCAAACTTTTTAACGTACTCACCTTGCTAAACGCTGGGCTTGGTAATCTTTTATCAAAGCTTAAAACACTAACATCAAAAGCCGTTGGGTCATATTTAACATAAATATTAACCGCATCCAACATTTTCGCCATGCTCCCCGACATCTTTACATACCCCGTTCCTTGCTGACCGACTGCATAGGTCGGTTTATCTGTACTAATCGTAATATCATAAACCTTTGCCTCTGTTACAGTTGGATTCGATTCCGGTACGGAAGTCTGCACAGGATTACTCGTGTTTACCGGTGCCGACTTATTTTGCAGTCGTGAAATCATCATCACGCTCTCCACCAACACCACCACTGCTAAAACCGGTACCATGTAAGTTAATATTTTATTTTTGTCCATATTTCTCCTTTAAATTAATTAATACAATTGACCTTGTTTATTATTAAGCGAAACCATCATCAAAGACAGATCCTGCGACTCCATGGCACAATTTCCATTGATATCAGCCAACATATAACCTCCAGAAGCCACTGTTGCTCTTCCATTTGAGGCACTCTTAATGTAAGCAAAATCCAAACCATCAACCACTCCATCCTGAACTCCCGTAGTCGATCCAGTCACATCGCCTGCCAATAACGGATACTTTTCAAAACTAAATCCTTGTGTCGTATTTACGTCATTGGTTAATCCCGACAGTTCTCCGCCAGCTTTATTATAAAAATTTTGCTGACCATTAACCCCGTACTTAACTTGCAAATGCTTTGGTCCTTTTACAAATACGGCAATATTATTTGCATACCCAAAACCAGTCAGAGGCAAAGATACATTATAAATCGCTAGTCCATCTCCAGTCACTCCAGTCGTTTTAGTAGGAATCACATTTGTGTACGTTTTCGTAGTTCCATCAGATGCCCTCACCGTCACCGACAATGGCATTTTCGAACCATCAGCACACGCTGAATCAGCCCCTTTTACTCCTAAAAACGACATGGAAAATTTCAAATACAAAGTTGACGTTGTTGGTGTACCTTGAGTGATTGTGTAAGTACTAATGGGATAAGACGACACGCTCATCGCCGTATCAGTCGCTCCAGCTGTCGGGTTATAGCCCGATACTTTGGCGGTATTAGAAACCTTTAAAGTTCCGGTCCCAGCTGCAGCTGCAGTGAATCTAATCGCTGCTACCTTCACCAATCCCGATCCCAATTTATCCGGAGAAATTCCGCTGCTAACAGCCACCAATCTTAAGCAACTTGTCGTTGCGTCGTTCTTTATATATTCAATACCTTTAAAAGCATCCGAGTTTAAGTCTACCAATGTTGTCGGGTCAACAGTGCCCATTGTTAGGTACTTGTCATAACAAATATTGACATCAACGGCGCTAACTTTAGCGCTATTAGCTGTCTGTACCCACAGTTGCACTGGTACTACATCACCGGCGTTAGCTGTAATTGTCGTTGGTTGAATTAACAAAGATGCCCCTGCAAAATATGCTCCACGTTGAGTATTTTGGTTCTGGCCAACTAATATAACTCCTCCAATTAACGCCGCAATCAACAATATATTGAAGCTTAGCGATATTAAATCAATCTTCTTATTTTTCATAATTAGTTGGTTCCCATTAATTCATAAAAGTATTTGTGCCAGAGTGAATAATCATAGGTATCAACTACCCCATCACAAACTCCGTTTGGTCCGGTAAAGTCTGCGTTCCAATTCTTACTCACAATCGTTCCCGCATTACCATCGTAGAACTCTTTATGCCAAAGAGAATAATCATAAGTATCGATTGTGCCATCGCAGTTAGCATCACCTTTAGCCTTACCTTTAAACGTTGGCATTGGAGTGACTGCCAAACAGTTAGTGTTAACTGATTCCAGGCTATACCCGACCATCGGCATTCCAGTGGCAAACCACTTGTAATCACCGTTATTTGAGTAACATGAAAAAGTTGCCGGGCATTCATTAGCACAAACACTTGGTCCAGGAGTTGGACTACCTGCACAACTTGGGGGTGAACCTGTTGGAGAGGGGTACCAAGTTCCATCCCATTGGGTTCCGCAAGCCTGGCCTTTCTTCTTAGCACCACAACCATTATTCATCACCCATTGACTACCATCCCAAGCATCACAAGCACAGTTGGCGCTACCCGTAGTGGTACACGTACCACCTGTTCCGCCACTACCTCCACTGCCACCACCACCCGGTTTTTTAGTTGTGGTTGAGGTCGCTTTTGGAGGATTACCACCACCACCCGGAGGGCTAGTTGGAGTTTTAGGAGAAGTTGGCGCATTAGTTACTAATAAAATTGGAGTACAAGAATTACTTGACCACTTACACCCCGAGGTGTAGCCGCAAGTTGTTCCGTCCTTCAAACTATTACAACCGCTAGTTGTTGAGCCTGTACAAGAATTGTTATACCATCGGCATCCTGGATTATATGCACAACTTAATGCAGCATTACTGTCAGTACCCTTAATTGCTTCACAGTCACCCGGTTTCGAAGTCGGAATCGGAGCAGGACCAAAGCGCAAACAACCACCCAAAGGTCCAACCTGTAAACAATAATCCCCGGGTTGACCTGTTGGAGCATTTCCCCAAATAATGCATGCTCCGGTAGAATCAATTCCCACACAAACCCTTCCACCAGGTCCGCCTGAAGTAGGCAATACACAAGCCTTACCAGCTTTTGTACAACCAAGTCCAAAAAACTTACTATCACTTCCACAACCACAAGTTATTTGGTCAAGAGTAGATGTTGGCACTACACAAGCTTGACCTGTCTTAGAACAACCCAAACCAAAAGACTTACCATCGCTTCCGCAACCGCATAACAATGCATCCCAACCTGAAGTCGGTACATTATTTGGCAAACAGGCCGACTTGTTCGAACCAACATCATGACACGAGGTATTTGGCGAGCAATTATTACACACTGCCCCATTACAAATACTAACGGTGCCATCTGTTTTAGTGTGACAACCAGTCCCAGTCTGAACTGAAGTTACCCCCGCACTGTTACAAAATGATGTCGCCGCATTAGTAGGATCTGAACAGAAACTCTTTATAGCATTGTCAACAGCCGCAGTTGTGTAATACCCCGTATTAAACGCACCGCAAGGCAAAGCTAAAGCCAGTGGTAATATCGGTGAAGAGCAAACCGTTTTTATTGAACCACCAACAACATTCGTTGCCGCCGAAAAATCTACATTGCCTTTGACAAGGTTACAAAAACTACCAGTCGCATTAGCCGGAAGACTACAATAATCTTTTATTGCCTTTCCGGTGGCATCGACGGTCGCCATCGCGTTATACCCCGTATTAAATGCACCGCAAGGCAAAGCTAAAGCCAGTGGTAATATCGGTGAAGAGCAAACCGTTTTTATTGAGCCACCAACATAATTAGTTGTTGCCGAAAGATCTACATTTCCTTTTACAAAAGTACAAAATGTTCCAGTCGAATTTGCTGGAAGTTTACAATAATCATTAACGGCATTACTTGCAACTGCTCCCGCATTATATCCACCACAAACAGGAATTAAAACTGTTGGCAATATCGGTGAAGAACAAACTTTATCAATTGCACCACCAATTGTCACCGATACACCACCGGCACTCGCCGTTCCCACTGCACCAATGTTTGGAGCAACCGTTGGCGATACTGCGTTTGTATCGGTGTTACAACCAAATCCTGCCGTCCAAACATGACCATTTGCACATTGACCATCAACATTACCACTATAATAACTACTATTCGTCTTATCTATAATCAAATTACCACTACCATCTTTAAGATAATTTCCTTTTGCATCTTTTTTAAAAACAATATCCCCAGGTAAATTATCAGTCGACACCCCTGTTACAAAGACCCTTACCCCGGCTGGCGCTCCAGATGGAGATGCTACAGTTCTACAGACAACTCCTTCCACGCCACTTCCTTCGTAAGCGCAAACAACCGCTTGGGTTGGTAATGCCTGTACTGATGTTACATAGTAGCCACTTGACGTTGGTGCTGCTGCCATCGTTGCTTCAGCCCTTACTTTATCCGCTGCTGCTTGAGCTGTTTTTGCCGCATCAGCTGCCGCTGCCGCTTGTCTTTGAGCCGATGCATCATTTGGATTATCTGCCGCATTTTGGGCTGCTTGTTTAGCTTGAATAGCCGTCTTAACCGAATCAGAAGCCGCATGTTTGACGTCATATTGACTAAGTTTTGGCGCTGTTGCTTGACTCCGGTTCTCCGTATTCTGTTGGACTAATTGTGTTGCAATCGGGATGGCAATTGCCATCAACAATAGCGCAATCATTAAGGGAATTTGGGCAAATCCATTCAATCTTTTCATTTTTGTTTAATTTTCAGTATCTTTACTAATACAAAAAGTTAACCACTCTTTACAGCATCGGTCAATATATCAATTATTATCGTATACTCTTATTTAATGAAACATCGCCAAAATATTTTAATTACTTTATTTTTATTGATCGCCCTTCCCTTAATTACTTACGCTCTAAAATATATTTACGACTTGCGCAAAAGTGCTGCCGGTTTACCTGCCAACATCATTGTTGACTCTCAATCTCCCCAAGGTCAAATTCCTTCAGCTCTGTGGCAAAATATTTCTCAAGGTGGTGAAGAGTCTGTCGACATGATTAAACCCATTATCTCCCCATTAAAAAACCTTTCCCTTCAACTCATTCGCATCGACCACCTTTTCGACTTTTGTTCCACCGATAAAGGTGGTGGGGTTTATGATTTTTCCTGTCTTGACGACAAAGTTAATAGCATTCTCGCCACCGGCGCTCGCCCCATGCTCTCGCTTTCTTACACTACCAACGATATGTCTCTTACCGGTCAAAACGCCGGCCAGCCTAAAGATTGGAATCAGTGGTACAAATTAGTCAAAGCTACCGCCCATCATTTTTCCGTCGATCGCCAAATTTCTGGCATTTATTATGAAGTTTGGAACGAGCCCGATTTATTCGGGGGGTGGAAATACAATCGTGATCCTAATTATTCCACTCTTTATATTCAAACCGCTCGTGCCGTCGCCGATGGTGCTCCTAATTCACTTTATAAAATTGGTGGCCCGGCCATTACTGCCTATTATTCCAGTTGGATCAAATCTCTCTTTGCCACTGCCGCCCAAAATAATGTTCGTCTCGATTTTATTTCCTGGCACAAATACAGCAAAAATCTAGATGACTACGATAAAGATTTTGAAAACTTTAACCAAATTATTTCCGATTATCCCCAATACTATAGTATTGAGCGCTTAATCACTGAAATCGGCCCCAATTCCGACCCCGATTCGGACTACGACAACGCCAATTCTGGTGTCCATTTAATCTCATTAGTAACTCGATTGAGTGGTAAGATTCATCGTCTTTTTTCCTTTGAGGCCATCGATGGTCCCAATCCCCGTTCCGACAAATCCCCTGGTTGGGGGATGATTTCCCACGACCTCAAACCCAAACCACGATATTACGCTTTCTTATTTCTTAATCAGTTAACTGGCCAACGTTTAGCCAGTAGTGGCGACGGCAGTTGGGTTACTTCAATGTCTGCCAAATCAGGCAACAGCGTCTTGGTACTTCTATCGAATTACGGCAATGGTCATTCCGAAACTTTTCCTTTGACTATCCAAAACCTAACCCCTGGCAAATACACCATTACCACAATTGATTATCTTGGCAGTTCACATTCCAAAACTGTCATGGCGACTGCTAATTACCGGGATACTATTTACATGACTCCCAATTCTGCCAAACTTATCAAAGTTACTCCACAGTAACTATTTCTTAAAAACTCGCATCACGTCGCCGGCGGTTATCAATAAAATCATTGATAACAAAATCAACATCCCAATATTATTCACCAACGCTTCAAATTTCTGATTAGCTCGTTTCTTGGTAATCATTTCATAAACCACAAAAATAATTCTACCTCCATCTAATGCTGGAAATGGTAGTACATTAACAATCGCCAAGTTTACCGACACAATTCCAAAGAAATGAATTACGGCTAACAGTCCCTGATTCTTATTTATACTACTCGTTGCCTCATACATCCCAATCGGCCCCGACACATCCTTGGGCACCTTACCCATTACTAGCCCCCCAATCATTTGTCCCACACCAGTGGCGATAATCTTCCCCCAAAAATAGGCTTCTTTAAACCCTGCCCCAATTCCTTTATAAAATTCAAACCATTTTGGCTTAACCATTTCTGTATTGGAAATCGCCACTCCCATCGATCCTTCCCCTGCTGGTGGGTTTGCCCGGACCTCTATTACTGCCTGCTTATCGGTCATTAATATTACTGTTTTGCCTTTGTACTTTAGTACTTCATTGGTTAATTGGCTGGGGGTTTTTACCACAACACCGTTAATACTTCTCACCCAGTCCCCTATTTTTAATCCCGCTTTTTCTGCTGGGCTATTTTTATTTATTTCCACAATTTTTACCTGATCGGTTTCCGTCGGTACCCCTAATATCGAATAAACTGTCGTAAAAATTACCACTGCCAACACCAAATTCATCAATACCCCACCCAAAACTATCAATGCTTTTTGCCAGGGATTTTTGTTTAAAAACGACGATTTACTTTTTAAATATTTTTTATCCGTCAAATCCTCTCCTTCCAATTTACAAAAACCCCCTATCGGTAGCCAATTTAAACTCCACAATGTTCCCCCAAACTTTTTACCCACGATCATTGGGGGCAATCCTAACCCAAATTCTTCTACCTTAACTCCCGTCAGTTTTGCCGCAAAAAAGTGGCCAAATTCATGAACCAATACTAAAACCGACAAGGCAATTACAAAAATTAAAATATCCATAATCACTTATTCTACCAGTCTTTTACCCTCTAATCTCTACCTCTTTCTTTTTGGCAATTTCTTCCAAACTGGCAATATGCTTGTCAGTCACTTTTTGCAATTCCACTTCGTCTCTTTTAAATTCATCCTCCGACACCGTCTTAGCGTTCTTGGCGTCCATCAATTTTTTTCTAAAATCAGCCCTGGCATCGCGAATCATTCCGCGAACTCCTTCCAGTTTACGTCCCAACAATTTTATATAATCTTCTCTTTGTTCTTGAGTCAACATTGGCAATGCCATGCGAATTAATTGCCCATCCACCACCGGCGTCATTCCAATATTTGCCGCCTGAATTCCATTGCAAACTTCTCGCAATATAGTCTGGTCCCATGGCTGAAACGTCAAACTTCTCACATCCGGCACATTAATACTTCCCAATTCAATCAATTTGTTCTTTTGTCCGCCGTAAACCGACACTACCACATTCTCAATTAATCCCGGCGTCGCCCGACCAGTTCGCAGCGATGCGATATCATTTAAAAACAAATCGGTAATCTTGAGCATCCGGGCATTGACGTCAGAAAAATTTATCATATCTGTATTCTAGCAAAAATAAACAATAATTTATTGCCTCCCCTGTCAAGGGGAGGTGGCCGAAGGCCAGAGGGGTTTAGATCTCAAATCTCGCCATTCTCCCGACTTTGATATTCTCGCCAAATTTAGCTACTAAACCGGAAACTAAATCTTTCATTTTGACACTTGGATCCTTAATATATTCTTGTTCCAATAACTCTTCAACCGTCTCTGGATTCATCGCTGCGACTTGCAAACACAAAGCTTTGGTGACTTCGACAAATTCTTCATTTTTAGCCACAAAATCGGTTTCGCACAACAATTCCACCATCACCCCAATTTTACCGGTGCTATGAGTATAAGTTGCCACTTTTCCTTGGTGAACTTCTTTTTCAGCTCTTTTTTCCACTTTTTTAAAGCCCAATTCTTTCAAAATTGCTTTAGCTTTAATCTCATCCCCTTCTGCCTCTTCTACTGCCGTTTTAATTTCCCCAATCGACAGGCCGGTTTCAATTCTAATTTTTTTAACTAATTCAATTATTTTTTTGTTATCCATATATTTTATCTTAAACTTTATAAAAAAGTGCTCTACCTCCCTTGTTAAAGGGAGGTCTCCGGTGAACACCGGAGAGAGGGATTTATTTTACCCCTGCTGCTTTAATCGCCTTGCCGATTTCTTCGACAATTAAATTAATTGACTTGACGCTATCGTCATTGGCCGGAATGGCAAAATCAACTTTGCGTGGATCCGAG
The DNA here is from genome assembly GCA_903825325.1 of Candidatus Shapirobacteria bacterium. Classification (GTDB taxonomy): domain Bacteria; phylum Patescibacteriota; class Microgenomatia; order UBA12405; family UBA12405; genus UBA2283. Next base: position 5,856 of record CAIKAI010000098.1, on the reverse strand, counting down.
TCAGTGTCGGTGATAGCAATAGTTTTTACACTCCGCATTTTTGATTCTTTAATGGCGGTTTTTTCAAATCCTGAATCAACTATAAATAGAATGTCAAAGATTTTGTCTAATTTTGATAATCCACCGACAATTTTTTCTAGGCGGATTTGTTCTTTACCCAAATCCCCAATTTCTTTCTTGGTTAAATCGGTAAACTTATTTTTCTCCAATCCTTCTTTAATATCGTTAAGTTTTTTGATGTTCTTACGAATTTGTTCCCAGTTGGAAATTGTTCCTCCCAACCATCGGTCAGTCACATATCCCACACCAGCATCATTGGCCACCCGCTTGATGACTTCTCGGGCTTGTCTTTTGGTTCCCAATAAAACGATGGATTTACCATTGCGTCGGGCATTGTAAATGAAATTGCAAGCTTTCTCTAAGGCTTTTAAGGTTAAAGTTAAGTCAAAAATAGAAATTCCGTCCTTGGCCACATAGATATTATCCTTAGCTTTAGGATGGGTTTTGGACACTTTGTGTCCCAAATGTGAACCAGCCGCCAATAAATCTTTTAATCCAATGGTTAATTCATATTTCTTATCCTCTTTTACCGAGTCTTTTTTAACTTCCATGGGTTCCTCGTTGGTTTTTTGATTTTGGGCTTTGGATTTTTCCAAAGCAATCTTTTCATTCTGTCTTTTAATATTTTCCGCGGTGATGTTACTCTGATTCTTGGCTTTGACAACTAATGCTTTAGCTACCAGTTTTTTGCCAGTCCGGTTGACTGTTTTTTTGATTTCTTTGGCCATATTTTATCCTTATTATTATTTTTAACGTTTTAGGCTAATTGCCAGGATAATTTAACGTTAAATTTAACACAATTTTTAACTTAGGGATTATAACATAACTTAGCGTTTCTGATTTCTCTGGCCCATACTGACCGCAGTCTGTGCTATGAATACAGTTGCCTTAGTAATCCATGGTCCGGCAACATCAGGAAAAATCGCATAACCAGAGGATAATGCCGCCGCAGCAGCACCGACAATTCTTATTGGCATCGGTTTATCTGGATTGAAAACATTATCAGCCGCCAACAAAAACAAAGTTAACTCACCTGTCTCCATCGCCGACCGTTTTCCAATTTCCCATAAAACTTCACCTAAACCTACATCCTCCTCAGGTGGGTTTCGCATATTATCGGCAATTACATCAATAGTTCCCTCGATTACACCAAGAATAGGCACAAACACATAATTTTCTTCAGCCATTTGAATCACCGATCTAATCGCCTCCTCAATGCTACCAGTCTGCGCAACTGACTGAATGTGATCAACTCCAGAGACATGAACCGGTCCGCTCATTGCCATTGTGCTTAAACTACTTAAGCTTAGTCCGGTCACCAGTACTGCCCCTTTAATGTATCCTCGATTTTCCTCCACGAATTTAGCGATTTCAATTGGTATTTCGTGTGATAAGTCTGTTGCATTTTTTATTGCCAATCTATTTACATCCTCCACTTTAGGACCCATTCCACCCGGTAAACCGAAATTAATGTTTTCTTTTGACATATATTTAAGATAAAATATCTTATAACTTGGGATATAATACACCATAGATACACATATATCAAGCACTAAAACCTTGTATTAACGCCATTTTTTTGGTAGAATAACTTATGTCTATAATAAAAGAATTAGGTCGAAAGCTAGGATTTAACAAGCGAGTTGAACCAACTCCCATTGAACCTCCATTTGATGGAGAAGCTTATGTCCGTAGTCTCGACGCTGCCAATATAATTGCTCCTCCTCCCGAAGAATATGGCAATGTTATTAGAAGATTAGGTGACGGTTTAATTTCCATTAGCCAACCGGGAGTTAATCAATCGGAGATTATCGGCGCCCAAATGTACTTCAAAAACTTACCCCCTCTTGTTCAGAAGGAGTTTCTTAAAGATTACTATGAAAATGAACCATATTTACCCGGCGAAAAAAAACTTACCAAAAAAGAAAGAGCTGCTGCCAGATATCCTCAATCTTTTAATGAACTTTCAGATTCATCAAAATGGGAAATATCCAAAGTTGTCGCCGAAAAATTGAAAAAAAATTGGAAAGGCGTCATTCCTTCCGGTCGGGTTTACCAACCCAATCAACAGATCGAACCTGTCAGTCGGTTTAAACCAACAGCACCCAAAATGGATTTTCTTATAGCCGCTGAAAATATGTCAGCTCAAGCCAACGCCCGTACGATAATTTCAGTTGAACCAGATGTTCCAGTAATTCCCTCATCTAGAGTATTTTTAGATACGGTCAAGCCTAAAAATGAAACTCTCACCAAAGCTCAATTAGCCAGGGAAAAATATTTGAAACGAACAGACCAATCTAACCTTCCTGATTTTCTTAAGAAAAAATAACTTCTGTAAATTAATCCCAACTTCTCGGTGCAACTGGGATAACATCTACAATTTTTCCATCATGATAATGTATACTCGACCCCTCTGTTCCATGTTCAATATACCTCATTTGTAGATCATGAGGTATTTCTGTTGAACCCAATACTTCAGATGTTCTTAGACTTTGTTCATGCCCACCATGATCGAAAATAACCGTTTCGATCCTCGAAAACATGCTCGGAGTTTCCACATGGATATCATGTCCCAGAAAACTAGTGTTGAGATCTCTCGCTACTTCGTACGTTATCTCATCACCTCGAATCGCTCCTGGATTTATAAGTTCTGCGTCCGACATTCTCCGACCTAATGTTGATTTTGCCGTTTCAAAACCATCAGTTCTCTTTTCATCTGCTCTTTTGGCACTTTCTAGTAATCTTATCTCTCTTCTACTTAATGCCACACCACTGTGACCATATAATGCTTGCGAGTTTGCAGACTTGCCACCATTTAGTATCCTTCCCACTGTTTCTCCCACCCAATCGAGCACTGAGGCCTGTTTTGGATTATCAATAATTGACCGGGCAATCACCCGTTGATTTGCATAAATATCATTACCCGTATGCACACTCGCCGTACCTATTCCTTCTACTGTTGCCACTGTGGTTGTTGTCTTAATATTTATGCCGCCTTCTTGCCTCGATATAGTATTCTGTCGTACCCTTCCCCCACCACTTGTATTTGTTACCACTACCCGCTCCGCAATTTCCACCATCTTTGTCGGGTTTAAACCTGCTTTTTCCAAAGCAAATTCTCGGTTTAATCCATCCCTCATGCCATCAAGATACGTTTTATACTGTTGACCATCAACACTAAAACTAGCACCCTTATATCCAATTACATGTGCCGAAAATTCGCTATTTGAACTTCTAGTCATAATTGATGCTCCCTAAATCAATATCACCACCAGATTCAATTACAGTATATGAAGTAGCTGCCGCCCCAACAGAGAATTCGTCATGCCCCGCCACATATACTTCATCTCTACTCGCAGATGCTATTGTTTGCCCCATGGCAATTGCCGTTGATTCAAACACTGCTGCTCTTGGTAGCTTTCCCACACTCGGAAGTGTTGCATGCGCTGTATTATAATCACGGACTTCTTTTTTAAATACTACGTCACCATTACCATTTGTCCTCGTTATAGTTTCCGAATGGGATAACACTTTTGGCGTTCTCGCAATTTGGGCTAGAATATTATCAGTAGCTTTCTCCATTACTCCAAGTATTCTTTGTGTCGAACCTATTACCACCTCAGTTGCTTGTGCCACCCTGGCTGAAGGCTGACTTTGTATATTCAATAAACCTTTCATCAATTCCGGAAAAGCTTTGTAATTTTCTGCCACCGCCGGTGCAATGATCTGAGCAGTTTCACGTCGTTTTTGCGCATTTACCAGATGGGAAGTTGCCTCAATAATTTTTGCATCACCTTCTTTCTGCGGTGGCTTTGAACCCTTCCCGATAGAGCCACTGGCAACCAAATAATCAAGTGCATCACGGCGTCCCCTGTTCTCTTCAGGCGATAGAGTCCTGGTTATTCCGTTTTCAATTATCTGTCTCGTCATATGTTTTCTCTATATTTTTAATTTTCCAGAATTAATTTTTATAATGTAAATATCTTATAATAGCTGCCAGTTTATACATCATACTTACGCATTTGTCAAACTTATTGATCTCTCACCATAATTATTTCGGGACTTGTCACTTCCAACTTCAAAAAGTCCGCGATTACTTTTAAATAATTATCATTTGCAAATCTTAAATGCGCCGCCGGCCAAGTTTGGGTAATTGTTTGTAATAACGTCTCTGCTACTCCACGAGGCACTGCACTCGCTTTATACAGTTGTAGCTCAGATCCGTTCGCGAAATATTTTGCCAAGTTATAAGCAGCCAGAGCGATATTATAAGTGTCTTCAGCGATTATTTGTTTAAGGGGTCCTACTTTTTGTTTAACCAGTTCTCCCAAAGTCATTCTCGATCCATTTATTCCTACCTGATCCCAAGGCATTACTTTACCTGAAGCAATCAATTCCAGTAATCCAACTGCCGGCACGTCTATTGCTTTCCATTCAATTAAATTAGAAGTAGTCACACATGTTGTCATTTGTTCATATTCTCTTTCCTCAATAAAATGGTTGGCTTCATGCATATAAATCAAGCGATCATAATCATCCCTAGTATATATATGTCCATCTCTAATTCTAATACCAGTTTTTTCAAACCCTATTGCTGTTGTGGTAGATGTTGGTCGTCCAATCGTCTCCACCACTTGCCGATCTAACCACACCTCACCATTGAGTTTCATGACCTCGGGCAGGTCCATCAATCCCTTGGCTGCATAATCATGCAGCGCTCGATGCAAATCAGCCTCATTTTTATTTATTATTTTAGAAGACATTAGGCTTAATGGTGAATTTTGATCCCATTCCCGCTCCTTCACAACATAACGACGATACTCAGCATGAACTTCTTCGTTTATCGTGGTACTTCTCAGTATTGTTGGTACTGGGATATTTTTGGGATCATCATTTTTATCCGGAGCAATTATAATATCGGCAACCATAATTCCTGGTGTTAATAGTACCTCCGGTGTAGTTTGGATTAATCGATAGCCTTTCCCCAATTCTTTAACCATTCCATGCCCCAACCTTGCCTTCACCATCGCCGAATTAAGCGGTACTTCGTCAGTTAACAATTTACCGTCTAAAAAAGCATCCATCATTTGAGGTAATTCCCAAGCCATATACTGCTTATACATTTCCCCCAATGCCTGCATCCACGTTACTGTCTCTGGTATTTTTCCAATTCCAGAACCACCATATAAATCTTCAGCAGAAATCACTTCCGGAGCTTCAATTTTGATCACATCTCTCGGTACCAAAACAGCCTTTGCGTAGGGCAAACCAAAACTAGCCAATCCAATCAGGGCGCTAGCCAATTCTGATTGTTGAACCCGTGAGTCCCTACCTTCATACGACCCACATCCATTTGGATTTACTAAAGCAGTCAATGGACTAAAATCTTTCCTTTCATGATTCAAACTCATTCCCTATTCTACCGCTAATTTACTTGAAAATCAACAATAATGTTACAATATAAGATATGTTAATCTCTTCCGTCTGACCAACTGGTTTTTGCTGGCGCTTTAGCTTTCGGTACTTTTGAAAGTTTATCTAAAGTTGCCCGACTCACTGGTTTTCTTGGATTTTTTTTATCAACATGAGTCCCATCTTCGCTTCGCACTTCAAGCTCTTTCCCATCTAAAACGATTAAACTAAACCCAGGCAGAGCCGACTGATACGACACGCTTTCACCCTCAGTTTTCTTTCCCATTCTGAAACCTAGTATACCTCAAAAAATTAGTTTTGTTTAGGTGGGTTGCTTCCAGTTCTTCTCGCCTTTATTTCCCTATCAATAATGTCATCAATTTT
>CAIKAI010000097.1 GCA_903825325.1 Candidatus Shapirobacteria bacterium | reverse complement strand
CTCATAGAGAATTGCCGTGTTTTGGCCATTTGGTGATTGATGCTCATCGCTTGCCATTCTTTGGTCGGTTTGTCTATGAAGACCGCTTGTCAAGAAATTTATCATGCAATCGCCCTGACGATATGAAACCCTTTGTTTCTTAAATGATCAAAAAATTCAAAATTGTCAAAATGGTAATAATCTTTGAATGATCGTTCAGAGATGAATTCATCTAAAATAATTAAGTAAATATCTCTTGAGCAAGTACTACAGCTATGTTTGCTTGGCAAAGATGCCGATTTTAGTTGAGCCATTTCAGCTAGAATGGTTTTTTTTACATATCCTATTTCGAATACGTTGTAAGAGATGATCGCAAGAAAGGGAATGCTAAGATAATAGGAAAAAACCGTTTTCCATTTAGATGGAATTGGGAATATTAAAGAAAAAAGAGCACTTAAAGTACATAAAGACCAGATCAAAGATTTTGAGATTGATGAAAATTCAGCTGATAAAATTAAAGCAAAACATAAGAGGCTAAGAGATATAGATGTTTTTTCCCCGTCTTTCCGTAGTCTGGAGATTAGTAAAGATAAGAGTGCAATAACAATGATTAAAAGAACTGCGATTAAAAGAAAGTCAAATAAAAAAATTTCGCCAGGATTATTTCGAAACAAAACGATAAGAGGAGCAATTGCAATGAGAAAAGGTTGGGTGATGCGAAGGATTTTTTTCATTTTCTAAATAATGCTCGTACCTTGCTGAAAAATGTTCGAATATACCCTCTAATTAAATACACTCCGCCTAGAATACCTGCAATTAGCATTTGAAAGAAAACGCTTCCAGTTCCTGGATCAATATACGCTATAATTGATGACATAAAGTCTCCTTCAAAGATTCCATGAGAAATACGACTCTTTTAGAGTCTGTTATCGGATCTTTTTTTAATGTTTTGAAGTGATTAGAGAAGTCTTTTAAAAAACATTCTTCATTGTAAGTTTTGCAGTTAATTCTGCTTTCGGGGTTCATCTGTATGAATTTTTTGTCGTCGGAAGGAATAAACTCAATAATCAAATATTTGCACAGTTTGGAAAAATACTCAGCGATCTGTCGAAAAGGAATGCCTCCAGAAATACGCAGATGATGGATGAGGGCGAGTGCCATGAGAAGATCGGTAGGGCCTCGTTCAGATAAACTTTTCCGTTCACTTTCCCCCCAACCAAAGGAAGAAGTAGGGGTAGATAAGTCCATTAAGAGCGGGAGAATGGGGGTTTGTTTACTAAAAAGGCGGTCTATGCAAACAGGATCGCTATCGAGAGAGACGACTTCTTTCGCAAATTCGCTAGCTATCTGGCTGAAATGCCCGTCATTTGCGCCTAAATCCCATACAGTTTGCGGTTTCGTGAGAGACAAGTAGTGCTTGATGATCAATTCTTTGTGTTGAAAAGCTTGAGGTGAATAGCTGTTCTCATCTTGATAATTTTGCCAGATCGTTTTTGGGCGGTTCCAATGGATTCGAGACACAGCAGATGTTAAGCTTGAAATAAGAGCTTGCGCGGCTATTCGAGAATAGTGGCGTGTAGATGATTTAGGAGAGCAATTGTTTTTACATTGAAATTTGCTATGCAAAAGAAGGTGCATAAAAACAGATGGTTGAATAAGGCGCGAGATGGGTAAGAGTTTAACGATTAAGTCAAGAGGTGGCCCATCGATATGCGTAAAAGAAAGATTTCT
>CAIKAI010000096.1 GCA_903825325.1 Candidatus Shapirobacteria bacterium | reverse complement strand
TAATCGCCGTAATTTGTACGACCGACTGGAACCGAGTATTTGGTTTTATTTGATTTAATCACAACGTTTGTGTCTTTGAAACGGTCGAGAGTAAAATTGGCGAACAGATCCTTTTTATGGGCGGGGCTAAAGGATTTAAGTCCCATCAACAATATGATCACTAGGAGAATTACCAGATGTTTTAAATAAACCGAAAAGAATTTCTTCAGATTATTTTTCTTCATGCTTCGCCTTCATAGATATAATATTTTTTATCATTACAATTATCGCAAAAGCAAGGAAGTAAAATGAAAAGCTAGCAAAATCAATCGCAATCTCACTCCTTTTTATAACCATCAGAAGAGCCGCAATAATTATTGAGATAAAAGAATATTGAATGACCGATTTGACAGAAATCGGCCTGAGGACAAGCCAAATCATGAGACAAAAAATCATGACATCCTGAAAACGCCATTTGAGATAAAAACCCAAAACCAAAGCGCAAACGCAGATAGCATGATCAAAGAAGGGATAAAATTTTTGAAATAATGTTTTTAGCCTGTTCATTTTAGTATTAAATCCGCAGTAATATCTAATTTAGCTAAGCCAAAAATGTTAGATGAAGCGTTGGACGATTTTTTTGCTATTTTAATATAAATCAAACCATCGACCAAATTTTCGAAATTACCAGTAAAAGTTACTCCCTGGTTTGACTGTAGATGATCCATTTTTTTCCAAGTTACCCCATCCAGAGAGGTAGATATTTCAATATCGGAATCATCGTTCTCTATTTTCTGTGCATTTATACTTAGATTTTTAGCCGGATAAACTGTGTCCACTCGATATGTATAACTCAAATTACCGGGGCCGACACCGACTACCGCACCTAAAGCTTGAGCATAATTTACGCGATTATTTACCTGATCATCGGTCGTAATCTGGTCGATGTCTAAGATGTCATATTGGTTTCCCTGCAAACTATAGGTATACTTCCCGACACCGTTTCCAAGATCCTGCACAATTGCGCCATTGAGAATTTTATGGGCTCCGTCATAGGTATCATTAGCTGAATATATATTAAACCAAAGATTTCCAACTTGCTTAATTTTACCACTCCGTAGCATTTCTATACCAGCACATACCTCCGTCTTGGAACATGAGGTTCCGGTCAGCTGCAGAAAATTCGTATTAGTGAAGATGGCGGCGGCGTTGTCCACCCCAATATAATAATAGCTTCCTTTCTTGATCAGACCTCCAAGCGGAATTCTTAAAAGCCCGTCTTTTGATGAATCAAAAACGGCTTGTTGGACATTGAAATCGTAGTTCGATATTAAATTTCCAATCTCATATTTCCCGTTCGAAAAATTCGCCGTTCGGAGTTCAACGGACATTTGGCCATCGCCTCCTGATCCCACCACCTTTGGCTGAAATTCGACTCCGGTAATATTTGTTGAATTAGCAATAAATATTTGCCCAACTTTCATTTGTTTGCTTTTTAGGTTGGCGATAGGTTTGCTATTTTCAGGCACATTACTATTCACGGTTACGTCAGACCCACTATTTCCGGCAATCGATGGTGCCAAGGAATTAAACTCACTTTGATTATTGACGTTTAATTGTTCAAGATCGATGTTTTTGAAATAAACTACTCTCGATTTATTTAACTCAGACCTTTCGACCGTTATTTTGGAGAAATCATCAGCCGCTTTGAATCGTGAAAAAATAGTATGGTACTTCCCGCTCAATTCGATGGACAAATCTTTTTGACAGCTGCGATCGCCATTATTTTTATAGAGACAAATCGATAAGGGCACCTTAGGAATGGTAGTATCACCATCTGAAGTTGTTTTATAAAACTCTGTGTCAGATTTGTTCTCCTCGGCCTCAGCAGTAAAAGATATTTGATAGAAATTGTCTTTTTTGACAACGACATTATTCTTCTCAATCGAATCAGCAGCAGCAGATTGGCTTGGATACGAAAATGGGGCAATCGGCCCAATGTTTTTTCCGAAATACAAAGCTACTAGCATCACAGCGAAAACAATGGCGTATCTAATATTGCGCTTTATAAACTGCCAAATTTTGTTTTTAAATACTCTCATTTTTTAGATCTCTTCTTTAGAAGCAATAATATTCCAGTTCCAAAACAGAGAGCCAGAATAACCAGATTAATTGCAATACCAAGATAATAGTAGGATTGCGGCTTAAAGTAAATTGTAATATTGGCATCAAAAGTACC
>CAIKAI010000095.1 GCA_903825325.1 Candidatus Shapirobacteria bacterium | reverse complement strand
ATCTGCCCGACAAAAAAACAGTCCGGGTGAAAAGTCAGGGGTCGAAAGTAGCCGGTTTGTCCTTGGTTAGTCCGGGTTTAGTCCAGATTTTATGTTTTCGTACGCTTGTTTATAACGGCAGGGCGGTTGGATTAGTGGCCGTCCGTGTCCGGGCTGGCGAGTTTTTTGCCAGTCCTGGTAGATGGCTGCAAAGTTTCTTGTCAAGGCAAAACTCGCTTGCGTGTGAGTCCCGGTAGATGGCACAAAGTTACTTGTCAAGATAATTTATCTAAACGGCGAGCAAAAAACGCTGCCAGCTGCGCGTCGGCCGGCAGCCCAAGTGACTTTGTCTTGGTTGCAGGAACAGTCATGGTACCACAAAATTATATAAGCAAAAAATAGTTAACAGCATAGACTTTGGGAGCTGATATCTGAGCTGTCTGGGCTGCCGAAGGCCATTAATTAAACCGACCTTGTTAGCAAAAGTACCAATTTTTAATCCGGATGTGATTTGTTGCATATTGTGTTTTTTACGAGTCCCGGTAGATGGAAAAAAACTGTTACGTTAAAGCAAAATCTGATAAATGATAAGTCCTGATAAACGGCTGAATACCTGATCGTCAAGCAAGATATTCGAGATAGCTGTTAGCAAAAGTACGGCCTTGCAATGCCACATAATTGTCATGTTTAAACAGATTTGTCAACATTTGCGATGCATTAAAGCAAGCATAAAAAATTGGCTTGGTTGATTGTCGCGGTATAAACATTATAGAAAAGATAAGCTGTCATGGTACTGTGAAATTATTAATAGAAGGTGGCGGGTAGCCATTTTTTTATTTGAGCGTTGGTAAGCTTATTCGGCTGGCGACGAAAATTGTCAAGGTAAACGGATTTGTCACACGAAACGAAATATGGAAAGGACCAGTTGAGCGTCGCAGGGCAAATTTGATAAACGGCGAAAAATTGTCTTGTCTCGGTGAACTTAAATTACTTGCTGCGCGCGCAGCTGAATGTACTGATGCACTTCCGTATTTTTGCTAACGCATTTTTAGTGCTAGTGCATTGTTATTTTTAAAAATAATTAGACTTATTAAATATATGCTTTTTGATTGGCCATAGCGTGTTATTATGTCCATTCTGTCATAAAAGACATTATCTTTTTCAATAAGATATTGTCCATTTAATTTAAATCTGAGATATTTACTTTTAAGACACTCCCTTTCAGCAGAGATCCCTTCGTAGGATGTTTTTCGAGAATCATAATCTCATTCTCGAAGTATGATCCGTCAGGGATTTTATTCGAAGATTGGCTATGTAGTTTTTTGGAGGAACAACAGGAAGTAAGAAGACAAACTAAAATGGAAATGGTAATCAGCTTTTTCATGTGTGTATAATCTTCTTTGATCTTTCTTGTATTCAGAAAATAATCTCATTAGTTCTGACGGCCAGCGGATATGAGCAGAAAGATTATTGCGCATAGCTTGTTATGCCCTTTTTCTATTGCATTTTAATAATCAAGTCTGCATTTCATCGCAAGTCTGTTATTGAACATTAAAATAAAATTTTTATGTTCAGTGGCTATAATGACATAATTGTATTTGGTCGTGAACCAGCTCTAATAATTTTTTTGGTTTTGAATCATTGTTCATTTTTTTAATTATCTTACAGCATAAATTTAAAGAAACATTAGTTTGGCACTGTTTGGAAACGTATTTTTAATAATAATTTGGAAATCAATTTTTAACAAATGTCCAACGAGCGATAGACCGCAAGAATAAATAGTTATATAAGTTTAAGTATACATATATATCATACCAAAAGATTTAAAATGAATGCAGTTATAATGATCATCACACTAGTGCTAGCAATGCTTGCAACTTGGTGGGTGCCTCTTGGCTCCGCATCACTCTGGGTTAAAATCCCAATATCAGTGGTAGCTTTCCTTGTTATCCTTATTAGTGGGGCTGTTGCCAAAGAGGGCAAGAACGAATACCGCTTTTCTGGTATATTGTTTTCTGCCTCCATAATTTTGGTAACTATCCCACACATAGGAACTTTATTAGCCTTACCATGTGGTGCCATAGCATACATCATGTTCCTAATACTGACTCGCGGCACCGGCTGCAAAGTAGACAATCATCTGTACCTCAATAGATGTATATGCCGCTTCTGTGGCAAGGGGCGATACGGTCACGTTGAGGACAAAAATCATCATGGACGAGACATTAGCCAGCAAGAAGTTGCTTCGGAGAAAGCTCACAGATGGAATGGGTGCAAGTGCTTAAAATGTGGTGCCCAGAGAAATGAATATCATTCCTGGAATGGATGCAAATGTAGTGTATGTCTTGAGCGTCGAGATGAAGGACACGTTTGGGAAGGGTGCACATGTTTAATATGCAATAAGACCCGTGATTCCGATCATTTATGGAAGGGATGCGAGTGCAGTAGATGCCACAGGACGCGGGATGAGTCGCATTCATGGGTTGGGTGCCAATGCACAGTTTGTAAAAGATCTAGGGATATGCAGCATGCTCTGTTGCGTGACGGTTCCTGTTCTCGATGCGGGATGAGGCCGGGTTTGGATTATTGGCGTACAAAGAAAGCTTCCAACGATCTCAGGGACATTGAAGAACTACATAAATGTCTTACATCAAGTCCGGAAATCCGAATATGGGCAGCATCTGCACTGTCGGAACTTGGCGAGTCAATTTGGGTGAATCTTGTACAGGGGAAACCAGATGACATTGACAGGCTGGAACAATGCCAGAATGCTAATGTAGCCGATGCAGCAAGGAACGACATCATAAGAGGATTCGAATGGTGGATAAGAAATCTGAATGGGGAGGAGTCAAGAGAACGTGCGGTACAACATCTCTCGAAGTCACTCAAGTATATCAAACCTGCTATTCGGAGGCCTGTGATTGCAAAACTACTTGAGATTATGGCAATCCCGAGAGGTGCAGAAGACGTGCAGGCTGCCATCCGTAGCATTTTGACAAACATTGGTGAGGATACATCCGCCGCCATGCGACTATTCGCAGAAAAGCCGATACGGACAGGCAAGACCATGAATGAGATCGTGTCGGTTCTTGGTCAACCAGACTTGGTTATTAATGTTGCCGGGGAACAACTGGTATCATGGAAAAAGACAAATGGGTTGTGGCAACTTGCATTCAAGAATGGTATAGTTACTCGCGTCGCTCGAACTCCTGATGACAAATGAGCGAGTGCTCAAGCGTCAACACACAGATCGATTAAGGTGTTAAAGTACCCGGAGGCCTAATTAAGGAGTATAGGACGCTTCAACTGTGTGCACTTGTCCCGCGATATAAATTCCTGAAATTATTACTGTCTTTTCATAGAAATGGGCATAATTCGTTTTTAGCAAAAGTACCATTTTTTAAGTCTGGGGTGCGATCTATAAAAAGTGGTCCTGATTAAAGGACCAAATTGAAAGGTGAAAATTGTCACAATAAATTTAAAACTTAAAAAGGTCGATACTTTATAAAAGGACGAAAACACTATCGTCAAGCAACATGTTCGAAAAGGCTGTTAGCAAAAGTACGGCCTTGCAAATGCCACATAATTGTCATGTTTAAACGGATTTGTCAACATCTGTGAGGCATTAGGCAGGCATAAAAAATTGGCTTGGTTGAGTGTCGCGGTACAAACATTATAGAAAAGATAATTTGTCTTAGTAGTGTTATTTAGTTAACAGCAGTTGCTGGAAACCAATTTTTTATTTGAGCGTCGGCAAGTTTATTCGGCTGGCGCAGGAAATTGTCATGGTAAACAGATTTGTCACCCGAAACGAAATATGGAAAGGAACAGTGGAGCGTCGCGGTACAAATTTGATAAACGGCTAAAAACTGTCTTGTCATGATAAACTTTATTACTTGCAGTGCGCGAAGCCGAATTTCGTGATGCCACTCAGTATTTTTGCTAACGGGCGAGTGTAGCAGCAGTAAGGGAATGCGGGCTACAAAACTGTCCACCGATACCGTAGTTTGAGCGGGGCAGAATGTTTGATTTACCAATGAAACCCTTATTGCTGCTACACTTTGTTAGCGTTTCGTGCATTAATTTGATTTTGTCACATTTACACTTATTCCACAAAGTATCTTTTATTATTTGTTAAACCAACTGATTTCTATATGGTTGCCATGGATTAATTATAGGTTACTCGGATGCAACTATGCGGAAGCCAATATTGAAACTACGGATTGCAGGGTCGTTGTTCGGGCGATTTGCTGACCGACAATTCTGCGCTGCATCGCTCCATCCACCTCCTCGATAAATCCGGCGCGTCCCCGATGCAGATCCTTGTGGATTGGTTTGGCTAACCATATCATAATCGCCATACCAATCACTACACCATTCATATACATTACCGTGCATATCACATAGACCCCAAGCATTTGGAGGATAGATACCTACTATCATCGATTTTTTTTGGTATATTCCCTTTTCATTGTTATTGTACGGATAATCCCCGTGGTAATTAGCCTGTGAAGTAGTTAGATTGACACCTGTATTAAAAGTTGTTGCGGTTCCAGCACGGCAGGCATACTCCCATTCGGCCTCGGTGGGTAGTCGGCAGCCCATCCACATGGCAAAGGCAACGGCATCGTTCCAGCTTACGTGGATAACTGGATGATTGTATTCTGTTGCTGGTCTGGGATTCCCTTTCTCGTCACATTTCCAATTCACTCCTGATAAGAACTTAGCTGATTTTTCCCCAATAAATATTACACTCCCACTAACCCCACCTGTTCCTTTGTCAGCATCCGTAATATAGCCCGTGGCATCTATAAAGGACTTAAACTGGGCTATGGTTATTTCGTACTTACTAATTTTAAAGGCATTCAGAGTAACCTGATGTTGGGTTTCATCTGCTGTACGATCAACTTCAGTAACTGGGCTGCCAATTGTAAAAGTACCTGATGGTAAAGCTGCCCATTGGATAATTGGTTTTGTTTGTGCATTGGCAAATGCAGCCAACCCAATAAATACAAATAATAAAACATTTTTCTTCATACTAATTTGGATTTAATTTATTAATTCTTCTTTAAACAAATTTCAGTTACCCCCAAAAATAATAGTGGATACAACTCTGTTTGTCAGCAATAAGTAAAGTATTCTGCAGAAAAATAAAATCTATTTAAACTTCACATTTATACCAATAATTTTGTTTTCCAAGCAGTAAATAAAACAATTACTATCACTCTTTGGATACCAAATTTTTCCAGCATAGTTAAAACCATTTTTTATAAGAGAAATATCAATGCGTGAATTTGGCAAGCCAACAAGTGATTTCATATCGCCACCAAACATTGGCAAGCAATAACCAACTATTCCTCCTACAGTCATTATATTATCATTGATTGAACTAACCTGAACATCGGTATGAAAAATAGTAGTTGTATCAGGATTCAATTCCTTAGCCATTTCAATAATCTTAATATCCGGATTATTCAAAGTTATAAGTATCTCTTTTCCTTGAGGTACGCCTAATGGGCTAATAAAGCCTTGCAAATTTTTTGACCATACTGGATTTTGACTACTAAAGAATCGTAATTTAGGTTTTTGAAGTGTATCAGGTATTTGCAGATTTTCTAAAGTACTTTTATCAATTTTCACTAGTGTTTTATAAACCCATCCAGAAGATTTATTTGGAAGTTCAACTTTGTACCAATCATTTGAGAATTCAATTTGAGTAACCTTGGTTCCAATTGTCACCTTTCCAATGACATCATTAGTTGTACCTGGTCCTGTACGCAAATTGCCATTCCCGATAATTTCAAGTGTCTGTGCCGTTAATAGATAGCCAAACGATACAAAAACAAATAATAATAATGCTTTTTTCATTTAATATTGTATTTTAAAAACGCCTACTCTTTAATGGATTTTCGGCTTACTCCTTTTTTTTTTACAATAACGGCCTGTAAGCGTAAGTGAATATTAATTTAGGGTTGAATTCGTTTCTAAAAATGAATCCCTTTGCTCTCGTGTACCACCTAAATAAAATAGAAATATATATCCATGTTGGCCCATATCACCTTGAGCAAGTTTATAATACAACTTGCCATGTTTTAGTGTCATTAATTCATTATCGGTTAGACTATTATTACCTGTAAGTTCAATCGCCTGTCCCTTGTAAATGACAAAGTCGATATTACCTGACATTTGGAAGTTTTTATCAAATAATACTGAAGCATTATTGGCAGTAAAATTCCTGTCTAATTTTAATTTCTCCAAAGATGGCATGTCTGATTCTGAACCATAGTAGGCCAGATATGGAAACAACACAATTTCGGATAAGGCATTTTTTGCTTCTTTTAAATATTTTGGTGATTTAAGAACTTGTAAGTACTTGGTGTACGCTTCGTAAGTATCGGAATCTTTTACACATTTCCACATTAAAGTATCTGCTTCGGCAATAAATTCATTATCTGGATTTGTGGAAAGAAATTTGTAATATTGGTTAATCGAATTACTCATTTTTGTTTCTTCCCATGTCCTTTTTAAATTGTTGCAAGAGACAATTATAAAACCAGACAATAGGATCATTAGAAGATTTCTTTTCATATTTGCTAAATTTTGAATTTTGCCT
>CAIKAI010000094.1 GCA_903825325.1 Candidatus Shapirobacteria bacterium | reverse complement strand
GGCAACAATGAACTCGTTGATTTTCATCTGCATTAAACCGGCAAAGTAGCTAATGTTAAACGGTGAAGTCATGGTAGCCCGCAAAACGAAGATGGCGAGAGCACCCTGCTTTTCGATAAACTGTTTAAAAAAATTAAAGGCGGAAAATTTTGAAATCTTATCGATAAAGATTTTACCGATTTTTTGCGAGAGTAAAAAACAGGCAATAGCGGAAATAATTTGACTTAACCAAACTAAAACCACCCCCGGCCAAAAGCCGAAAATTATGCCAGAGGAAATTTCTAAAAAGGAAGTCGGGATAGGTAAAGGTGGAATTAAGGCGGAAGCTAGAATTAACAAAAAAATTACTAGTGGCGTCCAGACGCCAAAGACTTTAAGCTCGGTACCAATTTGGCGAAGATTACGGTTGCTGAAGTAACGACGACCATTAATAATGGCGTAGGTCGAGGCAACTAAGGTGGCAACTATGGCCAAAAAAATTAATATTCGGTAGAGATTCTTCCGGGTCATCTGAATAACTATAAGCCGTAAAGCTGAACTTGAGAGTTGATTTGAGTGGTAGTGGAATTAATAATGTCGACTGTGACTTTTGTCATCCAAATAGTTTCGATAATAGTAATAACAATGACAATATAGCCTATTATCTTGGAAGCTCGATCAGATTGACGACAATAGCGATAGCCCCAAATAATCCCGAATGGCGGTAGCAAAAGAGTTTTGATGTATAAAAGGATTTGGGTGGTAACCGAAGTTGATAGGGGGGGTGAGCGAATTTTTTTACCGCAATTTGGGCAGAAAAATACAGAAGTGTCGACTGGTTGGCGACAGGAGGGACAAAATATAGTCTCAAGCATTATTAATAAGTATACCTGATCGAGAGGAAAGCTCGGTGACAACTAGCTGAATGAGTTTTTTGGCTTCGATTTCATTTTGGGGAAGTGAGGTGTTCCAGTCAAGACCAGGACCAGTGTTGCCTTCAAGCAAATAAGGATTACCATTGTCGCTAACGATAAAATCGAGAGTAAAAAGTGAATATTTTTTGTTAAGACTCTCGGCGACCTGATTTGATTTGGTAACTACGGCAGTAGGGATTTCTGATAATGGTAGATAGGTTAAAAGGCCTCCACAATGTTCATTACAGCGAAACTCGCCGGTCTTGGCAACACGGATATATGATTGAACAATTTGACCGCCAAGATAAATAAGACGAATGTCGGTAGCATTATATTTAGCAAATGGTTGAACAATATAGGAAATTTCGGGAGTTTTTTGGGCAGCGGTGAGCATTTCATCACAATCATTGGCCTTGAATTTGTACACATGGCGACCACCGGCACCAAACTTATCTTTCATAATCACATCGGAGCTAAAATCATTCCGGTGAATATTTTTGGACATCAGACCGACTAAGTTCTGACAAGCATGGCTGATATTTTCAAGAGTATTATCGCCTACAGAAACGGTGGGGATGGCATGTTGGGAAAATTTATCAAAAGTGAGTTGCTTGTCGAAAAATAAATCATAGAGTTGGGGGTGATTAAATGGTTTGATGTTGGGGTCGGAAAAGAGCAATTCACGTTTGACTCTTTTACGATTATTGGTCGGGGAAAATTTATCAAAAATTAGTCGAGAATAACAGGGATTGGCAACCTTAATCCATTGGTGATTCTCAAATTTCCAAAAACTACGACAAAAACCAGGGCCAATAATGTCGGTAGAGGTCGTAAACGCAGCAGTCAATTTATGTTCGGCACAAGTATCTAGAAAATAACCATAAACTAGATTATAGGAGTAGTTGGGAGATTTTTTGGAAAATGGAGTAATATTTTTAACAGAAGAATCCGAGGCGCTTTTTGCTAGAGTTCCGGAGTAGACAATCAGGACGTCAAAGGTGTTTAACTTGGTCATAAGAAATAATCAAGATCTTTCGGGGAAAATGATATCTTATTATAGCATTAGCCGAAGGTAAAGGCGAATACTTGGGTACCGGGAGTGAGAAAATCCAGTTTGAGAGTGTGTTCGGAAGGTGGTCCAATTTGGTCAAAAAGGGTGTAGAGTCGGTCAGAATCGACATTAATTTGAGAGCTTAATTTGTTGTCAATATATACGTTAACTAAACTCGGGGAATTGGCGGCAGGTCGGAGAACTAAATAAACTTTTGAGGCTAAAAAATGATAATTTAAGATTGCATTTGGACCGGCGATGGCATTGTCGGCGGTGATTTGCCACTGACCACCAAGACTAAAACTATGAAGCGGAATCGAGGAGCTGAGTTTAAAATTAGTTTGTTCGAGAGGTAAGTTGCCAGTGGGATAATAATATTGAGAGCGGTGTTGACCCAAATATGTTTCCGGGGAGATTTCAGTTTGAGGGGCAGTATCAGGTTTGGAATCGAGCGGTTGATTGATATTTAAAAGTTGCTGAATTGCTGACTCAGTGGTATCGTACTCGCCTTCACCAAAGTGGGTGTGGCGGATGATCCCCTGCTGATCGATAAGATATTCAGCGGGCCAATATTGATTTTGATAACTGTTCCAAATTAAATAGTCATTGTCTTGAACAACCGGATATTTAATGCCAAAATTAGCAATCGCCCGGGTAACATTATTAACATCTTTTTCAAATTCAAATTCGGGAGTGTGGACACCAATGATGACAAGACCTTTATCTTTGTACTTGTCGTACCATGAGACTAAGTGAGGCAAAGTTCGCAGACAATTAATGCAAGTATATGTCCAAAAATCGACTAAAATAACTTTTCCCTTAAGAGTAGTTAATGTTAACGGAGGAGAATTGAGCCAGTGATTGCCGGTGGCAAATTCCGGTGCTGGGGTAGACGAATCTAGAAGTGGAGTTGAACCAATGAGTGATGTATTGAGAAAAGGGAAGCGGTCGAGAAGAGAAGTTTGGATGAGGGTGTCGAGGTTAAATAATATTAGTATGGCTGTGATAATCATGACGCCGCCAAATATTTTTTGGATTTTAGAAGTCAGAGCGGAAACAAAATGCAATCGGGAAAAAAGTTGTTGACCAAAAAGGGAAAAGATAAACAAGGGAATAGCGACACCGGCGACATAGGCCAAGGTAATGGTAAAACTAGTAAAAGTAATTTGACCGGAGGCTGATAAAGCAGCTACAGTGGCGAGAATTGGACCAGCACAAGGCGTCCAAAGAGCACCCAAAGAAAGCCCAGTAATAAAACCAGAAAGAAAAGTGCTAGCAGATGGCGACTTGAACTTGGTAGTAAAGTTGAGCCAACGACTAATTTTTGATTCGACTAAACTACCTAACTTTGGGTAAATTAAGCTAAGTCCAAAAAAAATGATAACGATGACGGCGAGATAGCGAAAAAGGTTGGGATTGATACCCAAGGAACGAACTAACAAAGATAAAGTCAAAGTAAGAATGGTAAAACTTACAATAATGCCGAGTGTAATGCCTAAAGGTCGGCTTTTACCCGGATGGGAAACAGAAAAAGAAAAAACAATAGGAAGAATTGGCCAAATACAAGGTGAGAGAATGGTGATTAAGCCGGAGAAAAAACTAAAGATAATCAGTGGTGTCATAAACTATTAGCAATATTGTATTAGTTTATTATATAATTTTCTATGTACAAAAAGATGATTGTGGGTTTACTGGTGATTACCGCCATATATTTTTTAATTCCAAAACAACAAAATAGTTTACATAATGTAACACAAAAAATAGCTCCAACCCCGGCGGTGTTGGGAGTGCAAACAAAAACGAGTAATTGTCTAATAAATGGAGCAATGCCCGACAAGGAATGTACTCCTGGATCGGTGTTTAGTAGTGTAACAAAAGATGAGATTTGTGTTTCTGGATACAGTAAAACAGTGCGAAATGTGCCGGAATCGGAAAAGAGGATGGTTTATGAAGAATATGGAATCGGTAGTCACACAACAGGAGAATATGAAGTTGATCATTATATTTCTTTGGAATTAGGCGGATCAAATGACTTGGCTAATTTATGGCCAGAGCCTGCCGAGCCAATACCGGGATTTCACGAAAAGGACAAGGTGGAAAATTATTTACACCAACAAGTGTGTGGTGGAATAATTTCCTTACAACAAGCGCAAACAGAAATAATGACCAACTGGTTGCAGATATATCAACAATTAAAATAACTGATTAAGTACCACCTACACAGAGATTGGCAGTTTGATTGAGATAACTTTGACAAACACTAGAGTTGGTCTTATCTAATGAATTGAATTTGGATAAATCTGTAAGGGTAACAAACTTATCTTTATTTAGATCAGCGACGGATGAATATTGACGATAGCCGTTTTCTGGTTGGCTACAGCCAGTACCGAAGCTGTTATAAATCTTTCCATACAGAGTAGAACAGGAGGTGGCCATGGAGCATGTGTCGGCATTGTTGCTGATCATTTGGGCACAGCTATTCTCACTATTTGGTTTATTAACTGCGAGTGATAATAAGGAAAAGTCAAGAATATTGACGACATGATCCTTGTTAACATCAGCGGTGGGACTATATTTGGCCTGACCACAGGTAGTGGCAAAGGCGGTTTGAATGGAGTACAACATCATGGTACAGTTAGGGCCAATTGGCGGAGCAGTGGGAAGTGGTATTTGAGTGGGAATTGGGGTCGAAGTTGGAGCGGGAGTTGAAGATGGCATGGGACGCGGGCTTGGACCACTACAATTACCGGTGGCGCCACCTTTATTACAACTAACAGCAGTATAATATTTACCATTCCATGTGCCACTACAATAAAACTCGATATTAACGCCATTAGTACAAAAATCACTATAACTCCCCTTGCTGTCGGTGCAAGTCGAAAAAATAGTATAACTTCCTGAATCGGGATCACGACACCAAGTACCATCAGCACCTTGGATGTAGGTACCACTAGTGGCGATGCCGGTAGGTTTTGGGCCAGTTGAGCCAATTCCTGAAGTACCAACACCGGTGGTAACGCCCATAACCCGAGGTTTATTTTGAAAATCGAGGAAAAAGGTGGTGATGATGGCGATAAGGACGACACAAAGAATAATCAAAAAATTCGATTGGTTTTGCTTTTTTTGGCTCATACATTAAATGTACTCCGCTAATAAGTCTTGTCAATAACGATAATGAAATAATTTAGAGCTGAACTGAGATATTATCTTCGTTCGGGGTAGTCTCGAAGGGTTTCAAAAACGACCAAGGCAGTTTCACCAATTATTCGACCCTGCTCAGGGACAGGCATCTCTTTGATACTAGCGATAATATAGTTGGCAACTTCGGGGAACTCGTCGAGATTATCTTTAATACCAGTAAAAATAAAATTAAGACCCGGATGTTGATACATTTCATCTTCTCCAATCATAATATAAATGTCGAGTGATGGATCTTGAGAATTGTCTTCGGCAGGGTCAACAATTGGAAGCCGAAGAGTTTGGGCGACTTCGTAAACCGCCAGAGCTGTCTGGGCGATGGTGGCCCGTTCCCCCACTGTCATGGCTTCATGCATTTTTCTAATGATAAACTTGCCAATTTCGGGGTATTTGATGGTATTATTTTCAACAAAAATGTCCTGACCAGTAAAATACTGTTGCTCTGACTGATACATAATTTCTTGGATTGGAGTACGCTGAGGCTGATCAAGTTTCTTTTCGGGCATCTGGTTAAATTATAGCAAAAGTACTCAGCGAGATAGGAGAAAACCATAGATGGCAATTAAACCCCATGCAATATTTAGTCCAAGAGAAGGGATATCGTGATTGTGCCAACCAGCAATGGAAAGTCCAATGGCACCAATAATATTTAAAAAATGAAAAACTTTTTTTTCACTGCTGAGATTATGGGTAGCAACTAAACCATAGCCAAGAATGTAGAAAATTGCACCAATCCAACCAATTAGGTCAAACATAGTTTATTTGCCTTGGGAAATAATTGATTTAATCATTGAACGATATTTGGTAATGTTTGATTCGGCCTGTGATTTTTGTTGTTGTGCTTGAGAACAATTGTCTTTAAAGAAATCACATTCTTGTTGGTTGCGACAGTTACAAGTAATACTAATCGAACCCTGAGCAGTTTGGAGGTCGAAGTTGGCTGAGTCAAAACGTTGAAGGTAGTAAATCAAGTTGTCATAATTGGTTTTGGAATAGCACTTGTTGCTGGCGAATTCACCCTCACGAATGTTTAATCGGTAACAAACCTCAACTGGTTTGTGGGTGGGAGTCGAAGTTGCTTTTGGTTTTGTTGAGGTTGGGGTAGTAGGAGCCATGGTGGCAATGGGTAATAGGGCTGCAGTTGGCGAGGGAGAATCGTTTAATAAAGCTGAAAAACTTTCTAATTGATTTTGAATAGATTTGAAGTAGCCAGACAAATCCCACACTTTTGTCGAAAATGCTAAAAATAATAACGCAGAGATTAATAAAATGACAAAAACTACCGGAAGAATAGCCGCGGCAGGGTTTGGAGTTAGTTGGGGAGATGTAGACATATGGTTATTGTCGCAGCTGGCGGTATAATTGGCAATGACGTGGTACTTTTATGCACTAATTCCGATGATACTTTACACCGTGTTCAATATTTTGACCAGGGTCGTATTAAAAGAGACTGAGGATACAAAAGCGTTTGCGGTGTTTTTTTATGGTCTGACAGCTCTAATCAATTTGTCACTAGGAATTTTTGAGTCAATTAAGATTGGGAAAATTACACCAATGATTCTTGTATTGACGGCGATTGTATTTTTAGTATGGGGCGTATTTGGATTTTTGGAAACCAATGCTAAAAAACATACGGAGATATCGACTTTTATGATTTTGGTAAAAATTGGAACCGTGCTGGCGTTTGTTTTGTCAATAATATTCTTAGGCGAATCACTGACAATTAGTAAAGTGGTGGCAATGGTAATTATGGTAGCGACAATGGTGGCACTAATTATCAGAATTTATGGATTCAAAATGAAAATTGACAGGGGCTTTATTTATTCGGCACTGCTAGGAGTAGTTTTAGGAATAGGTTGGACAATCGACAAAGTCGTGGCGGTGGCTTGGGGGGCGGTGTTGTACTCAGCAATTTCGAGCTTTAGTTCATCGGCGTTTGCAATAGCAGTCCCGCCAATTAAGCTGCCGGCACTTAAAAAACAATTTAAATTAATTAATCCGATGTTTATCTTTTTAGCCTTGATAAATGCTTTGGGTTATTTTTTCTTTATGAAGGCAATGACGGTAGGTGAAGCTTCAAAGGTTGTCTTAGTGGTCACATTAAACGAAGTATTAACGATTGTGGGTGGAGTATTCTTTTTGGGTGAAAGAGAATATGGTAAAGAAAAAATTGCGGCCGGAGTTATTGTAGTTGCAGCATCGCTGCTGTTGTTATAGTCAGTGCTCGATTTCAAGTCGATTAATTAATTTTTGACCAAGACGGATAAAGGGGACTTCGATCAAAAAGTATGTCAGGCTAGCAAGGGCTGTTCCAAGAACTAACAATAAGAGATAACGGAGAGAAAAATTAAGGAGACCTTGGTTGACGAAGTCAACGAGATTGAATAATGACAGATATTTGAGGATGGCAAAATGAACTAGATATAAACTAAAACTAATTTTGCCGATATAGGCCGTGAATCGGTTAACAAAAAATCGAGTAGGGTGGATTGATAGTAAATAAATACCAAAGCCAAATAACAGTGAATAAAGAAAATGATAGGGAAAAATAGAAATTGATGCAAGCTGAATAATGGTAAGTAGTAAGACAAGTTGGATAAAAATATTGTCCTTTTGAGTAAATTTTAATTGTGAGAATTTGGTTGTAGATAAGTGAAATAACATAAAACCAATTAGAAAAATTGGGAGTTGAGATGGCAAAAAATAGTAAAGGAATTGTTGCCAAAGTAGGGGTGTGGCGAAAACGGGGTGTTTGTAGACAAGGTAATAAAAAACTTGATAGGCTAACGCCGTTACAAAACCAAACAAAACAGAGCGACGAAGGCTATTAATGTAGCGAAACAAAAAGGGAAAAATAAGGTAAAAACCCATTTCGACAGCCAAACTCCAACCGCCGGGGACAAGGGTATTGATGGCACTCGGAAATAACCCGTGAGTAAAAGTCAAAGTGGAGAGAATAACTAAAGGATTAATGGCGGTAGGGATGGCAAGGACGGATCGGTCGGAGCCAGTAAAGAAAAACAAATAATAAATAAGGGCCAAGTAAAAGAGAGGCACTACCCGGAAGAGCCGGCGGAGGTAAAAATTACGGACAGGGTGCTTTTCTTGAAGGAGTCTTTTGTCAAAAGATAGACAAAGTGTAAAAGCGCTGATAATAAAAAATAGTTGAACACCGAGATCACCGTGGTTAAACAAACTAACAAAATATGAGGGGTACTGGTTACGGCCATAAAAATGGCAATGAACTAAAAGAACAGCCAAAATAGCGATACCGCGGAGGGAGTCAATGTATTGAAATTTTTGAGTTTTGTTTGCCACTTTTTAGAAGCCGTTTTAGGCTGAAATGACTTTAAAGACAGCGATGTTCTCGGACTTTAAGACTTGGTTAAGAGCGGCAAAATCAAAATGAGGACTGTCGATGACAATGGCGCAGTTTTTCATGCCGTCGGAAATTTCGGCATCGGGAAGCGAGGGGGTATCGTCGGCGGCATAAACTTCTTTAATCGGATATTGACGCCCATCGGGAAGTAGTAAGGCGTTACTGGGGAGAATTTTCCCACCATAAGAGTCGCCAAAAAATTGAACTAAGTTTTTACCTAAGTCCTCACAGTTATCGCAGAAAAAAACTGTTTGGCCGGTATAGCGATTTTTAATTTCATTTTTGACTTTTTCAGCTGAAAGACGATGTTGACGCGTCCGAATAAGTAGGACTATTAAAAAGACAACAACGATCGCAGTAGGAAGGTAGCGGCTAAGTAACTCTGTCATGGCTAATTATAGTTGATAATTAATTAATTCTAAATACCGGATGAACGGACCGCGATGAATAATGTGATTGTATAATAAGACTATGAAAATAAAGTTTGAGATTTCCAAAGAATATGATGTGGAGATGATTTATATGATGTTAAAAGGAGATGATTGGAAATTGCGGGCAGAACGAATGGAAATTGCGCAATCAATGGCGGAAAAAATTCATAATTTTAAAAACTTCGAGATGGCTCAAAAAGAGTTAGGGGAATTGGTGGATAAAACTTATAGTGTTTATTTATCCTACATGGAAAAAACGAAAGTACTCTACGAAAATAGCTGGAAAGAGATTATGGACGATTTTTCGAAGGCAGTGGAGCAATCGACTGTGCCTTGGTTCTATGATGAATATATATGCATTTTGACCCATTTTAATGAGGGAATTTCAAATTGGGACGGCAATGTAGTCTGTCGATGGTGGAAGGAAAATCCTTATCTGCAAAGACGGATAACGGCGCATGAAATATTGTTGGCTCATTATTTTTCCATCCACAGAAAACTTTATCCTAATTCTGGATTAAAAGATCTGCAAATTTGGGCGTTGGCGGAAGTTGCCGCATTTGCATTAGTGGGGCTAGAAAAAAGAATTAACATTTTGTTGCCATATCAAGTGGAGGGATATTATTTGGGACATAATTATCCAAAAATTGTCGATTTGCAACAGGCACTAAAAGAACCATTTTTGAAACGAAAAGATTTTAGGGAATATGTAGAAAAAGGGATTGAACTGATTAAAAAATACCCAATAGATTGACGACAAGACTATTTGGTTTTAGTGTAAACTACCATTTTGGCGGACATGCCGTTTTTGATAGCTGGATAAGCGGATGAGTTAAATTTGGCGTAGATGTTAAATTGTTGGACGGTACGTTCGGTGGAAGTGGAGAATGAGAAGGCGGGAGATAAGGCACTGGGAGAGATTTCGTCGACATAACCCCAGTAGGAATGACCAGGTAGAGCATCAATGGTAAAAGAAACAACCTGGCCCACCCGAATATCACTAAGACCCTTATCTTCGTCAATGGTACCAACAACTCGGATATTAACCGGTCGGATCATTTGGATAAGCTGAGTTTGAGCAGTGACGGTGGAACCAGTAAGATCACTTGCCGAAATAATTAAGCCATCAGTGTCGGCACGTAAGGTTTCGGAACCAACAACAGCTAACTGATCGCCACTTTGGACAGTTTGACCTTCTTTGACGTCAATTTCGCGAACCTTACCACCAGTCGTGGGCGAAATTGTAATGACGGGAGATTGAACGAGAGATTTGTCGATGCGAACGCGGCTAGTTGAACCAAGATAGAGTAAGTATAAACCGATGATAAGTGTCAACAAACTGGCCACGCCGAGAGTACGGAGAAAGTTTTTACTTTGAAAAAGGGAAAACATTTTTTTCATAAGAGTGGGTATTGAGTTGAAGGAATAGATTTAGGATCGACGATAATTTTATCAGTAGGTGATAAGCCATCAGTAACTTCGATTTCATTAGCGTGAATTTTGCCGACAGTGATAAATCTTAAAGCTGGTACACCCGAATTATTAGTCCAAATATATTTTCCAGAGAGGACAGTCCAGGCTGGAACAAGAGCAACGTTTTGAGAATTAGTGCTGATAATGGCAGTACCGGTGAGATCAAATTTAGTTTGTTTGGTTAATTCGGGGGAAGAAATGTCGACTTGATAAACTGATTGGCCATTAGCGAGGGTAACTTTGGAAGGATAAATTTTAATGACAGTGCCGTCCAGTTTTGCGGGAACACCATCGACGGCCAAACTAACCGAGTTACCTACTGCGACATAATAGATATCTTCGACAGAAACATTGGCCCGAAAAACCATAGTGCTGGGATCAGCAATGACAAAAGATGTAGCCGGAGTAACATTTAGACCAGCAACAGAGACATCCTGGTGGAGAATAATGCCATTAATCGGCGAGTTGAGAGTAGAGAGTTGGATTGCATAATTAGCCAGATCAACATTAATAACTGAATTATCAAGCCCGGCCTGGCTTTGATCAACTAAACGTTTGAGAGCATCATTGACAACGATTGAATTTTCAAAAGCATTATTATTATTGTAGGTGGGGGCAATTTGTGTTTTGAGGACATTGTCTTGGGCATTTTGCTGGGTCTGATCAAAAGTATTGCGGGTAGTACGGTAATTATTGAGAGCGACGGTCAATTGGCGTTGCAAAGCATAAGTGTCCAATTTGGCGATGGTCCGACCAACAGTAACCGTGTCCCCTTCTTTAAAAGGAAGGTAAACTAATTTGCCGGAAGTTTGAAAATTTAATGTGGCGCGATTTTGGGCAGTGATTGTCCCGGTGGAAGTGATGGTTGAATTGACAAATTTAACAGAAGCGGTAGTGGTTGGACCAGAATTTTCATTTGCCGAAGGAGGTGTTAAAAGTAGATTAAAAATGAGAAATTCACAACTCACAAAAATGACAATAAAGAAAGTGGTGGCGAGAAGATATTTAATTTTCATTTTTTAACTGCAATCGGCTATTTAAGGTTTGCAAAATGGTGAGCAAGGATGATTTTTCTGACGCTGATAAAAATGAGAGAGTTTTGGCAAGCTTTTTTTGACGTTCACTAATGGCCTGCTCTAAAAGAATTTTACCATCGTTGGTTAACTTAACCATAACTAAACGACGATCGAGTTCGCCTTCAAAACGGATAGTAAATTTTTGGTCGCAGAGCTTATTAATTAAGCTAGTGGCAGAAGGCAACTCGATACGAAAATGGGCGGCGACATCGCTCATCGATACCTGGCCGTTTTGATTGATAAAAAAGAGTGTTTGAATTTGGAGAACGCTTAAATGTACTATATCAGAGGAATAGGACATTTCCGCCTTCATCTGGCGCGAGACTTTGAGAAGCATATCCATCAAATCTAATGTAGGATCGGATTTCATAAGTACTTAGACTATCTAACTATTATATAGTATAATATACGAATTGATTGAAGTCAATTAAATATGATTAAGCTTTTACGCTATTTAGAGCCATATCAATGGTTGCTAGTTTTAATATTGATATTAGCGGTGGGCCAGTCGGCGGCGAATTTGTATTTGCCTAATTTAATGGCGGATATTGTCAACAAAGGAATCGCTTCTTATAATACGGGATTCATTTGGCAAACCGGATTGATAATGACGGTGGTGGCTGTCGGCGGAACAGTCTGTGCCATAATTGGCGTCTATTTTTCCTCCAGAGTGGCCACCGGGATGTGCAAAACATTACGCGACGAGATATTTAATAAAGTGGCGAATTTTTCGTTGCACGAATTTGATGTGATTAGCACAGCCTCATTGATTACCCGAACTACTAACGACACCGCCCAAATTCAGCAAGTAATGGTGATGGTTCTAGGATTGTTAATTACGGCTCCGTTAACTTTAGTAGTGGGAGTAATTATGGCTTTAAAACAAGATGTGGGTTTGTCATGGATATTGGTGACGATTATTCCTGTATTAGTCACGGTTATTTTATTACTGCTGGTTAAAGCAGTGCCATTGTTTACAGTAATGCAGGTCAAGTTGGATAAGTTGAATTTAATTTTAGACGAAAATTTAACCGGAGTTCGGGTAGTGCGGGCTTTTAACCGGATTAAGCATGAAGAGAAAAAGTTTGATTTGGCAAATTTAGACGTGACTAATGTGGCAATTAAAGTTAATCAACTGGTGGCGTCAATGATGCCGGTAATGATGTTATTAATAAACGTCTCCAGCGTGGCAATTATTTGGTTTGGCAGTAAACGAGTGGCCGGCGGGACATTGCAAATTGGGGCTATGTTTGCCTTTTTGCAATACGCTGCCCAAATATTATTTTCCTTGCTGATGGTAGCGATGATGTTCATTATGATTCCCCGAGCGGAGGCGTCGGCAAATAGAATCAACGAGATCTTAGATATGGAGCCGGAAATCAAAGATCCAAAAAGTACTAAAAAAGTGAGCGCAAAGAAAGGCTATATTCAATTCGATAAGGTAACGTTTAGTTACCATAATGCAGAGAAACCGGCATTGTCAGATATCTCGTTTAGCTGCACGCCGGGCAAAGTAACGGCGATTATTGGGGGTACGGGGTCGGGGAAATCGACTTTGGTTAATCTAATCCCCCGTTTTTATGATGTCCAAAAAGGCAGAATAATGATTGATGGAACTGATGTCCGAGAGATATCTCAAGATGATTTACGAGCAAAAATCGGCTTTGTACCCCAAAAGGCAATTCTGTTTTCGGGAACAATTAATAATAATTTACGATATGGCAAGGAAAATGCCACTGAGTCTGAGATTAAACAGGCGGCAAAAATTGCTCAAGCCAGCGAATTTATTTCCAAAATGCCAAATGGCTTTGAGTCAATGATTTCTCAAGGGGGTACTAACGTTTCAGGAGGACAAATGCAAAGACTTTCGATTGCCAGGGCATTAGTGAGGAAGCCAGAAATTTACGTATTTGACGACACCTTTTCAGCACTCGATTTCATAACTGACGCAAAATTGCGAGCGTCCTTAAAGGCAGAAACAAAAGAAGCGACGGTAATAATCGTGGCACAGAGAGTGAGCACGGTCATCGATGCCGATCAAATAATCGTCCTGGACGATGGCAAAATTGTAGGTATAGGAAAACATAAAGAACTAATGAAAAGCTGTGAGGTTTATCGGGGAATTGTGTCGTCGCAGTTATCGGCGGCTGAAATTGAGGGGGAAAATAAATGAGTACCGCTGATTTAAAAAAACAAAGTCCACCACCAGCGGCAATGGGCGGACCAATGGGGCGGGGTTTTGGCTCGCTGGGTCGACCGGTGGAAAAAGCCAAGGACTTTCAAGGGACTCTTCGACGATTATTAAGTTATTTTGGACCAGAAAAAATCTTACTGTCAGTGGTTTTGGGGGCAGCGGTAGTGGGAACAATTTTTAATATTGTGGGTCCAAAAATATTGGGTTTGGCTACAACCAAACTATTTAACAATTTAATTAGTAGCTTTGCGGCACAGGTAAAAAACAATTTAAATGGGGTAAATAAAATACCTGTCCCCGGAATTGAGTTTGGTTATATTGG
>CAIKAI010000093.1 GCA_903825325.1 Candidatus Shapirobacteria bacterium | reverse complement strand
TGCCCGAAACGGCAGGGACCCGAACCGGTCGGCATGAAGTAGAGCGGTTGGTGCGTCAAAAGCAGAAGCCGTTGTAAGGCGGGCGATGTTTTCCTTTGGCAGAATTATTTCCGTTGGGAGACTTATTTTTGAAAGCGTTATGAATGACGTTTTGAAAGGCAGGTAAAATTGGTTACAATTTTCCGTTAAGATTTTATAGAAATTATACAAAAATAACCTATGTAAAATAACTTTCAGTAATTTTACGCCCTGGCAATTTTTTAAGTTTTAACTGCTTTTGTTCGATGCCTGCTTAAAAGATTTTTGAAACCTTAAAAATAATTGTTGTATTTCCACCGCTTGAGAGCTTAAATAGAAATCCGGCTAAAAGCAAAACCAAAACATAACTGGTCTGAAATTTCCGTCCAGCCTTTATTAATCAGAAGATTAAAAAGGTAAGCTACCATAAGATAATTTGATTGGTAGCCATTATGTTTTAAAAGCAGAAAGAATTAAGCAGAAGATGTTCAGGCGGGTGGGTAGGTTCAGAACCTGACGATTGATTAGAACCTGGCTTTTGATTAAGAAGACTTTTGATAGAAGCACGGCGAGATTAAAAACGACACGAAGAAGCCGTGTCTTAATCGCCTAAATTCAAAAGATTAAAACAACGCCCGCAGATAAAAGAAGAGTGGGCTTGTGTTTTGCTAACAAAAATACAGGATTAAACGTAGTAAAACTTTTCCGAAAATGAGTGTCATATTAAATTAATTAGACAATTGAATTAATTACTTGACAATTAATAAGCAAATACGAGCACATACATTTGATAGATTGTAAGTATTATGTGCTCTTTGGAGTGATTTAGTGATTAATTTAAGAAAAAGAAATCGCACACTTTGTAGATTAATTTGATAGAGGATGAAGTTTACGGCTTCCCACGCCGATGAGGTGATTACTGGCTGTGAGAAGAAACTTCTTTTTTATGAGGTAAAACATTCCCGAAAACCGGTTGGTAGAAACGGTGGTAAAAGCGGTTAAGGCGGTTATGAGCTGTCAAGTGCAAAAGGCGGTTAGAAGCGGTGTAAGGCGGTTTAAAAACGGTGGCTCAGTCAACACCGGTACAAGCAAAAACCCAAAACCAAAAGAATTAGCGAATAATTTATTTTCCAGTTGACTGTCATCCGTCCGACGAGGTAGTCATGGCTATGGTCAAAAGAGAGAAATGGCAGGCATTTCGATCTGTTAGAAAATCACCAAAGGTTATTTTTACTGATCAGGAAATTGGTAATAGAGTAAAAATTCCGTTGGCAGCTTATGAGCGTAAACTTTAATTTACATTTAAAAGGGAGTTTCATTTTAATTCAGCTAACTAAAAAAAGTGCATTTGAGTACGATACAACATACCCAAATGCCGTCGAGAGTGCCATTAAGTAATATATATGTATGATATATCAGCCTAAACGAACCTCCACAAGCAAGTATAGGCTGATCGAAGCACCAGGTTCCCCTGATCTGGTGCTTTTTTTGTATTTAAATTGACTGTTTAATTTAATAGGGATATTTAAGTGCCAAAAGACAGGGAATAGGGAAACCCAAAAGCAGGGAATGGGGCATAGGGATAATTGACATTATAATTATTTAGAGATAATAATCCCTTAAATTATTCCGATAGTGAATTGACAAAATAATTATTCAGAGACAAGCGGGAGGTCTTTATGTTGGTTCAGGATCGAGAGAAATTGGAACACGCACAGCAGAGTGTTGACCTTGCACAGAGCGCAGTGAAGGATTTATATAGTGCAGAAGACCACATTTTAGGGGAGCATGCTTATGAGATGATGGAAATCTTGGGCAAGATGAATATGAGATTAAGACGACTTCTGGACGTATCGTGAGTATTTAAGCGGATTTTTTCAACGTCCAAGTCTGCTCTTTTGTATTAAATTGAAGCTCGTAAAAAC
>CAIKAI010000092.1 GCA_903825325.1 Candidatus Shapirobacteria bacterium | reverse complement strand
TAATCGCGCCTTCCAACTCTCGAATATTAGACTCAATGTTTTCGGCTATGAAATGTAAAACCTCGTCGGCCACGACATAATCTTTTTCTTCGCACTTGGCTCGTAAAATGGCATGACGCATTTCCATGTTTGGCGGTTGAACATCAGCAATCATGCCGCTGCCGAAGCGCGAAGACAGTCTGTCTGCTAGTTGTGGTATGGCTTTGGGCACGCGGTCGGACGTAATGACAATTTGCCGGTTAGATTGGTGGAGCGCATTAAATGTATGAAAAAATTCCTCCTGCGTCCCCTCTTTACCGGCCATAAATTGGATATCATCAACTAGTAATACGTCGGCGTCGCGGTATTTCTTCTTAAATTCATTCATTTTGCCGGTTGAAATGGATTGGACAAATTCGTTAGTGAAGTTTTCACAACTAACATAAATAATTTTTTTCTTTGGGTTTTGAGCTAAAATTTCATGACCGATCGCTTGGGCTAAATGAGTCTTGCCCAGTCCCACGCCACCATAGAGAAATAGGGGATTATAAGTTGTGCCGGGTTTAGCGGCGACCGCGTGTGCAGTGGCTGAAGCCAAACGGTTAGAACCACCGACAATAAAAGTGTCAAAAGTATATTTTGGGTTTAAAGTAATATTAATTGGGGTGGCTCTGGCTGTGGCGGAGAAAGGGGAGACCGGCGATTTTGTATCGAGTGGAAGTGTTTCAGGTTTAAATTGGGTACTAACCACTTGGCAACTGTAGTCTTTAACGTCCTTTTGATACTTTTGGATGGCCGGCAAGAGCTGTGGATAATATTTTTTCTCAAACCACTCTTTAGCGTAGCTATTTGGCACTCCGATGATAAAGTTTTCCGCCGACAAATTCAAAATAAACGTGTCTTTAAACCACGTGGTAAAGTTGGCTTTACTCAAGGAGATTTCCATTTCTCCCATGACAGCCTGCCAAGTTTCTTTTTCATTCATGGTTTTCATAATTTGCTCCAACCTTAATCTAAGCCTTTAATACCTGTTTGTCCATGGCGACTTATCCACAGGGCGTCTAGCCATATAATAGTAAAGTTATCCACAGGCGTCAAGGAAAAGATAGTATTAATAATCAATTATCAAGTGCCAATTATCAAATAATTATCAATTATCAAACTTTAAATTGATAATTCGAGATTTTAAATTTAGTACTTCATTCATGATTGAAGTTGTTGCATTCCGCATGCTCTAGGCGTATTTTTAAATTATATAATTAAAAATTCTTGTATTGACATATCGTCACTAGAAATGAGATTGAATGGGACTGGAAAATAATTTATCGGAAAATAAGGGACAAGGTCAAGACGTCAGCGTTAGTGCAAATACAAACACTGGAGTTGTCGAATCGGGCCAATCAGTTGAAATTGGCGAAGCGCCCAGTGCTCTTATGGAGGCGCATCAAGACTACTGCGATTCTTTTTTATTAAAAGCAGCAAGTGCTGGCGCCGAATTACCTTTTGTTACCTTAACAGCATCGCTTCCGGACGATTCGAGACCGGAATCTGTCTCCGATAGTAACCCATGGCATAGGTTCACCGCGTTTTTTGGCGCTCTTCCTGGGATTGAATTATTCTCAGGGCGGTCAGAGCATCATATGTTAGATGCTGAACAAATTCAAAAGATGAAGGGGTTGGAACAAAAAATGATTGATGACTCGCGTCGCAATGTGGCTGATTTAACGGCGCAAATAGCAGAATCCGAGGCTATGATTACGGCCGCAACCGACGGGGTTAATATTCAATTCGAAAGGGATCGACAGCAAATATTAGTAGAGCAGTTAGGGTT